>CAXNHY010000014.1:0-15722 GCA_964202425.1 Microbacteriaceae bacterium MWH-Ta3 | reverse complement strand
GCTATTCCCCGTTTTGGAAGACGTCCCGCGGGCGCAGAGCCTGAGGGCCCGAAGGCAACGTTCCGTGATTTGATGCCGTATCTGCTTGAGCACAAGGGAATCCTTGGCGTCGTTATTGCACTGAGCCTCGTTGGAGCGGGGTTCGCCCTCGGCCAACCGCTCGTTGTCTCGCAGGTGATCACCGCCGTGCAGAACGGTAACGACGTCGGGTGGCTCGTTCCTATCCTTATTGCGCTTGTTGTCGGTGGGGCGCTTCTGTCGAGCGTCCGGCACTATCTTCTGCAGCGGACGGGTGAAAGCGTCGTGCTCTCGTCGCGCAAGCACCTCGTCAACCGTCTCCTCAACCTCCCCATCTCTTCGTTCGACTCGCGCCGAACAGGTGACCTCGTTTCCCGTGTCGGTGCAGACTCAACGATGCTGAGGGCCGTGCTTACTCAAGGACTCGTCGAGGCCGTTGGGGGCTCGGTGACATTCGTTGGCGCAATTATTGCGATGTTATTCATTGACGCTGTTCTCTTCGGTCTCACGTTCACTGTCGTGATTTCGTCGATGGCTATCGTCATCGTCCTCTCGCGTCAGATTCGCAAGTTTTCGCGCCAGGCGCAGGACCGCGTTGGCGACCTGACGGCTTCGGTTGAGCGCTCTATTTCAGCCGTTCGAACGGTTCGTGCGGCAAATGCGATCCGCCGCGAAATCACGTCGGTTGAATCGGACGCCACGTCAGCGTGGGATGCTGGCCTCCACGTCGCACGAATCTCTGCCTTCGTCGTCCCCATTTCCAGCATCGCAATGCAGGTGTCCTTCCTCGTTGTGCTCGGTGTTGGCGGATTCCGTGTCGCGAGCGAGGCCATCACCATCGCGCAACTCGTGTCCTTTATCTTGTTTCTGTTCATGATGATCATGCCGCTCGGCTCGGCCATCGGTGCATTCACGTCTGTTGCACAAGCCCTTGGCGCCCTCGGTCGGATTCAGGAAATCATCGACCTCCCATCGGAAACCGTCGATGACGTCGTCACCGCCACCGTCCCCGACGACCTCGGCCCTGTAGCTGTTGAACTTCGAAACGTCGACTTTTCATACACAGACGAGACGCCAATTTTGCAGGACGTCTCGTTCACGGTTGCGACGGGAACCAGGGTCGCACTTGTTGGGCCGAGTGGCTCTGGTAAGTCAACGGTTCTTTCGCTCATCGAGCGGTTCTACGATGTTTCCGGCGGATCGGTGCGGTTCGGCGGACACGACATTCGTCAGCTTGACCGCACAGAACTCCGCTCGCACATTGGTTACGTCGAGCAGGACGCCCCCGTCCTCGCGGGTTCCATTCGCGACAACCTCACCCTCGGCGCGCCAGACGCGACTGACGAGGATTGCGTCGCCGTGCTCGCCGATGTCAACCTGTCCAACCTCGTCGATCGAAACGAACGCGGGCTCGATTCACCGGTTGGAGAAGGTGGAGTGTTGCTCTCCGGTGGTGAACGTCAACGACTCGCGATTGCTCGAGCACTGCTGATGGCTCCGCCCGTTCTCCTGCTCGACGAATCAACCTCAAGCCTTGATGGTCTCAACGAACAGCTGATGAAGGAAGCAATCGACCGCGTCTCAGCCAATCGCACACTCATCGTCATCGCTCATAGGCTCTCAACCGTCGTTGACAGTGACCAAATCGTCGTGCTCGAAAACGGTCGGGTTCTCGGAACGGGCACACACGACGAGCTCATTGACTCCGTGCCGCTCTACCGCGAGCTGGCAGAGACTCAACTGCTGACGACCGACTAACTGAAGTCTGAGTCTGGCGCGAGGGTTGCCACGAAAGCGTCTGGGCGGTTGAACCCGTGGGCGAGCATGCCCTTTGATTCGCGCAGGTAACACGCTCCGCACAGCGATTCGTAGGTAACGTCTACGCCGTCGATTGCTACCTGTGCACCGTCAAAGACGAATACCCCGTTGATAAGACGTGCGTTGAACATCGCCTTTCGGCCGCAACGGCAAATCGTCTTGAGTTCTTCGAGCGCGTGCGCGACCTCGAGAAGGCGACGCGAGCCGGGAAAAGCGATTGTCTGGAAGTCGGTTCGAATCCCGTAAGCGAGAACAGGCACGTCGTCGATGATTGCGATACGAAGCAGATCGTCAACCTGGTCGACACTGAGGAACTGTGCTTCGTCGATCAGGAGACACGCGACGTTTTGTCCAGACGTTGCCGTCGTTTGCTCTCGGTACGACTCGAACATGGTGCGCACATCATCCATGGGCCCGATGATGAAATTCACTTTTCGTTCAACACCCAACCGTGACACGATTGACGCTTCGCCCTTGGTGTCGACGCGGGGTTTTGCGATGAGCACTTGCTGCCCGCGTTCCGCATAGTTGTATGCGGCCTGCAGCAGAGCCGTGCTCTTACCACTGTTCATTGCACCGTAGCGGAAATACAACTTAGCCATAGAACGAGCGTATCGTTTAGGAATGGTGAAAACGCTCTCGATTGGGGTGCTCGTTTTCATGCCCGCCGGGTGTGTATCGTCCCGCCCACAGTGAGTGCCTGTTGACAAAGTGCACTCATTGTGGAATATGACCTGCCTTTGCAATTTCAGCGCCGAGGGGCGACGATTTTCTCTCGCCCGCGCTGTCACACCACATGTCGGGGATTTCCGCTCCATATTGTGCTTTCACGTGGTCGATGATGTTGCGTAAGTCACTAACTCCCGGCTTGACGTCGTCGGCGACGGCACATCGAATCGCTTCCAAGAAATAGAACCCATTCTTCACGTCATCGACCTTCGTGGACTGGGATTCATGTTGGCGATAAACGCAGACCGTCTGGTCGAGATAGGAGGCTCTGTTCGACCTCGCAAAAAATCTGATCCAAAAGTGCAAGTCTTCTTTTGACCTCAGTGCAACATCAAATTCGCTCAGTGCTTTCCTCGTGAACAACGCCGAGTGGATTGGAATTGAAAGCCCGCGTTCCCACATCCTGATGATGTCTATTGGTCCAACTGATTCCAAGAAACTCGCAACTTCCTTATTGTCAAGGGCCGGAACCGGCCGGAGGACCACCGCCACTGGGTAAACCGATGACCAGTGGAATGTGTCTCCAATCACAACGTCCGCACCCGACGCCTCAAGCGATTCAAGCATCACATCCAAGGCGCCTACTGAAAGGAAGTCATCCGCATCCAAAAACAACACTGTGTCTGCTTGGGCAGTTTTCAATCCTGCATTTCGCGCCGCGGCCACCCCCTGATTGGGTTGTCGAATAATCACCAATTCTTGGTGCTCGGCTGCCGGAATGAGCTGATCCAAGAGGGCCAATTGCGACGTAAAAGAATTGCCGTCGTCGACAACCACGCACTGATGACGTCTCGAGGTTGATGCCGCAACAGAGGACAATGCATCGGAAAGGAATTGGCCCTGTTGGTAGCAGGGGATCACGATTGACACGGCGAGGTCGGCACTTGATCCCGTGGTTGCCGCAAATGTGCTCACCACCTTTGCCTCAACTGGCTCCGTTTCCTGGTCAGGTACAAAGGGCCGTGTGACGCGGTCAGTGTCGGGCCTACTAATCGTCACGACGTTCTTGTCGAGAACAAGGGCAACTATCTTTTTGATGACGAGGCGAACATCACCCGTCGCCACAACACGAAATGCGTTTCGAAGATACGGTCCGATACCTCCGTGGTGCCTAACCCGAGCTAGTGCTCGATTCCACCTATTCATTAGCTGAATATAGCGCAGGTTTATCGACTAATCTGAGCCCTGTCTGCAATATCGACCACATTCGATAGCAACATTGCGCGGGTCATTGGCCCCACTCCCCCGGGATTGGGAGAAACCCACGCGGCGACGTCCATCACATCTGCATCGACATCGCCGGCGATTGCTGACGTGCCGTCTGCCCGCGTTACGCGAGAGACACCAACGTCTAGAACGATTGCACCCGGCTTGACATCCTTGGCGGACACAATTGAGGCGGACCCGGCTGCGGCAACAATCACGTCAGCCCGGCGAAGGTGGTCAGAGAGATTGCGTGTCCCGGTGTGCGTGAGGGTGACCGTAGCGTTTACCGATTTTCGGGTGAGGAGCGTACCGATAGACCGGCCGACCGTCACACCGCGGCCGATGACGACGACGTCGAGTCCGTCCCAGGAAAGCCCGTGCCGCTCAACAAGTTCGATGACCGCCCTCGGTGTACACGGAAGCGGTGTGGTGATCTCTCCAGCTGCACGAAGAACGAGCCGCCCGAGGTTCGTCGGGTGAAGCCCATCGGCATCTTTCGTCGGATCGATTCGGTCCAATAGAGCATCGGTGTCGAGGTGAGCGGGCAGTGGCAGTTGGACGATGTACCCCGTAACCGCCGGATTTGAGTTGAGTTCGTCGATTACGGCTTCAACCTCGGCTTGAGTTGCGGTGTCGGGCGACTCACGTCGAATTGACGCGATTCCCACTTCTGCACAGTCTTTGTGCTTGCCGCCGACGTACCACTCAGAACCTGGATCGTTACCGACCAGAACTGTAGCGAGGCCGGGGACGATTCCGCGTTCTGCCAGACGGGCTACTCGCTTTGCGAGGTCGACCTTGATGGCGGCGGCTGTCGCCGTGCCGTCAAGAATCTGCGCCGTCATCCGACCCTTACTGAACGAGGCCGGGATACAGCGGAAAGCGTTCGGTCAAGGTTGTCACGCGCTCCCGCAACCCAGCGATGTCGGGGTTCGGCATGAGGGCGTGAGCAATGACGTCTGCGACCTCGACAAATTCAGCGTCGCCGAAACCGCGGGTCGCGAGTGCGGGGGTACCGATGCGCACACCAGACGTGACCATCGGTGGGCGCGGATCGAAAGGCACTGAGTTGCGGTTGACGGTAATTCCCACTTCGTGCAGGAGGTCCTGTGCCTCTGACCCGTTGACCTCAGAGTTGCGCAAGTCAGCGAGGATGAGGTGAACATCGGTTCCACCGGTGAGTACGTCGAGACCTGCAGCAGTCGCGTCGGGCGCGACCAATCGGTCAGCGAGGATTCGAGCACCACGAATTGTGCGTTCCTGGCGCTCTTTGAACTCCGCGGTCATCGCAACCTTGAACGCGACTGCCTTCGCCGCAATGACATGCATGAGCGGCCCGCCCTGCTGGCCGGGGAACACTGCCGAATTAAGTTTCTTGCCAAGCTCTTCGTCGCGCGACAAGATCAATCCCGAGCGAGGCCCGCAGAGAGTCTTGTGAACCGTCGTCGAAATGACATCGGCGTAGGGGACAGGGCTTGGGTGTACACCTGCAGCGACGAGACCAGCGAAGTGAGCCATGTCAACCCAGAGCATGGCGCCCACCTCGTCGGCGATTTCGCGGAATGCAGCAAAGTCGAGGTGGCGCGTGTAGGCACTCCACCCGGCGATGATGACACGCGGCTTGTGCTCGCGCGCCTTGTCGCGAACGATGTCCATGTCGATGAGCATCGTTTCTGGGTTCAGTCCATACGACACTGCGTTGTACAGGCGGCCGGAGAAGTTCAATTTCATTCCGTGCGTGAGGTGGCCACCGTGGGCGAGCTCAAGACCAAGAATGGTGTCGTCTTTGCTGGCAATGGCGTGAAGAACGGCGGCATTCGCCGTGGCACCAGAGTGTGGTTGTACGTTCGCATACGCTGCACCAAAGAGCGTTTTCGCGCGTTCGATTGCGAGTGACTCGGCAATATCGACGAATTCGCAACCACCGTAGTAACGCTTCCCCGGGTATCCCTCGGCGTATTTATTGGTAAGAACAGAACCCTGAACCTGCAGAATCGAGCGGGGAACGAAGTTCTCCGACGCAATCATTTCCAGATAATCACGCTGGCGTCCGAGTTCGAGTTCAAGCACCTCCGCGATCTCGGGGTCAACCTCCGACAGAGGGGCGTTGAAGCTTGAGTGCTGGTGATCGGTCACGGTTCTCCTCGGAAAACGGGTGGTGGTAGTTGTATTCTACGGCGCTGCGAGCGCGCGTTCCCTGCGCCTCGCGATGAGTGCGACCATCGATCCGACCACAAGAACAGAAGCTCCGATGTAGGGCAACGCGGCGATACCGAGTGGAACGAGCAACAGGCCGCCAACGAAGGAGCCGCCACCGATTCCAAGGTTCCACGCTGTGGTACGCATCGCACCAGCAAAATCGCGAAGTCGTGGACTCGACAGCTCCATGATGTACTGCCCGAACAGCGGCTCGGTGACCGCGAACCCCAGACTCCACAGCGCGACAGCGACGGTTACCGCGATTGTTGACGGCGCAACCACATTGACGAGCACCATCATCGCTGCCATGTAGAGAATTGACAGAGAAATGTTGCGCGACAAATTCTCTGGCTTTCTGCCCAGCCGTTCTGCGACAACAATCCCGATGGTCCCGCCAATACCGTACGCAGCGAGCGGTGCAGCAACAGTGAGAGCTGTGAAGTGGGAGACCTCGATGAGGAACGGTGCGATGTACGGATAGAAAATGTTTCCACCACCCACGACGAGGAAAACCCCTGAAACGCCGAGCAGGACCATGGGGAAGGTTGAGTCCGACAGGACTGAATTCTTCTTGGTTGTGCCGTCGCTGTGCGGATTGGGAACGGGGACGAGAAGGAAATAGAGACCAACGCTCGCACCGATTGTCAACGCGGACATGATGAGGAACCCAGATCGCCAATCACTCACCGCTGCAAGGGCTGAACCCAACGGCAGTCCGGCGATGAAAGCGAGGTTTGCGCCTGCCGAGATGAACAAGAACCCTCGGGATCGCCACTTCGAGGGCAGCATCGTTGTGACGTACCCCGTCGCAATCATCCAAAACATGCCGTTTCCCAAACCGCCGACAACACGAGAGATCAGTAGTGTTTCGTAGTTGGGCGCGAGGGCAGCCATGACATTGGATGCCGTAAAGAGTGCTACCGCCACGACGAGAATCGATTTTCTGCTGAATCGCCGTGTCGTCAACGACATGGGGATTGCCGTCAAGACGACCGTCGCCGCCCACACCGACACAAGAAACCCGATTTGCGATGTGCTGACACCAAGGTCTGCTGCCATCGACGGAAGCATGCCCGTCGGCAAGAACTCGGATGTCACAGTGGCGAAAACAGTGAACCCGATGGCGGACATTGCCGCCCACGGAAACTTTTCGGTTGTGGAGTTCACCATGTCGACACTAGTGCCAACCTGCTACGCCGTGGAGTTGCGCTTGGCGAGCACGAAGAAGCGCAACGGCTTTCATGACCTTGCCAGCGTTACTGAGCGAGACGTTTCTGGAGATTCGAATCGAGCGTCGCGAGGAATTCTTCCGTTGTCTCCCACTTCTGGTTGGGGCCAACGAGAACCGCGAGGTCCTTCGTCATGTGCCCCGCTTCGACGGAGGCAACGACGACCTCTTCGAGTGTCGTTGCGAAGTCGATGAGATTCTGGTTTCCATCCAACTTTCCGCGGTGCTGCAATCCGCGAGTCCACGCGTAGATTGACGCAATCGGGTTTGTTGACGTTGGTTTACCGGCTTGGTGGTCGCGGTAGTGGCGGGTGACGGTTCCGTGCGCTGCTTCGGCCTCGACAACACGCCCGTCGGGTGTCGTGAGTACAGAGGTCATGAGACCGAGTGATCCGAATCCCTGCGCGACTGTGTCCGATTGAACGTCACCGTCGTAGTTCTTCGTGGCCCAGACGTATCCGCCCTCCCACTTCATCGCACTCGCAACCATGTCGTCGATGAGTCGGTGTTCGTAGGTGATGCCGGCAGCGGCAAACTTGTCGGCGAACTCAGCGTCGAAAATCTCTTGGAAGATGTCTTTGAACCGACCGTCATACGCCTTGAGAATCGTGTTCTTTGTCGAGAGATAAACGGGATAGTTGCGTGTGAGTCCGTAGTTGAGCGATGCGCGGGCAAAATCACGGATTGACGCATCGAGGTTGTACATCGCCATCGCGACTCCAGCACCCGGCGCCTGGAAAACCTCGAACGACTGAGCCTCGCCACCACCCTCCGGCTGGAAGCTGATGGTGAGAGTTCCGGGGCCGTCGAAAGTGAAGTCAGTGGCGCGATACTGGTCACCGAACGCGTGACGTCCGACGATGATTGGCTTGTTCCAGCCTGGTACGAGCCGGGGAATGTTGGAAATGATGATGGGTTCACGGAAAATTACGCCACCGAGAATGTTGCGGATGGTGCCGTTGGGGCTTTTCCACATCTTCTTGAGGCTGAACTCTTGAACACGCGCCTCATCGGGGGTGATGGTTGCGCATTTGACTCCGACACCGTGCTTGTTGATTGCGTTGGCGGCGTCAACGGTGATCTGGTCGTCAGTCTCGTCGCGCTTCTGAATCGACAGGTCGTAATACTCGAGCGTGATGTCGAGGTACGGGTGGATCAGCCGTTCCTTGATGAACTGCCAGATGATTCTCGTCATCTCGTCGCCGTCGAGCTCTACGACAACACCGTCTACCTTGATTTTCTCCACGCGAAGCCTTCCTGTACACACGTGGTCCCTAGTCTACTTCCGCCGTAGGCTGGGAACATGACCGATTTTCGACTCGAGGAGCTCAACGCCCAAAACATTGTTGCGGCGAACAATGTGACGTTGCGACCGGGCCAGCAAAACTACATCTCCCCCGTGTCGTATTCGATGGCCGACGCGTTCACCAACCCCTCAACGACGTGGGCGCGCGTGGTTCTGTCAGGGGATACCGTTGTGGGCTTCATCCGCGGAAACTTTGACGCGTCCCACCCAAGAGAAGAGTTTCGGGCGTGCCTATGGCGAATCAACGTTGAAGCGGAGTGGCAGGGCAAGGGCGTTGGCCGATTCGCCGTCACTGCACTTCTCGACGAGGCACGGTCACGAGGCTTTCAGCGCATCACGGCCATCTGGGAGCCGGGTGATATGGGGCCTGGCGAATTCTTCGCACGAATCGGCTTTAATCCGTCCGGCGAAACCGAGTACGGCGAAACGATCGGTGAAATTAAGGTCTAGCCATGGTGGTATCACTTTGATACCATGCTGTCATGGCAATGACACTCCGGCTCCCTGACGCCCTCGACAACGATCTCAACGACGTCGCCAACCTTCTCGGCCTTTCGAAACAACAGGTCGTTACCCACGCTCTTGAGCTGTTCGTCGAAACGCAAAAGAGCCGACTGGAGATGCGGCGGACAATCGAGATAATTCTCGACCGCGATGCCGAGTTGATGAAGCGGCTGGAAGACTCGTGACGCGTTACCTCAGCCTCGAAGGATTCGTCGTCGAGCTTGAGGCAATTGGCTTTCATGTCCGTGATCTCGGACTCGTACACTCAGCCCTCGAACGGCCAGCTACGACCCTGATGGGTCAGGAAGCGTATCCGTCCATCGAATTGAAGTGCGCGGCGCAAACGGAATCGCTGGCTCGCAACCACCCGTTTGTCGACGGCAACAAACGTGCGTCGTGGATCGCCCTCAACCATATGCTGCGCATTAACAGTTATCTGCTCTTCGCCGCTCACGACGACGCATTCGATTTCATCCAGGGAGTTTCGAGGGGTCAACTCTCGCTCGAGAAATCTGCAGAGTGGATTGAGAAACGCTCCCGTGCAATCTAAGCGTGACGGTTTCCTTGCTCCGCCGACTTCGACGGGAGAAGGGTGACAATCAGCTGGAAAAGACCGACGGCGAGTGCGGTCAGGATTGTGGGAACGAGCGCCCCGGCGATTGCAACAACGGTATCGTCTGAGAATTCAACAGTCGCGTCGATGACTCCGACAATCTGCGTAATCGACGCGATGACCGCGAAAAGCGGGATCAGGAGCGTCAAGAGCCATTTCCCCGACAAACCGGCGTCATGAAAACGGCGAACCGTAACGGCAATTGTAGGAATCAGAGTTCCGACGGCCCAGACAAGAGCGAGGGTACTCGCCGCCATGTTGGGGTTGTCGAGGTCGCCCGTCAAGGCATTAAGCACACCAGCAACAATTGTTGACGCGAGCGCCCACCACCAGTATTCGGAGCGAGAAGCTGTTCCACGAAAGGTCGCGTACTTGGTGAAAACCGATTTGACGGCGTTGATGGGGGTCATTGGGAACTCCTTGTGTTGTGAGGTCAGCATATTCCTCGAAGCGGGAAATGCGCCACGAATTAGTGGAAGAAGTGTCGCTCGTCAGTGAAATACATTGTCACGCCACCTGCGACAGCAGCCGCAATCACTTCTTCGTCGCGCACGGAACCGCCTGGTTGGACCACGGCCGTTACTCCGGCATCGATGAGAACCTGAAGCCCATCAGCAAATGGGAAGAACGCGTCACTTGCAGCTACGCTTCCCGCAGCACGATCGCCAGCGCGGGTAACCGCGAGGTGGCACGAGTCAACGCGATTAACTTGGCCCATTCCAACGCCGACCGACGCACGGCCCGACGCAAGCAGGATGGCGTTCGACTTAACCGCTCGGCACGCACGCCACGCGAATTCGAGATCCGCTAGCGTCGCGGGGTCGGAAGCGTTACCGGCAACAAGGGTCCATTCGGCTGACGCGGCGAAGCGGCGATCGGCTTCCTGAACGAGATACCCGCCAGAGACCTGCCGCACCTCTGTAGATTCCGGTTCGAATCCAACGGGAACGGCGAGCAATCGAAGGTTTTTCTTGCTCATCAGCAACGTCAACGCGTCTGGGTCAAACGCAGGGGCGACGACGACCTCCGTAAACACCTCTGAAATCGACTGCGCAGCAGCCAGGGTGATCGGACGGTTCGCTGCAACCACACCCCCGAACGCCGACACCGGGTCGCAGGCGTGAGCACGTGCGTGTGCGTCCGCAATCGAGTCGCCGACGGCAATCCCGCACGGGTTGGCGTGCTTGATGATTGCGACGGCTGGCTCAGCGTGGTCGAACGCTGCGCGAAGTGCAGCATCAGCATCGACGTAGTTGTTGTACGACATCTCTTTGCCGTGCAGTTGCGTGGCCTGGGCTATCCCGACGCCGCCTACCGCCCCATAAAGGGCAGCTGACTGATGAGAATTCTCTCCGTATCGAAGCGTTGCGCGCTTGTCGGCAGCAATCCGCAGCGAAGGGGCGAACGGCGTTTCGTCGTTCGGGTACTCCCGTTGCATCCACGTCGACACCGCGGCGTCGTATCCGGCGGTGTGCGCGAATGCTCGACCTGCGAGTTGTCGGCGCTGGGCAAGCGTCAACCCGCCGCCAGCGAGTGATCCAATTACGGTGTCGTAATCGGTTGGGTCGACAACAATCGCAACGTTGTGATGATTCTTGGCTGCTGCGCGCACCATCGCTGGCCCGCCGATGTCAATGTTTTCAATGACCAGCGCCGCCTCTGCCCCGCTCGCCACGGTCTCGGCGAAGGGGTAAAGGTTGACGACGATGAGCTCGAACGACTCGATGCCGAGGTTTGCCAATTGCTCAACGTGTGAGTCGTAGCGCCTATCGGCAAGAATGCCGCCGTGAATGGACGGATGCAGCGTCTTGACGCGACCGTCGAGAGACTCAGGAAATCCTGTCACTTCACTGACTTCCGTCACGTCGATACCAGCATCACGAATTGTCGTGCAGGTTGAGCCGGTCGAAACAAGGGCAACCCCAGAATCAGCCAAAGCGGTCGCGAGCTCAACAAGTCGGCTCTTGTCACTCACCGAGATCAGTGCACGCCGAATCGGTACGCGATCAAACTCACGATCTGGGGTCGGCAGTCGAGAAACCACTTAGTTCCCTTCGATTGCGTCTTCGCGAGACGCGATGTCTCTAACCACGGCGGACAAGAGCTCCCGTTCGACGACTTTGATCCGGTCGTGAAGGGTCGATTCGGTGTCGTCTTTGCGAATTGGCACCCGCGATTGCGCAAGTATCGGCCCCGTGTCCATTCCGGCGTCAACAACGATGACGCTCGCACCAGTTTCGGTGGCGCCGGACTCAAGCGCGTCACGCACAGCGTGAGCTCCCGGGAACTCCGGAAGATACGCGGGGTGAGTGTTGAGGATCATCGGTGCAAAGTGTTCGACGAACGACGCAGGTAAGAGTTTCATGAAGCCGGACAAAATGATGAGGTCGGGCGTGAATGATTCGATTGCGGCAGCGAGGCGCTTACCCCATGCGTCACGGTCCTCGCCCATTGCGAGTGGCTCGACAAAGGTGGGAATACCTTCACGGCGAGCATGGTCAAGTCCGGGGGCGTTGACATCAGAGCCAACCGCGACGACCGCTGCGGGGACCTTTCCTGCAGTGCAGTCCTCGAGGAATGCGAGGAGGTTTGACCCCGCTCCCGAGATGAGAACCACAACCCTCAACATTGTCAAAGTTTACCGAGTCTGCCCGCGCGTGACGGTGGCGATGTTGCGCGGGAGTGGGCGCACAACGCGAAGTGCGGCACCAAGCGCTGTGCCAACGGCAACCATCGTTCCCCAAGCGAGCGCGATGTCGATCGGGTCGACTCCAACGAAGATGAACCGGCCTGGCCCAGCGGAGCCCGAGACACCCGTACCGATGATGAAGAAGGCGATTCCGGACACAACCCCTGAAACCGCTGCGAGAACCCCAAGTCGAATGAAATCGGTTGCGCCCGTTGGGTCGAAGTATCCGCGCTCACCGACAATTCGCTCCGAAAACCCGATTGCTATAGCGACGACGATGAGGAATGGCACGATGAGGGCTGGCCAACCAACGACGCTCTCCGCCGGAATGGCGCCGAGCAGTGGGACGGCGGGAATAGCACCAACGGTCGCAGTGAACGGATTGACCAGTGTCCCCAAGCCAAGCGAGAACCCCGGACCCACTAGCCACGACATTGTCCACACCACCGCCGTGGGAATCAGTAAGAGCTGGCCGACCGTGATTACCAACCCACCGAACACCTGACCGTGAATGGCTTCGTAGAGCGCAATCTCCGCCGTGAAGCCCGCGAGGATTGACCACGCGAGGACGGCCGAGGCCAGCACAGCTAAACCGAGGAACGCGGCGACAGAAACACGTATTGCCGTGGCGATGACATCACGCCACTCCCCGAGGGCTCCCGATACTCGATCAATCAGCCGTGGGAACAGCCGCCAGGGTTTCCAGCCGACAGCCAACCCAACGATGAAGGGTGCTGCGATTTTGATGGTTCCGAGAGTGACAGAGATGTTCACCGTTGCCGACTGAGCGCTCCACAGCGCGAACCCAGTGAGCGTTGTAAAGATTGCGATGAGGAGGCCACCAACGACGAGCGAGTCCTCTGTGTCGGCGATACGACGTCCGGCTCGAATTGCCATTAGTCCCGTGATGAGCGCGATCCCCGAGAGTGCCAGTGTGATGTCGAACTGCATCATCTCTGGTGGGAAAATTGTTCCCGCGCCCGACAGGTTGACGCTCAGTGGCGTGCCGTGCCCGAGCGCCCACACCTGAACAGCAAGTTGCCAAATGTCGAGCGGAGTGGCTTGAAACTGGTTGGCCGATCCCCAGGCGACGAGCAAAGGGACGAGCGGTATGCCGATTCCAATGCCCACCACAAACAGCGCCTCGATGGCGACAAAGAGTGTGACGAGCCCGCGAGGCACGCTACAGCGCCGCGATGACCTCGCGCATGAGGCGAGCAGTTTCGCTCGGAGTCTTGCCGACGCGAACGCCTGCAGCTTCCAGGGCTTCCTGCTTCGCTTGCGCGGTTCCCGATGAGCCGGAGACGATTGCGCCTGCGTGGCCCATCGTCTTGCCTTCCGGTGCGGTGAATCCCGCAACGTATCCGACGACCGGCTTGGTCACGTTCGCTTTGATGAAGTCGGCCGCGCGCTCTTCGGCGTCGCCACCGATTTCTCCGATCATGACAATCGCTTTGGTGTCGGGGTCTGCCTCGAATGCCGCGAGGGCGTCGATGTGGGTGGTGCCAATGATGGGGTCTCCGCCGATTCCAATAGCCGTCGAGAATCCGATGTCGCGAAGTTCGAACATCATTTGGTAGGTCAACGTGCCCGACTTCGACACGAGTCCGATTGGGCCGGTTCCCGTGATGGTCGCGGGGGTGATTCCCGCGAGCGCCTCGCCGGGAGTGATGATTCCGGGGCAATTCGGCCCGATGATTCGGCTCGTGCCTTTCTTTTTCGCGTGGGCCCAGAACTCAGCGGTGTCACCGATTGGGATTCCTTCGGTGATGACAACAATGAGCGGCATCTCTGCGTCGATTGCTTCCATGACAGCATCTTTAGCAAACGCCGGGGGAACGAAGACGACGGACACGTCGGCGTGGGTTTCCGACATCGCTTCTGCGACAGTTCCAAAGACGGGGAGCGTCGCTTCTCCGTGCTCAACGGTCGTTCCGGCCTTACGGGCGTTGACGCCGCCAACGATTGTCGTGCCGGCCTTGAGCATGAGTGCGGTGTGCTTTGTTCCTTCGCCGCCGGTGATTCCTTGGACGATGACACGCGAATCCTTGTTGAGGAAGATTGACATTCTTGTGGTCCTTACTTTGCGGCGAGGGCTGCGGCGCGATCGGCGCCGTCGTCCATGGTCGTGGCCAGAGTGACGAGCGGGTGGTTTCGGGCGGCGAGGATCTCGCGACCCTTCTCAACGCTGTTTCCGTCGAGTCGAACAACGAGTGGCTTGGTAGCAGCGTCGCCCAAAATGTCGAGGGCATCGACGATTCCCTTGGCGACGGCGTCACACGCCGTGATTCCACCGAAAACGTTGACGAACACGCTCTTGACTTGAGGGTCGCCGAGGATGACACCGAGACCGGCTGCCATGACTTCAGCGGAAGCCCCTCCACCGATGTCGAGGAAGTTCGCCGGCTTTACTCCGCCGTAGTTTTCGCCCGCGTAAGCGACGACGTCGAGGGTTGACATGACGAGACCGGCACCGTTTCCGATAATCCCAACTTCGCCATCGAGCTTGACGTAGTTAAGGTCGTGAGCCTTTGCCTTCGCCTCGAGCGGGTCGGCGGCGTCTTTGTCTTCGAGCGCTGCATGGTCGGGGTGGCGGAAGTCGGCGTTTGCATCTAGTGTGACTTTTCCGTCGAGCGCGATGATGTCACCGTCTTCTGTCAGAACGAGCGGGTTGACCTCGACGAGTGTCGCATCCTCAGAGGTGTACACGCCGTAAAGCGTGACAAACACCTCTGCGACTTTGTCGACGAGTTCTGCCGGGAACTTCGCCTGAATCGCGATTTCCTTCGCCTTGGCGAGTGTGATTCCCTCGATCGGGTCTACCTCGACGCGGGCTAGCGCCTCTGGCCTTTCAACGGCGAGAATTTCAATCTCCATTCCACCCTCGAACGAACAAAGCGACAAATAGGAACGGTTGGCGCGATCGAGCAGGATCGAGAAGTAATACTCCTGAGCAATCTTCGCGCCCTCGGCGACCATCAAGCGTGAAACCACGTGTCCCTTGATGTCGAGACCGAGGATTGCCTTCGCTGCGTCAAATGCTTCGTCAGGGGTCTTGGCAACCTTCACGCCGCCGGCTTTGCCGCGGCCACCCGTCTTGACCTGCGCCTTGATGACGGTTACGCCACCAATCTCTTCAGCAGCAGCTCGGGCTTCTTCCGGGGTGTGAGCCACAATTCCGCGGAGTACAGGAACTCCGTGCTTTTCGAACATGTCACGTGCTTGGTATTCGTAAAGGTCCACCAGTTTCCTATCACCACAAATTGGTTCACGTCGGAGCAGCGCGCTACACGACCGTCTCTAAGCCTACCCGCGTGCAGCGACCTCCAGCGGAGGTCAGACTTTGGCGATGGGGGCGATTTTGATTAGGAGCTTCTTCTTTCCTACCGCGTCGAACTGAACTTCTGCGATT
>CAXNHY010000013.1:0-16129 GCA_964202425.1 Microbacteriaceae bacterium MWH-Ta3 | reverse complement strand
GGAGAATGTTTTCAACGTCTTCACCGACATAACCAGCTTCGGTGAGTGCCGTGGCGTCTGCGACGGCAAACGGCACGTTGAGCCTGCGTGCAAGCGTCTGGGCGAGGTACGTCTTTCCGCACCCGGTTGGACCGATTAAGAGAATGTTGGATTTTGCGAGTTCGATTTCGGTGTGAGCCTCAGCCGCACGAACGCCGTCGCGCGCACGGACTCGCTTGTAGTGGTTGTAGACGGCCACGGACAGCGCGCGCTTTGCGGCATCTTGTCCGATGACGTATTCATCGAGGAATGCTGAAATCTCTTTGGGCTTGGGAAGATCAAACTCGGCGACCTCGTCGTTTGACGCGGCATCAGCCATGCGCTCATCGATGATTTCGTTGCAGAGCTCGACGCATTCGTCGCAAATGTAAACACCAGGACCAGCAATCAGCTGGGAAACCTGTTTTTGCGTTTTCCCACAGAAGGAACACTTCAGCAGGTCAGTGCTGTCGCCAATTCGCGGCATAGTTCCTCCTTCGATACGTGGTTAAGCCTAACCCTGGGCTGCGACGGGTTTGGGCAGGCGGTGGAGAACCTGTTCGGCGTGGCGCGTAGGCTGAGCGTGTGGATATTCGCAGGCCTCTCAGCATTGTTACTCTTGCTTTCCTCGCAGGAATTGGCGCTGGTTCGCCGGCTTTAGCCCACTCTGCCGTGACGAGCACATTCCCCGCCGCGGATGCCCCGGCAACGCTCGTCGACAGTGTTTCACTCACGGCGAATGAGGAATTGCTCAACCTGGGCGACAGTGGCAACGGTTTCGTGTTTTCCGTCACCGATTCGGCGAGCCACTTTTACGGTGATGGCTGTGTCACTGTAGACGGGCCAACCGCGGCGATGGCCGTTGCACTCGGTGAAGCAGGCACCTACACGGTCGCGTATCGAATTGTCTCCGCCGACGGTCACCCGCTCGAAGGCTCGTGGGCGTTCACCTATGTGCCGGAAGCGGATTCTCCCGTTGGAGAGGCATATCTCGAATTGCCGGTTTGTGGTGTTGAGCCCACCCCCGCTGAAACAGCCGAGCCCACACCAGAGCCCGAACCCGTTGTGATCGCGCCAGCACCGCAGGTTGAAACGTTCAGCATTGCACCCGTGATTGGGGCAATCACCGTTCCGTTAGTAATCGGAGCGATCTGGCTGTTGAGCAGGCTGTTGGGCAAGCCCGACAGCGAAGATCACCTCAACTAGTTGGCGGTGATTGCCGTCTTGCGGCTCGTCAATACTTGGTCGATGAGTCCGTATTCGAGCGCTTCGTTGGCGGTGAGGATCTTGTCGCGGTCTATGTCTTTGCTGACCTCTTCAACACTCTTGTTGGAGTGCTTCGACAGCGTTTCTTCGAGCCATTCGCGCAGACGACCGATCTCTTTCGCCTGAATCTCGATGTCGGACGCCTGGCCGCGCCCCGAGTCACCGGTTGATGGCTGGTGAATGAGGACGCGCGCGTTGGGCAGAGCGAGACGCTTGCCCGGTGTTCCACCGGCCAGAATGACGGCAGCAGCCGACGCGGCCTGGCCGAGAACAACGGTCTGAATCTGCGGGCGGACGTACTGCATCGTGTCGTAGATCGCCGTCATCGCGGTGAACGATCCACCCGGTGAGTTGATGTACATGATGATGTCGCGCTCGGGGTCTTGTGATTCGAGCACGAGAAGCTGTGCCATGACGTCGTCGGCCGAGGTGTCGTCGACCTGAACACCGAGGAACACAATTCGGTCGCCGAAGAGTTTCGTGTACGGGTCGAGTGAACGCGTGCCGTACGAGGTGCGCTCTTCGAACTGAGGAACGATGTAACGCGATTCGGGAACCGCGATGCCGTTGAGGTTGGTTTCAAATTCCATGAGTCAAATCCCTACTTGGTTTTCGTTCCGCCGCCACCGACGACATCGTCAGCCGATGCGCGGATGTGGTCGACAAAGCCGTATTCGAGTGCTTCTTCGGCGTTGAACCAGCGGTCGCGGTCGCCGTCCTTCGAAACCTGTTCGGCGGTCTTACCCGTCGCTTCCGCGGTGATTTCCGCAAGGCGCTTCTTCATGTCGTTGATGAGTTGTGCCTGAGTCTGGATGTCCGACGACGTCCCACCAAAACCACCGTGAGGCTGGTGCAAGAGGACACGTGCGTTCGGCGTGATGTACCGCTTGCCCTTGGTGCCAGCGGTCAACAGCAGCTGGCCCATCGACGCAGCCATACCGATTCCCACGGTCACAATGTCGTTGGGAACGAATTGCATGGTGTCGTAAATTGCCATACCAGCGGTGATCGAGCCACCGGGTGAGTTGATGTACAGGTAGATGTCTTTCTTGGGGTCTTCCGCCGCAAGGAGAAGCAACTTGGCTGCAATCTCGTTGGCGTTTTCGTCGCGGACCTCACTGCCAAGCCAAATAATGCGGTCTTTCAGCAAACGGTCAAAAACGTTTGGCGGGAACATCGAGTCACTCATGAACTACTCCTTTTGGGTACTGCTTCAGCGTACCGACAGGCACCCATCAATCCGGGCGATTTCGCTACGGGCAAAACTGGCGGCAAACGCCAGCGATTTACTTGGTGAGGTTCTCGTTGAAGAAGTCCTGCAACGCTTTCGCGTAGCGGTCTGTTTCGGTCAACATTCCCTCGGTGTGGTCAGCGCCCTCAAAAGTTTCGAGCGTGACATCAACACCCACCGACTTTGCGTACTCCACGAAATCAACCGACGATTGGTAATCGAGTCGCTGATCGGCGTCTCCGTGCAGAATGAGCATCGGGCGGTCACCCGCTGCTTCGATGGAATCCGATACTGCCGTTTCGGTCAAGTTGACTCCGTGGAAAACCTGTGCCGAGATGAGGGCCAGTTGCCACAAGAACCCGGGGAATCCTTGGAACTCAACTTCACGGGTTGCTGCCGCGTTGAAGTCGAAGATCGTTCCTTCCATTCCGAACGCTGCGACCGAATCGGTCTTGATCGGCATGAGGCTCGTTGCAATCGCACCACCGGAAACTCCACACATTCCGAGGCTCGAGGGCGAGACGTCCTTCGATGCAACGAGCCATTCGGCTACCGCCGCGAAGTCGCTCGACTCTTCCTGGCCCGCCGAGTGGCGACCGTCAGTGCACGTCGATTCCCCCGTGTCGCGCGAGTCGACGAGCAATACGTTGAACCCGTCCTTCACGAGCATCCCCGTGGGCAGAAGTGCGTTGAAGTCGCGGCGCGATGTTCCGATTCCGTGAGTCACGATGACCGTTTTGCCGTTGCCGTCGTCTGGCGTAATCCACCACGCCGAGAGGTCGACGCCATCGGCAACAGGAATTGTGACCGCTTCATAGGGGACGTCCGTCATCCACCAGTCGGAAAGATCGTGGCCGACCCACTTGTTCCACCCAGCACCAGGGAACGGGCCGTTGTCTTCTGCCGGAGTCACAAAGGATTCGGGCTTGTTGTCAACGTCGTCAGCGTTGATGGCGCACGGCACAACCGTCCCTGACGTGTACACGAAATCCCCCGCAGCAAGTGCGGCACCTCCCACCAACACGACAGTGAGTCCAGCGGCAATACCGATCCAGGCAGATTTCTTCATGCGTCGAGGCTATCACCGCACAAAAAACGGGGGCCTAAGCCCCCGTCCTTTGACAACAATTAGTGCTTGTGACCGGCGTGGTCGTCGTGGTCGTGTACGTCGCCACTCACAACATCGCCGACCTGCGCGGTTGCACCCGAGGTGAACTCGGTCAAATCAATTTCTTTACCCTTGCCGTTGACGACCTTGGCCTTCGACAAAGCGACGGAGAGCGCCTTCGAACGGGCAACCTCGCCGACCATCGCGGGAATCTGCCCGTTGTCGGAGATGATCTTGATGAACTCGTTGACCTCCATGCCGTACTGCTGAGCAGACTGCATGAGGTAGTTGAGGAGTTCGTCCTGGCCAACCTGAACGTCTTCCTTCTCGGCAAGTGCGTCGAGCAGAATCTGAACGCGGAACGTCTTCTCCGACGACTCCGAAACTTCCTTGCGGTGAGCGTCGTCAGCCTGACGGCCCTCCTGCTCGAGGTGGCGTTCGACTTCCTGCTCAATCACTCCGGCGGGAACGGGGATGGTCGACTTCTCGAGAAGCGTGTTGAGGAGCGCCTGGCGGGCCTTCGCACCCTGGCCGAACACAGCGCGCTTTTCGAGCTGAACGCGAAGGTCGGCGCGAAGTTCACCGATGGTGTCGAACTGGCTGGAAACCTGTGCGAACTCGTCGTCGGCTTCAGGAATCTCGCGTTCCTTGACGGTGATGACGGTGACCTCAACCTCAGCCTCTTCGCCGGCGTGATCGCCACCGAGCAGGGTTGACTTGAATGTCGTGGTTTCACCAGCCGTCAGTGTGTCGACAGCGTCATCGAGGCCGTCGATCAAGTCGCCCGATCCAACCTCGTAAGAGATTGACCCAGCCGAGTCGACGACCTTGCCGCCGATGGTTGCGGAGAGGTCCATCGTGATGAAGTCGCCGTTGGCAACCGGGCGATCGACCGTGACGAGCGTTCCGAAGCGCTTGCGAATCTCGGCAAGTTCTGTTTCGACATCGTCGGCGGAAATCTCTGCGTCGTCGATAGTGACCTTGATGCCGTCGTACTTGGGCATGTCGAACTCTGGGCGAACATCAGTCTCGATAACGACAACAAGGTTGCCGGAGAAGTCCTCGACGCTGGGAAGAGTTGTTTCAACGATCTCGGGACGGCCAAGCGTGCGGATCTTTTCGTTGGCAACAGCCTCACGGAAGAAACGGTCAACACCTTCGCCAACTGCGTGGTTGATGACCTCACCCTTGCCGACGCGCTGGTCGATCATCTTCGGCGGAACTTTGCCCTTGCGGAAACCCTTGATCTGAACCTGCTCAGCGATGTGCTGATACGCGTGATCGATGGAGGGCTTCAGTTCTTCGGGGGTGACCGAGATAGTCAACTTCACGCGGGTATCGGACAGTCGATCAACCTTTGTCGTAGGCACTGCAGTTCTCCTTGATGTGGATGGACCAAAGTCGTCGGGGCGACAGGATTCGAACCTGCGACATCCCGCTCCCAAAGCGGGCACTCTAGCCAAGCTGAGCTACGCCCCGGCCGCCGCGACCCGAAGGGCACGAGGCATTCATCAGTCTAGCGGGTGCTCAGTTTGGCAGACGACACCCCTTCGTTGTAGGCTCCTCGTGGGGATGTAGCTCAATGGTAGAGCCCCAGTCTTCCAAACTGATTACGCGGGTTCGATTCCCGTCATCCCCTCCATTTGGCCTCTCATAGACTGTTCCAATGATTGGCATCGGCACGATTGTGAACGTTGTCGCGATCCTTATTGGTGCCGCGATCGGCGTCGGGCTTGGGTCGAGGTTTCCAGAGCGGGCCAATCGCACGGTGATTGACGGAGCTGGTATTGCCGTTCTCGTCCTCGGTGGGATCAACATGATGTCGTTGTTTGATTCGTCTTATGTTGCCGCGGTCACAGGTGCTGGCACATTCCTTGTCGTTGTGGTTTCCATCGTTCTCGGTGGCGCAACCGGGTCACTCCTTCGAATCGAGGACCGCATTGCGGGCTTCGGCTCGTTCCTCCACAAACGATTCGGTGGTGGAGAGGGCGACAACGATTCTCGGACGAAGTTCATTAGTGGGTTCGTCAACTCGTCACTCATCTTCGCCGTTGGGCCGATGGGAATCCTAGGCTCTGTTAGCGACGGCATGGGCAACGGCGCAGACACCCTGTTCGTCAAGTCGCTCCTGGACTTCATCGGTTCCATCGCCTTCGGTGCAACCATGGGCTGGGGCGTTGCGGCGAGCGCCGTGAGCGTTGGTGTGTGGCAGGGGTTGGTGACGGTTTTCGCGGCGATTTTCAGTGCCGGCATCCCGAACGAGGTCATCGCGGCAGTTACCGCTACGGGTGGAATCTTGATGCTCGGCATTGGCTTACGAGTCCTCAACATTCGTCAGATTGCGGTGGCCGATCTATTGCCGGCACTCATTTTCGCTCCGCTCATCACTCTCGGCGTTCAGGCCGTGATTTCGTGACCTGGAATATCGCTCTCGCGATTGGCATGTTCGGTTTTGTCACTGCTGTAACGCCGGGCCCGAATAACACCATGCTGTTGTCGCTGGGGGCGAACTTCGGAGCACGTCGATGCTTGCCTTACATCAACGGCATCATGGTCGGCCTCACAATCACTCTCACGGCTCTCAGCCTCGGGTTCGGTGCCGTATTGACGGCATTCCCGCAGATTTACCTCGCGCTCAAGGTAGTGGGCTTCTCGTACATCGTCTTTTTGGCTTACAAGATTGTGCGGTCAACGAAGTCGGTGGACGCGAAAGAAGCAACGTATATAGGCTTCGGCCGCGCGATTGCCCTGCAGTTCGTTAACCCGAAGGCGTGGATCGTTGGCGCAACCCTGACTTCAACACTCATCCCGGTCGGCGGCGGATGGGTCCCCACTGTCATCGCCATCGCCATCTTTCTTGTCACCACCTGGCCGGGCGCGTTCATCTGGGCATCAATCGGGCAGTCGCTGGCTCTCCTTCTCAATAACGCGCGGCGGCGGGCAATCTTCAACTGGGTTTCGGCCATCCTTCTGGTCGCCTCGATGATCCCCGCACTCTTGGTCTGATTCACGTGGACTACACCTTCGACGCTGTAGTCATCGAGTGGCGCGGGCCATCGCCGTTTCATTTCGCGAAGGTTCCCGACGAGATTGCAGCCGAAATCAAGGTCGCTGCCCCAACGCTCACCTATGGGTGGGGCGTTATTCCGGCAACAGTGACCGTCGGTGAGACAAGCGTGACGACATCGCTCATCCCACGCGACGGTGGCTACCTTGTGCCTCTAAAGGACGCGATCAGGAAGCCAGAAAGTTTCGCGATTGGTGACCAAATCGCAGTCGAGCTAAGGCTCGGTTAGGCAGTCACGACGTGAAGCACGTCGTTGTTTGCGCCGAGAACAATGAGGTCGGCCGGCTCCCCCACCGCAACGGTTGACCGCTGCGAGCAACGCAAGGCTTCCTCGAAGGTCAGCGCTTCTTCCGGGTGCCAGGCTGGTCGGCCGTCTGAACTGCGGTCGGTCGCCATCGCAATCGTGTGCCAGGGGTCGAGCTTCGCGACAGGAGCATCCGAACCGAAAACCATGTGGACGCCAGCGTCAAGGAAAGTTCGCATCGGGTACGCATAATCAGTTCGGCCGCACCACAAAACATCGGCGACATCCCTGTCGTCAACCGCGTGAGCCGGCTGAATACTCGCGGTGAGCCCCAACCTCGCCATTCGCTGCACGTCGTCGGGGCGAACCATTTGTGCGTGCTCGATGCGGCCGGTCACCCCAGCTGCCTCGAACGCATCAATAACGACGGTGTTGGCCTTGTCGCCGATGGCGTGAAGTGCTGGGGTGACGCCGTGCGCCGCCGCGTCTCGAACCAGCCGGAGAAGCTCCGTTTCCTCGGTGTTGAGCCCGCCAACCACATCTGTTCCGCAGTACGGCTCGTGCATGTACGCCGTCTTGGTGTTGATCGCTCCGTCAGTGATGATCTTGAGGTACCCCATTGATACCGTGCCGGCCACGCTGTCGTTTGTGTGAAGCCCACGGTCAAACGCTTCGTGAATCCGCTCTGGATACAGGCTTGCCGTGACCTTGATGACGTCGAACCCGTTGGCAACACGGCGGTCCCAATCGGTGAGTGATTCCATTTCGAAACTGGTGATCCCAACAATTCCTTTCGCGCGGGCTTCACGGGCGGCCCGTTCGATGAGGGGATCCATCTCGGCGTCGGGGATGTCCGACATCATCGTCAAAAGACGGAAGCAGTCGGCTTCGCGCAAGATTCCCGAGTCGCCAACGAGATGTTGCACACCGTAACGCTCGGCGGCCGCGCTGTTGATCCACACGGAGTGCACGTCCATCGAAAACGCAAGAACCGGTGACGTCGTGCTCACCGCGTCGAGGTCAGCGATTCGAGGGGATTCTTTCCAGAGAGCGTAGCGAAGTCCGTGGCCGATGATCGGCTCGTCGCCCCGGCGCGGGTGCGCGCGCAAAATCTCGACAATCGCGTCGGCGTCCTCTGCGGGCAGGAGGTCGGCACGGTCGAGCATTTGAGCCCACGAGCGAATGTGAACGTGTTCGTCCCACAGCCCCGCGGTCACGCGATTGCCGGCTGCATCAAGGTCGCCAGCGTGAAAACCCCCTGTTGCGGGGATGATGGCAGAAATAATCGAGTCGGAAACCTCGATGTCGACGAGCTCGCCGCCCACCTGCGCGTTGCGAATAATCACGAGACCCCCTGACAGGTTGGGCAGAAGTAGAGTTTCCGCGCTTCCATCATCTCCATCCGAATTGGAGTGGAGCAAATCCGACACGGCTCACCCGTGCGGTGATACACCCAGTGACGATCTGCCCGATTGGCGAGCGCCGCGCGCTTCTTCCCAGCGGAAAGCCCGTCCATCGTCATCATTTGGCCCGACTTAACGCCGATCGCGAGGAGTTTCACCCAATCGCGCCACAGCTCGCGAAGTGTTTCTTCTGGCAGGGTGTTGGCAGGGATAAACGGGCTGAGTTTGGCGCGAAACAGCATTTCTGCACGGTAAACATTGCCGATTCCCGCGACAATCTTCTGGTTCATGAGCGCTCGGCCAATCGGGGTCGAGGTTTTGCTGCAGCGAGCAAGGAATCGTTCCTCGCCGCCCTTTCCAACGAGTGGATCCGGACCGAGTTCGCCACGCACTCGGTCAACGCCGGCTGGGCTGAGCACTTCGCAGACTGTCGGCCCGCGAAGATCGGCGACAGCGTCGGCTGTGAGGATGCGCACTCGAACTTGCCCGATTGGCTCTGGCGGGAAATCAACGGGCGTTCCGCCGTGTTGCTCCGACTCCCCCATGCGCAGTCGGGTGCGGCGCGGCGCGCCAATCGACGCAAGCGACGCTTCGTGTTCACCGACGACCGTGCCGTGCATATTCGTTTGACCGATTCGCCCGCGACTTGCGAGTGCCGTCGAATCGAGCTCCACGTTTCCCGCGAAGTCCCACGCACCGTAAATCCCGAGGTGCACGTGAAGCGAATCTCCACTGTCGAATGCAACAAAAAGGTGCTTGCCAACTGCATATGCATCGGTAATCAGATGACCATCGAGGACCACGCAGTCGCCGAACCGACCCTGCGGGCTCGTCACGACAGCGATGTGACCCACAAAGTGTTGCCGGAACTGCGCGGCAATGCGGTGAACGGAATGACCCTCGGGCATGCCTAATCGATATCGAAACCGGCGATACCGCCTGTTGTTTCAAACTCCAGCAACTGCGCGATTCGCCGCGCGTGACGCTCTTCGCCAGGGTACGGGGTGGTGATGAACAGTTCAATGAACCGCAAAACCTCTTCTGTCGAGTGCTGCCGGGCGCCAATCGCACACACATTGGCGTTGTTATGCTCTCGGGCCAACATCGCTGTCGCTTCCGACCACACGAGCGCGGCCCTCACACCGACGACCTTATTGGCGACAATCTGCTCACCGTTGCCACTTCCGCCAAATACAACACCGAGCGCCTCGACTCCGGCTTGTTCGTCTGAGCGAACTCCTTTGGCCGCATTGATGCAAAAACTGGGGTAGTCGTCGAGCGGATCGAACGTTACTGGGCCGTGGTCAACGACATCGTGACCCAGATTCTCAAGAAACGCAGCAATTTCGCGACTCAAATCCAAACCGGCGTGATCAGTGGCCAAATGGATTCGCATAACGCAAGTCTATGCAATCACGAAAATTATCATGTAGCCTTAGCACAGCAACTTTTGTCCTTTGGTGTGCAACGACGGAGGAATATGTCAACGCCAGTTTTCAAGCGGTCTGTTAGAGGGTACGACGTCAGTGAAGTCGACTCTCTCCTCGCCGACCTCGTAGCTAAGCGCGAAGGGCTCGAAGCGGAGCTCGCCGAGTCAACCCGTTCCGTTCAGCGCATGGTCCGCGAACTCTCGGAGGTAAAGCGCAACAAGCCTTCATTTGCTGAACTGGGTAGCGCGTTCGAAGAGACACTGCGTCTCGCTGAGAACCAGTCAGAGAAGATGATCCAGGACGGCAAGAACGAAGCCGACGCTCTTCTCAACCAGGCGCGAATCCGCGTTGCTGATCTTGCCGAATCCGCTGACCGCGACGCATCGCAGATTGTGTACGAAGCTCAGGCGATGTCTGAAGACCTCAAAATCACCAACGAACGCGACATTGCCCTCGAGCGTCAGCGCATCGCAGACGAGCGGGCCAAGATTGAGACGATCACAGCCCGTGCCGAGCGTGCAGCGGCATCAATGCTTGGTGAAGCTGAACGTCAGGTCGCGCAGTCACGAACCGAATCGCAGCGTGCAGCGCAGCAGCTCGTTGACGAAGCAAACGAAATCCTCCGCATTACCAACGAAATGAAGGTCAACGCGGAGGACCGACTTCAAGAGGAACTCAACGAAGCGCAGCGCTCAGCGACATCGGCACACGATGAAGCCGACCGCTACGCCGGTCAGGCTCACGAGCAGGCCGACCGTTTTGTCGAGACCGCCATCGAGCGCGCTGCCGACATGACCCGCGATGCCGATCTTCACCTCCAGTCAGCTCACGACCGCGTCAACGAAATCTTGGAGAGCGCGAAGTCATACGCTGACCGCATCCTCGCCCAGGCGGTTGGTCGGGCTCGTGAAATTTCGACAGAAGCCGAATCGCTTCTCAACTCCTACTTCACCGACGCCGAAGGGCGAATCGACGAGACCCGTCGCCAGAAGTCGGCTCTTGCAGACTTCACGCACAAACAGCGCCTCATCACCAACTCGCTCGGTGGCGTGAAAACCAACAGCTTGCCCAACAACGCACCACAACCCGTCGTGGTTGATGTCGCCGAGGAAACGGAATAGGCCATGGCAAACGAAACATCCACTGCTAAGACACTCCGCAAGGTTGTCGGTGGTTACGAACAGTCAGAGATCAACGTCTACCTCGGGCGCCTCGAGCGCGAGATTGAAGACCGCTCGGCAAAGCTTCAGGAGATCAAAGAGGAAGTGCGCCGCACTCAAGCGCAGATCGATCTCGCTGGAAAAGAACGACCTTCCTTCAGTGAACTCGGTGGCGCTTTCGAAGAAGCCCTCCGCATGGCTGAGGACCAGTCTGCAAAGCTTGTTAGTGAAGCGCTGACCGAATCGACCCGCACGATCGGTGAAGCAAACGCACGTGCCCGTGCGCTCATCGAAGCTGCTGAACTCAAGTACAACGCTCAGGTCAACGAAGCCACTTCTGAGGCCCAGAAGATTACGTTGCTCGTGGAGCAAGAAGTCGCTCGCGCAAAGTCCGAAGTTGCTGAAATCCTCAACCAGCTCGCAATCGAGCGCTCACGCGTCGAGCGCGAAGCCGGGCAACTCGTCGCTGACGCTGAACGGACCATTGCCGAGAACGCCAAGGTCGCGTCTCGTGAGATGGAAAAAGAGAAGCGCGATGCGATCGAAGCGGCCCGCGAAGCGAAGGAATACCGCACCCGCACCGAATTCGAACTCCGTCAGCGTGAAGAAGACGTTCGAAACGACATTCGCAACCTCGAACTTGAATCTGACGCCTACGCGAAGCGAATCTTCGCCGAAGCAGATCAGCACACCGAGGACTCGATTGAGTCAGCAGCGGAGATCTCACGCGAAGCCGAGGAATACGTTCGCACCGCACGCGAGCGCGCAGAAGAAATCGTCCGCGACGCTGAAGAGAGGTCGGTCGTAGTTCGCGCCGAAGCTGAATCAGCGGCTGAGCGAATCTCCGGCGAATCGGCAGCATTCGTTGGCGAGTTCACGGACACTCTCGAGCGTCGAATCAACTTGGCTCGTGAGCAGATGGAGAGCATGAGCTTCCTCGCCCACAACCTCAAGATGGTTGTCAACGGCTTTGACCTCGGCCAGATTTCAACCTCGGTCAAAACATCAGCAATCGGCGAGACCGTCGCTGCTGAAATCGTCGAAGACTAAAGGGTCGACGCCTTCTCGAAAGCCCGCTTCGGCGGGTTTTCGTCTTTCACCCCCCGAATAGACTGGGGACGCAAACACGACCGAAGGAAACCTTGTGCCTGGAGAGAATCTCACCCGAAGTGAAGCAGTAGAGCGTGCCGCGATTGTCACGACAGAATCGTACGTCGTTTCCGTCGACCTCACGGGCTCGGACACCGTCTTTCGCTCACACACCACGGTGACTTTCGGTGCCACCGCTGGAGCGTCCACGTTTATCGACGCGTTGACGGCGACCGTGCACTCGATCACGCTCAATGGGGACGAACTCGATGTCGCAGCCGTTTCCGACGGAGTTCGAATCCAGCTCGACAACCTTGCAGCCACCAACGTTCTCGTCGTCGACGCTGACATGTTCTACACGAACACAGGCGAAGGACTCCACCGCTTCGTTGACCCGGCAGACGGCAAAGCGTATGTCTATTCGCAGTTCGAAGTGCCAGACTCGCGCCGGGTGTTCCCCGTCTTCGAGCAACCAGACCTCAAAGCAACCTTCGACTTCACCGTCGTAGCACCATCCGACTGGGTTGTCGTGTCCAACTCCCCCACACCGGAGCCGATCACAACCGGTGGAGCAAAGAAGTGGGTCTTTCCGCAGACTCCCCGAATTTCCTCGTACATCACCGCAATCGTGGCAGGGCCTTACGTTTCTGTTCACGATTCACTCACCTCGAGTGACGGGCGCACAATTCCGCTTGGGATCTATGTGCGGCAGTCGCTCGCCGAGTACCTCGACTCTGACTACATCTTCGACATCACCAAGAAGGGGTTCGTTTACTTCGAACGTGAGTTCGGCGTTCCTTACCCGTTCGCCAAGTACGACCAGCTCTTCGTCCCCGAGTTCAACGCCGGCGCAATGGAGAACGCTGGCTGCGTCACGTTCACCGAGGTGTATGTCTTCCGCTCAAAGGTGACGGACGCGATCCGCGAACGCCGAGTCGTCACAATCCTTCACGAACTCGCGCACATGTGGTTCGGCGACCTCGTCACCATGAAGTGGTGGAACGACTTGTGGCTCAACGAATCGTTCGCCGAGTGGGCATCCACGATTGCGACGGCCGAAGCCACGGAGTGGACCCACGCGTGGGCGACGTTCCAGGCTATGGAGAAGTCGTGGGCTTACCGCCAAGACCAACTGCCGTCGACCCACCCGATTGTCGCAACAATCAATGACCTCGAAGACGTCCAGGTCAACTTCGACGGAATCACCTACGCCAAGGGTGGTTCTGTGCTCAAACAGCTCGTTGCCTATGTTGGACGAGAAGCGTTCTTTTCCGGTGTTTCTGCCTATTTCCGAGCTAACGCGTGGAAGAACGCCGAGCTCGCCGACCTCCTCCGCGAACTGGAAAAAACCAGCGGTCGCGAACTGACGTCGTGGAGCGCGAAATGGCTGGAAACTGCTGGAGTCAACACACTCAAGCCCGAGATCGACACGGACGACGATGGTGTTATCACCCGGTTCGACATTGTTCAGACCGCGGCCGAGGATTACCCGACCATCCGACCGCACCGCCTAGCCGTCGGGTTCTACTCGACGCAGGGCTCGTACCTCGAACGCACCCACCGCGTCGAACTCGACGTCGACGGTGAACGCACGAGTGTCTCAGAGCTTGTTGGGCTCACACGGCCAGAGCTCATACTCGTCAACGACGATGACCTCGCCTACGCCAAGGTGCGATTGGATGACGAGTCACTGACAACGGCGATCTCGCAACTCGCAAACATCGCCGACCCGCTTGCGCGAGCGCTGGTGTGGGGAAGTGCGTGGGATGCGACGCGGGATGGCGAAATGGCACCGAGCGCTTATGTCGACCTCGTGCTCCACAACATCGAGACCGAGACTGAATCGACAACGATTCGCACGACCCTCGCCCAGGTGTCGACGGTTGCCCGCATGTACGTTGCCCCGGCACGCCGTGGCGAAACCCTGCGTCGCATCGCCGACACGATGCTGACCTTCGCGGAACGGGCTGAAGCAGGCTCTGACGCTCAGTTCCAGTTCCTTCGCACGTTCGCGGCAATCGCCTCGACGACCGAACACGGCGAAGTGCTTCGCTCGATTCGCTCTGGCGACCGAAGCATCGATGGAATCACTGTCGACACCGACCTTGACTGGGACCTGCTCGAAGGAATGGTTCTCTCTGGAGTTGCATTCGAAGCAGACATTGAGTTCGCGCTCGCGGCTGACAACACCGCGAACGGGGCTCAAGCGGCCGCCAGACTCCGTGCAACAATCCCGACCCCTGAGGGAAAGCGCGCAGTCTTCGAACTCCTTCGTGACGATGCATCGGTGCCGAACGCACTCGTGGATCACTCGACGCGTGGCTTCCTTCACGTCAATGACGCATCCGTGTTCGAACCGCTCGTCAATGACTACTTTGCAGCGATTGAAGACATCTGGGAAAGCCGGACGTACAAAATTGCAGAGTACTTCGCAGAAGGCCTTTACCCCGTTGTGCTCGCAACCAAGGGTCTCGCGAAGACGACCACCGATTGGCTTGACGCTCACCCCGACGCGCCGTCGGCCCTCCGCCGACTGGTGACAGAAGGTCTCGCCGGTGTTGAACGCGCGTTGTCGAACCAAGCGCGCGACGCAAAGAACTGACGATGGACGTCAGTGTGATGTTCGACTTCTCAACCTGGGACGCATTTATTGCCGACAATTTGACGGTGATACGCGTTGTCTTCATTATCCTTGGCGCCCTCGTCGCGAGGGCACTACTGCGATCGGCTACGAAGAGGATTATTGAGAACGTCGTCAGCGGCGCGAAACGTGCTGCGGGTGGCAGCCAGCCGCGTGACTCGGTGAACGCCAATGCTCGAATCGTCCAACGCACTAGAACTCTCGGTTCAGTGCTTGGAACGCTCATCAACTGGGTGATGGGAGTTGTCGCGACAATCCTCGTCCTGAGTGAACTTGGTTTCGAAGTTACTGCGATTGTCGCTGGCGCAGGCATCCTTGGTGCAGGCCTGGCGCTTGGCGCCCAAGACATCGTGCGCGACATCCTCAACGGAATCTTCATGGTGTTTGAAGATCAAATCGGTGTCGGCGACAAAGTCAATGTTGGAGACGCCGAGGGTGTTGTAGAAGAAGTCACTATCCGAATAACGAAGATTCGCGACTCTAAAGGCACTCTCTGGTTTGTGCGAAACGGACAGATTCAGCGGGTTGCGTCGAAATCGCACCCCAAGCGATGACCGACACCTTCTTCGTTCGAATCGGAGGGCACGAGACATTCGACAGGCTTGTCCGGCACTTCTACGAGGGCGTGAAGAGCGACCCCGTGCTACGACCGATGTATCCCGATGACGATCTCGAGGGAGCAGTGTGGCGACTCACCGCATTTCTCGAACAGTATTGGGGCGGGCCTGGAACCTATTCAGAGCAACGTGGACACCCGCGCCTTCGAATGCGCCACGCTGAGTTTGCCGTCACCCCAGACGCTCGGGATCGTTGGCTTCAGCACATGTCGGCCGCGGTCGACGCGTTAGCCCTTTCGCCGATGGACCACGCCGAGTTGACCGATTATCTTGAGCGTGCCGCACACGCAATGGTCAACACCTTCGACGGTCAAGCGACCGACGACCCTGATTCCCGCAGTTCGCTACTGTAGCGGGTCGTCGTCGAGAATGACGGGGGTTCGCTTGGCAACAACGACACCCCGTTGGCTCGAGACCTGAACCCACGGGTCTCTGACGGAAACCGACATCGTCTCGTCCCCAATGAAGCCGAGCGTGACCGCGGCAAAGGCAACGCCGGCGGGAATACCGATATCAGAACTCATGTTGGAGCCCCACACCTGTGAGCGAATCGACCTGACGAGTCGCTCCTCGGCCTCTGCGGGCAGTGCCTTCGTCACCTCACGAATGCCGTCGCTCGCAACCTTGTCGAGGTCTTTCGACGCGAGCTTGCCGGTGGTTTCCCAGCCGTCTCGTGTCGGGAGAGCGACAGTCCACCTGACCGAGGGTGCGGTCGCGGGAAGAGTTACGGTTGAGCCGGCTTCGGTCGACGTCACGGCCGCTAGCCGAGCGCGCAGTGACTCGGCCGGCACAACGACATCGAAGGTTGACGGTGTCGCAAGGCTGAATCCGCGCATCCCGAGAACGGTCGGCGTT
>CAXNHY010000012.1:0-16315 GCA_964202425.1 Microbacteriaceae bacterium MWH-Ta3 | reverse complement strand
CGCTCGAAACTGCGTGGCTGCTTCCCGTCGCTATCGCGATCCTTGTGTGGGAATCGGCCAGCGGAACGCTCGCTGCCGCCTCAGAACCTGGCTTCTTTGTTCTCCTCGCCCTCGCTGGGCCCATCACCGCTATTCCACTCTTGCTCTTTGGTGCCGCCGCTCGACGCGTTCCGCTCGCGTGGATGGGGTTCATGCAATACGTTTCGCCGACCATCCAGCTGCTCGTTGGAGTCCTTGTGTTGAGCGAACCCATGCCGTTGCAGCGGTTGTTGGGGTTTATCTTGGTTTGGGTTGGTCTCGTCGTGTTGGCAATTGACGTCATTCGCGCCGAACGGAGACCGGTTTCACAATAATTCGGGGCGGTTTTCACCCCAAACGCAACGTCGTTGCGGGAACACCGATGTTTGACCCCCCGAAATTGCAGATTCTTCTGTTTCAAAGCGTTACACGCTTGTAACCGTATTGTTTGGTACGACCCCATTGTTCTCGGTAGCGTGGAGTATGTAGCGGATCAATCCGATTCGTTACTCCATGGATGAAACAAGGAGAATCATGGGCGCATTCACGAAGGCTTCGGCCTCGCGTAAGGTCGCGACTGTTCTCGGTAGCCTCGCCATGCTCGCAACTTCGGGCCTTGTGCTCGCTGGTTGTGCTGCTGACGGTGGCAACGGAGGAGCTGTCGGCGATCTGACACTCAAGATCGGTACTGCACTTCCGCAGACCGGTAACCTCGCGTTCCTCGGACCCCCCGAAGAAGCAGGCGTTGCACTTGCAGTCAAGGAAGTCAACGAAGCCGCAAAGGGCGTCACCATCGAGGTCACCTGGGGTGACTCGGGCGACACCGACAACAAGGCATACGAAACCGAAATCCCCCGTCTTCTTGACGCAGGTGTCACGGCAATCCTCGGTGCTGCATCGTCGGGAACCTCATTGCAGTTCATTGACGATGTCACCGGAGCTGGCGTAATCCAGTTCTCGCCTGCCAACACGTCGGCTGCACTCACCACCTACGACGACAACGGACTGTACTTCCGTACCGCTCCGTCGGACGTTCTTCAGGGTGAAGTTCTCGGTAACCTCATCGCTGCAGACGGACACCAGACCCTCGGCATGATCGTCCTCAACGACTCGTACGGCACCGGCCTTGCACAGTTCGTTTCGGACGCATTCACCGCTGCAGGTGGAACCGTTGTTGCTCAGCCCACCTACAACACAGGTGACACGAACTTCGACGCTCAGGTTGCTGAAGTTACCGCTGCTGCTCCCGACGCTATCGTCCTCATCACTTTCGAAGAGGTCAAGACGATTGCTCCCGCGCTCATCGGTGGCGGATACGCTTCTGAGAACGTCTACTTCGTTGACGGTAACCTCGCCAACTACTCGGAAGACTTCGCTGCAGGTCTTCTCGAAGGCGCTAAGGGAACCCTCCCCGGTCTGGACATCACAACCATCGCTGACTTCACAACCCGCATGAACGACAACTGGGTTGCAGAAGGAAACGATGACCTCGCTGACGTATTCGCATACGGTCCTGAAGCTTACGACGCTGTCGTTCTCCTCGCCCTTGCAGCTCTCGAAGCTGGCTCGGTCGAAGGTGTCGACATGGCTGCAAAGCTCCAGGAAGTATCGGGTGGCGTTGACGGTGGCACCAAGTGCACCACGTTCGCAGAATGCGCTGACATCATCATTGGTGGCGGCCAGGCTGACTACGACGGTGTCTCGGGCCCCATCACCTTCAACGAGGTCGGTGACCCCACCGAAGCATCGATTGGTGTTTACCAGTACGGTGCTGACAACGTAGCCGTTCCGTTCAACGGATAACGACTAACAGTCACTCAGAGAGGCCCCGGGGAAACCCGGGGTCTCTTTGCGTGTGTGTGGCACTCGTGTGAGGCGACTGGCGGTGGCTGTGGCCACAGCGCGACAAAACCCGCCCCCGTGAGGAGGCGGGCTTGGCGTGAAGCGAATTAGGCGCCGAGGGTGCCGAGATAGAGCCCAATGACCTTGGGGTCATTGAGGAGGTCGCGGCCGGTTCCCGTGTAGGCGTCTTTACCCTGATCGAGAACGTATCCGCGGTCACAGATTTGCAAGCAGCGGCGAGCGTTTTGCTCGACCATAATCGTCGTCACGCCGGCCTTGTTGATCTCGGAGACACGAATGAACGCTTCATCTTGACGAACTGGAGAAAGACCAGCGCTGGGCTCATCGAGGAGGAGCACAGCTGGTTCCATCATGAGTGCTCGACCCATCGCAACCATCTGGCGTTCTCCACCCGAGAGCGAACCTGCACGCTGCTTGAGGCGCTTACCCAGCTCAGCAAAGATGCTCGTGACGAACTCAAGCCGTTCGTCGTAGCGCTTGGGCGCCTGGTAGAGACCCATTTGAAGGTTCTCTTCGATTGTGAGACTGGGGAAGACGTTGTTTGACTGAGGAACGAACCCGACACCGCGTGCGACGAGCTTGTTGGCCTTGAGACCAGTGATGTCATCGCCGTTTAGCGTGATAGTCCCGCCTCGAACATTGACGAGGCCAAAGATTGCCTTGAGGAACGTCGACTTACCAGCACCGTTCGGCCCGATGATGCCGATGAGTTCGCCCTTGTTGGCGTAAAGGTTCGTGCCGTTGAGGATGTTCACCCCGGGAAGGTATCCGGCGAGGAGATCCTTTGTCTCGATGACGGGAACTTCTGACGTGCGCGCCATTATGAGTCCTTACCCTTCGTCGGAAGCGTGATTCTGCCGGTGACCGTGCCGAGATCGGTGTCCTGGTGGCTACCGAGGTAGGCGTCGATGACGGCGGGGTTCTTCATGACCTCGTCCGGCGCACCTTCGGCAACGACTCGACCTTCAGCCATGACAATCACCCAGTCAGCGATGTGTCGGACCATGTGCATGTCGTGTTCAACGAACAAGACGGTCATTCCCTCTTTCTTGAGGTTGAGGATGTGCTCGAGCAGCGACTCGGTCAACGCTGGGTTGACGCCAGCCATGGGCTCGTCGAGCATGACCAGTTCGGGCTTAGTCATGAGTGCACGGGCCATTTCGAGAAGCTTTCGCTGCCCACCGGAGAGGGATGCTGCGAAATCATCTTTCTTGGTGTCGAGTTTGAACCGGGTGAGGATTTCGATTGCTTGAGCTTCGATTTCCTCGTCCTTCTTCTTCCAGATGAAGGGGAAGAGCGACGCACCGAGTTTCTCGCCTGGCTGTTCGGTTGAGCCCAGTTTCATGTTGTCCATGACCGAGAGCAGCGCAAGAGCCTTAGTGAGCTGGAAGGTTCTGATGAGACCCATCCGGGCAACCTTGAACGCCGAAACACCGGCGAGGGATTTGCCGTTGAACGACCACTTTCCCTCGTTGGGGGTGTCGAATCCCGTGAGCAGGTTGAAGAACGTTGTCTTGCCAGCGCCGTTTGGCCCGATGAGGGCCGTAATGGCGTTGCGGGGGATTTCGACGTGCGCAACGTCAACGGCGACGAGACCACCGAACTGGCGGCGAACGCCATCAGCGACGAGGATCGGGTCCTTTTTGGCCACACCCGGCTTAATCTCACCGACGTGGAGTCCGGTCGATTTGATCGGTGTGGAGGATTGGCTGCTACTTGACAAAGGTCAGCTCCTTCTTGTTGCCAAAAATTCCCTGCGGTCGGAAAATGACCAGAAGCACGAGGATGACCCCGACGATGATGAATCGGATCTGAGCTGCCTGGATTCCGGTGAACGGAAGCAGCCCGGCTTTCGCGAGAGCGGGGAAAACCAGACCGAGGAATGCTTGGAGGGTCCAGAAGATGACAGAACCGACCAGCGGCCCAAACACCGTAGCTGCGCCACCGAGCAGAAGCGCCGTCCAGATGAAGAACGTCAGGGATGTCACGTACACACTCGAGTTGACGTTGGTCGACAAGGCGAGGAGCAGCCCACCGAGCGACCCGAGGACGCCACCAATAACCAGTGCCTGCATCTTGTAGGCGAAGACGTTCTTTCCGAGCGAACGAACAGCGTCCTCGTCTTCACGAATTCCCTTGATGACACGGCCCCACGGGGAGTTCACGAGTCGCCATACGGCGAAGGTCGCACCAACGAGAATGAGCATTCCGACGATGCGGATGAACCACGTGCGCTCGTTGTCAAGGAAAGGTTCAAATCCGTATTCGCCGCTGGGGATAGGGTTTGCGTCGTTGAAGCCACCGGCTCCCGGCGTCGGGTTAGTGACAGTCCCACCCGTTCCATTGAATCCGGTGAGCCCGTCTGCCGATCCAGTCACATCCGTGAACACAGCAGTGAGGAGTAGTAGACGGATGATCTCAGCCGCGGCAATGGTGACGATAGCGAGGTAATCGCCGCGCAAGCGGAGGGTCGGGATTCCGAGAATGAGCGAGAACACGATGGACGCTCCGATGCCGACAAATGCGGCGAGGTACCAGGGCAATCCGAACGTGAGGATTCCGATGGCGTATCCGTAGGCACCGAGAGCCATGAACCCGGCCATACCCATGTTGAGGAGCCCCGCGAATCCGAAGTGGATGGCAAGACCCAACCCTGCGAGGGCATATGCCATCGTGGTGGGGTCAAGAATGAATGACGCTGTAGACGAGAGAATTCCGAGGAAGTCCATGGCTATCCCACCCTTTCCTTACGACCGAAGATTCCCTGAGGGCGGAACAGCAAGATTCCGATGAGAATGACGAGCGCGCCGACGTACTTGAGGTCAGAAGGAATGATGAGGCTCGAGGCTTCGACAAGAATTCCCACAATGATGGAACCAATGAGCGCACCGTAAGCAGTGCCCAATCCACCGAGTGTCGTCGCGGCGAAGATGAGAAGCAGAATCTGCCCACCCATATCCCAGCGGATGCCAGGGCGGAAGTATGCCCAGAGAATTCCGGAGAATCCGGCGAGGACCGATCCGATAACCCAGACCACTCGAACAACGCCGTCAACATCGATTCCGGACGCCGCCGCGAGGCTCGGGTTGTCGGAGATTGCCCGAGTTGCCTTACCGATTTTCGTGTAGGTGAGCCACCATCCAAAGATGATGATGAGCAGAATCGAGAGGCACATGCTCACCATGTCAACGACGGAGAGTTTGACAGAACCGAAGAGTGCAATTTGGGGTGCGTCAGAGCCGGGAAGCTGCTCTGTTCCTCCGCCGATGAAGAACTGGTACATGTAGCGAATCGCGAGCGACAGGCCAATTGACACAATCATGAGCTGGACCAGACCGGTGTTTCGCTTGCGAAGCGGTTTCCATAGCCCGGCATCAAGACCCCATCCGAGTCCGGCCGACAACACAATTGCGAGAACAATGGCGATAGGGAGCGCGGAGTCACCGAGTATCCCGACGAGACCGAAGGTCACGACGGCACCGAAGGTCACCATCTCCGCGTGGGCGAAGTTTGAAATACCTGTGGTTCCGTAGATGAGCGACAGCCCGACAGAGGCAAGTGCGAGCATGAGTCCGAAGTTAAGTCCTGAGATCAGTCGCTGGACAATCTGATCAACCATGCTGACCGTATTGCGCTCTCCTTGACCAATGAAGAAGTTCATCGCCACACGACCACCCGGTCCGACGGTTACTGTTTGAACGTTGCTCTCGACAAACTCGGTTTCAGGGTTGTCGACAACGGCAATTCCATCGGGAAGCGTCGACTCGTCAACGGTGACGGTGTAATCGGCGTTCCGCTCAGGAACACCAACCGTCCACTTACCTTCGGCATCAGAGGAAACCTCCGCTGAGAACCCACCCCCACCCGTCACGGTGACGAGAACGCCATTGACGCCGATGCCCTCGTTCTGAACATTTCCGCTCACCTTGTAAGGCAACTCGGGGTTGACAACATCGGCGTGTGCCGGTGCGCCCAACGCGAGAACTCCGAAGGCGAGCACGAACGCCCCCACGGCGGCGGATAAACGCCCCATGGCTCGTCGTGTCGTGGCCGTGAGATTCACAGGACCTCCTGGTCGTGGCCGTGCGTGCTGAGTGCAGGCGCGGGTCGCCGTCAGAGACGGTACTGTCCGATTATTGCGTGAATGCGAGCGAGACACAAACGCTACCTGACGATTTGTGACGTTACTAATGAGTTCGTTAGTCAACCGTGATACTCAGTAAGCGAAACGCCCGCGTTTACAGCCCGCTACGATTAAGAGGAATAGGCACAGTGTGCGATTCGACGGTAAAGGATGACCATGGCTTCAGAGGATCCATTCGGACTCACGGGACTCACCTACGACGACGTGATGCTTCTTCCTGCCCACACGGACGTCATTCCCAGTGAGGCCGATACGTCGTCTCGACTGACCCGAAACATCACGGTTTTCGCACCAATCATTTCGAGCGCGATGGACACCGTCACCGAATCCCGCATGGCAATCGGCATGGCGCGACAGGGCGGAATGGGAATCATTCACCGTAACCTTTCGATTGAAGACCAGGCGTGGCACGTCGACAAGGTGAAGCGCAGTGAATCGGGAATGGTGACCAACCCCGTCACAACGACACCGGATGCGACGGTCGCTGATGTCGATCGGCTGTGCGGCCAGTTCCGAGTTTCCGGGTTACCCGTTATTGGCCCCGATGATGTGCTTCTCGGAATCATCACGAACCGCGACATGCGTTTCGTCGACAACGACGCAATGGAGACAACACTCGTTCGCGATGTTATGACCCCGATGCCGCTCATCACCGGTCGAGTGGGGATTACCCCTGACGATGCAATTGCATTGTTTGCTCATCACAAGGTCGAAAAACTTCCCCTCATCGATGATGCTGGCCGCTTGACGGGTCTCATCACGGTCAAGGATTTTGAAAAGAGCGAAAAATACCCGAACGCGACCAAGGACAGCGAAGGACGCCTTCGCGTCGGCGCGGCGATTGGGTTTTTCGGTGATGCGTGGGAGCGCGCCGAGGTCCTCCGTGATGCTGGCGTTGACATTCTTGTTGTCGACACCGCCAACGGTGACTCTGCCGGTGTGCTCGACATTGTTCGTCGACTCAAGGCCGACTCGGGATTCGACGGCGTAGACATCATCGGGGGAAACGTCGCAACCGAGGCCGGTGCGCGAGCGCTCATCGAAGCTGGCGTCGATGCCGTCAAGGTTGGCGTCGGACCGGGTTCAATCTGTACTACTCGAATTGTTGCCGGCGTTGGCGTCCCTCAGATCACAGCCATTTACGAGGCAGCAAAGGCTGCGCGCAAGGCAAACATTCCCGTTATCGCTGACGGTGGTTTGCAGTACTCCGGCGATATTGCCAAAGCACTCGTTGCCGGAGCAGAAACCGTCATGCTCGGCTCTCTGCTCGCTGGAACGGACGAAAGCCCGGGGGATCTCGTGTTCGAGGGCGGCAAGCAGTACAAGACCTACCGCGGAATGGGTTCACTCGGGGCGCTTCAAACGAGGGGCAAGAAAACCTCGTACTCGCGCGACCGCTATTTTCAGGCTGACGTGCCCAACGACGAGCAGTTGATCCCAGAAGGAATTGAGGGTCAGGTCGCGTATCGCGGACCGCTCAGCTCGGTGATTTACCAATTGACCGGTGGACTGCGCCAGTCGATGTTCTATACGGGCGCTCGAACAATCTCCGAACTTCGTGCGAACGGCAAGTTCGTTCGCATCACTCCAGCCGGGCTCAAGGAATCGCACCCCCACGACATTCAGATGATTGTCGAAGCCCCCAACTACAAGCGTTAGGAACGAACAGTGTCGGACATCGAAATCGGGCGCGCCAAGCGTGCCCGCCGCGCCTATTCGTTTGACGATGTTGCCGTTGTGCCGAGTCGCCGAACTCGCGACACCGACGCGGTCTCATTGAACTGGTCGATTGACGCGAGCAAGTTTGATATTCCGGTTCTCGCTGCACCGATGGATTCTGTTGTATCGCCTGCGACGGCCATCACAATCGGCAAGCTCGGGGGAATCGGGGTTCTCAACCTTGAAGGACTCTGGACACGGTACGACAAGCCTGAAGCGATGATCGAAAAGATTCGCGACCTCGACGCAGACGATGCGACTGCCGAAATGCAGCGAATTTACTCTGAGCCAATCAAGCCGGCCCTGATTCAGCAGCGCCTTGCCGAGATTCGCGAAGCGGGAGTTCCCGTTGCCGGCGCGCTCAGTCCTCAGCGCACGGCCGAACTGCACGATGTTGTTGTCAAATCTGGAGTTGACCTTTTCGTGATTCGCGGAACCACCGTGAGCGCCGAGCACGTTTCGCCCAACGGGGAGCCACTTAACCTCAAAGAGTTCATCTACGAACTAGACGTTCCCGTCATCGTCGGCGGAGCTGCGACGTACACGGCCGCTCTTCACCTCATGCGCACCGGTGCGGCAGGAGTGCTCGTCGGATTCGGCGGAGGGGCAGCGTCGACAACGCGAACCGCTCTCGGCGTTGAAGTTCCCATGGCAACAGCCGTCGCTGATGTCGCCGGCGCTCGCCGTGATTACCTCGATGAATCCGGTGGCCGTTATGTCCACGTCATCGCAGACGGCGGTCTGGGTTTGTCTGGTGACATCGTCAAGGCGATTGCGATGGGCGCCGACGCCGTCATGCTCGGCACAGCGCTTGCGCGCGCAACCGACTCCCCGGGAAACGGATGGCACTGGGGGCAAGAGGCTTATCACTCCGATCTTCCTCGCGGCAACCGAGTGTGGGTTGGTCAGATCGGGCCACTGCCAGAAGTCTTGTTCGGGCCGTCTCACCACGCCAACGGCCAATCGAACCTCATGGGGGCTCTGCGCCGCGCCATGGCAACCACGGGTTACAGCGACTTGAAAGAATTCCAGCGGGTCGAGGTTGTCGTCGACCCGACAGCGTGAAGCCGTCAACTCGGGCGTGGTGGCGCATGGCGCGCCAGCCCAAGTGGGTTGCCACTCTCCTCGCGTGCGTGGCATTGGCGGTCGGTTTTGCACTCCTCGCTCAGTGGCAAGTGAGTAGGGCCGTCATCGAGGCGTCGGTCGAAGCCGTGGACTCCGAGACGATGGTGCCAATTGAGTCAATCCTTGAGCCGATGACACCTCAGCAACTCAGCGACGGCGGGCGGCGCGTGTCGTTTGAGGGTTCTCTCGACGGTCGGTTTGTCCTGATTTCAGGGAAGGTTCTCGACGGCGTCGAGGGTCAGTGGCTCGTCGCCAACGTCATGTCATCCGAATCGTGCCTTCCCGTCGTTTTCGGATGGCTGCCGGCCAGCGCAACCGTCAATTCGATTCCCACATCCGATGAGGTGACAGCCTGGTGGGGGCGGCTCGTCCCGAGTGACGATGTTCTGTCGTCGGACTTCCAGGACACCGGCCGGACTGTCGTCGCCGCAGCAGACCTCGTCAACGTGTGGGAGTGCGAGTCGATTTTCGACGGATATGTCATCACCGATGAAATCAGTCTCAACATCCCCGGCCTCGTGATCGTCGAATCGCGACCGCCAGTGCCCAACACCGTCCTCAATTGGCTCAACGTCTTTTATGCACTCGAATGGATTGCGTTCGGTGGCTTTGCGTTGTACTTCTGGTACCGACTCGTCAAGGATGCGGTCGAGCGTGAACTCGAAGCTCTCGCTGAGACGCAACCGTAGAATTGACCCATGGCCATCGACCGTAACCGCGTCACGAGAGCGGAAAATTTCTTCCGTGTCACCGCTCAGATCACCGGCATCATGCTGTTGTTGCTCACCGCGGAGATGATCCTCAAGTACTTGTTTGGTGTCGAAATCGAGGCATTTGGACCTTTCGGGTTCCTCGCGCTCGTGCCGACGGACACGGTCGTTGCCGTCAACGTTTCGACACTTATCCTGATTGTTCACGGCTGGTTGTACGTCGTGTATCTCATCGGGTGTTTCCAAATTTGGACAGCCATGCGTTGGTCAGTTATCTGGTTCCCGGTGCTCGCCGCCGGTGGAGTGGTGCCGTTCCTCTCATTCTTCACAGAGCGTCGGGTTCGCGTCATCGTTGAGAAAGCCACCTCGTGACTCAGCACCGTCCCGTTCTCGTCGTCGATTTCGGGGCGCAATACGCTCAACTGATTGCCCGTCGAGTTCGCGAGGCTCACGTATACAGCGAGATTGTCCCGCACACGATTTCGGCCGCCGAGGTAGCCGCGAAGAACCCTCTCGCCATCGTGCTGTCGGGCGGGCCGTCGAGCGTGTACGAACCGGGCTCGCCTTCGCTCGACCCCGGAATCATTGCGCTCGGTGTTCCCGTTTTTGGAATCTGTTATGGCTTCCAGGTCATGGCGCAGCAACTCGGTGGAGAGGTTGCCAACACCGGACTCCGCGAGTACGGTGCAACCGAAGTGTCGGTTCACGCCGGTGTGTTGTTCGCTGACCAGCCGGCTCAGCAGAACTGTTGGATGAGTCACGGCGACCGCGTTGAAACGGCTCCCCCCGGCTTCACGGTGACGGCGTCGACGAGCGCAGCACCAGTCGCTGCGTTCGAAAACTCCGAGACGCGAATGTTCGGCGTGCAGTGGCACCCCGAGGTTTTGCACTCCGAATTCGGTCAGCGCGTTCTGGAAAACTTCCTCTGGAACGGTGCGGGGATCGCGCCCGACTGGACGAGCGGCAACGTTATTGACGAGCAAGTCGCGGCTGTGCGGGAACAAGTCGGCGACGACCTTGTCATCTGCGGACTTTCGGGCGGTGTTGATTCAGCCGTTGCCGCTGCACTCGTTCACAAAGCCGTCGGCGACCAGCTCATTTGCGTTTTCGTCGATCACGGTCTTCTCCGCGAAGGGGAGCGCGAACAGGTCGAGCGCGACTTTGTTGCTGCAACCGGTGTTCGGCTTGTCACAATCGATGTTGCCGACACCTTCTTGCGCGAGCTCGCCGGAGTGACGGACCCCGAGGCCAAGCGCAAAGTTATTGGGCGCGAGTTTATCCGCGCATTCGAAGCCGCAGAGGCTGACCTCGTCGCGGAGGCGGCAAACGCTGGAAAAAAAGTACGATTCCTCGTTCAAGGAACGCTCTACCCCGATGTGGTCGAGAGCGGCGGAGGAGCTGGCACAGCCACGATCAAGTCTCACCACAACGTCGGCGGTTTGCCCGACGATGTGCAGTTTGAGCTCGTCGAACCCCTTAGGACACTATTCAAGGATGAGGTCCGAGCAATCGGTCGAGAACTTGGGCTCCCCGAGCTCATCGTTGGGCGGCAGCCATTCCCCGGACCCGGTTTGGGGATTCGCATCGTTGGCGAAGTCACCAAGGAGCGTCTCGACATTCTTCGTTCGGCCGACGCCATTGTGCGGGCCGAACTCACCGCAGCCGGCCTCGACGACTCCATCTGGCAGTGCCCTGTCGTTCTGCTCGCCGATGTTCGGTCCGTCGGAGTTCAGGGCGACGGCCGCACCTACGGACACCCAATCGTTCTCAGGCCCGTGTCGAGCGAAGACGCCATGACAGCCGACTGGACTCGCGTCCCTTACGACGTTCTGGCCAAGATCTCAAACCGCATCACAAACGAAGTCAAAGACGTCAACCGTGTCGTACTCGACGTGACGTCGAAGCCGCCAGGAACCATTGAGTGGGAGTAAAAGGAAAGAGGCGCGAGTTTCCCCGCGCCCCTCTCTGTTTGTGATCTGTTAGTCGTTACCGCGAAGGATTGCGAGCATTCGCAAGATTTCGAGGTAAAGCCACACGACGGTGACGAGAATGCCAAAGGCGCCTTGCCACGCGTAGACAGCCGGGACTCCGCGGTCGGCGCCGAGCTTGATTGACTCAAAGTCGAGCACAAGCGAATACGCAGCGAGGAACACGACAACGAGGCCAATAACCACACCGAGCGGAATTCCGAAGAGGTTCATGGACGATAAGCCGAATGGTGAGTTACCCGTGACGCCCGTGACCATCAACAGCACGTTCGCGACCGAGTAGACGAGGTATCCGATCATCGCGACCGAGACGATCTTGGTCATACGTGCTGATGAGCGGAAGCGACCAGACAGGAAGAGGAACATGGTGATGCCGATGACGGCAATCGTGCCGACGACGGCCTGCGTGACGATTCCGTCCCACATGGTGTTGAAAATCACAGAAATCGATCCGACGAAGAGACCCTGGAGAATCGCGTAAGCGACAATCAGCGCGGGCGACGGTGTCTTTTTGAACGTGTTGACGAGTCCGAGTACAAGCCCACCGATTGCGCCGCCAATCATGATGAGTGGGTCGGCGAGCGTCCAGCCAACGACGGCTCCGGCAATGAGAATCGCGAACGACAGGATCGTCTTGACGACCGTGTCTTCGACCGTCATGCGGCCGGCTTGGGCCGGAGTTGCTGAGGGGAGGCTGTAAGCCTCTTCCAACCGCTCGGTGTCAACGGGGGCGGTGGTGGTTCCCGTTCCGCCTTCGCCGTAAATGCGTTCGAGTTCCGAACGAGAAACCTGGCCGGGGCGGAAAGCGGGGTTGCGTGAAAATGCTGGGTTTGAATTCATGTCGTCAGTTTAGGAGCGTTTGCTAAAGAATTCCTAAGAATCAGAGGGTTGACCACCACAGATAAAACAAGACGCCGCCCGTGATCCACACAGGAATGGAGATCGCACCGAGGGTCATTGCCGCGACACAAAGGCGCATTCCGTTCTCCCGAGAACGTCTGATTTGTTCGCGGGCAAACCATCCGAGGGGAAGCGCGGCAGGCGACAGCAGAATGCCGAGAATCAGGGCGAGAACCGCCGTCGGATTTGTCTTGACAGAAGCATCGTTGTTCACAGCACGACTCTATCGCCGCGACATAGCTCGTCGGTGGTGACACCTAAACTTGGGAAGACATGAGCGACTCACTCTTCCCCATCGACACCTCCGATCCGTTGTTGGAAGGGCTCAACCCTCAACAGCGCGATGCCGTCGTTCATCGAGGACCAGCGCTGCTTATCGTTGCTGGAGCTGGGTCGGGCAAGACGGCGGTTTTGACTCGTCGAATCGCGCTCCTTCTCAAGAACAGGGAAGCGTGGCCGAGCCAAATCCTCGCGATCACCTTTACGAACAAGGCCGCCGCAGAAATGCGCGACCGCATCGGAAACTACATCGGCGACGAAGCACGCGGAATGTGGATTTCAACGTTCCACTCTGCGTGTGTCCGAATTCTTCGAAACGAAGCGCCTCGATTCGGTTTCCCCACCGCCTTCACCATTTATGATTCGGCTGATCAGAAATCGCTCATCAAACGAATCATCAAAGAGTTCGAAGCAGATTCGCTCGGGCTGACACCGGGCGGAGTGTCGGCGAAGATGTCGAAGCTCAAGAACGAGCTCATCGACCCCGATTCGTACGCGAGCCAAATCAATCCGAACGACCCGAACGAGGTCATGTTCCTCGATATCTTCCGTCGGTACACCGACGAGTTGCGCCGTGCCAATGCGTTCGACTTCGACGACCTCATTTCGCAGACGGTCTTTCTATTCAGAGCGTTCCCCGAGATTCGCGCGCTCTACCAACGGCGATTCAGGCACGTTCTCGTCGACGAATACCAAGACACCAACAAAGCTCAATACGAACTCATCCATGAACTCACGAGGCCGGTTCGTCCAGAGCACGTCCCGACGGAGACGCCACCTTCGCTGCTCAATGACTCGGGCGGAATCGATGCGGCAACCATTACGGTCGTTGGCGACTCAGATCAGTCCATTTATGCGTTTCGCGGAGCTGACATTCGCAACATCCTCGAGTTTCGGGAGGACTTCGCCGGCACGCGCGTGATTGTGCTCGAGCAGAACTACCGCTCAACGCAGAACATTCTCGACGCTGCGAACGCGGTCATCGGCAACAATTTCGACACGTCGATGTCCAAGAAACTCTTCAGCGATCGCGGGGCTGGCGAGTCGATTGCTGGTTTCACTGGCGTGACCCAACACGACGAAGCACAGTTTGTGGCAAACGAAATCACGGCCCTCCACGACGGCGGAATGGCGTATCGGGATGTCGCCGTGTTCTATCGAACCAACGCGCAAACCCGAGCACTTGAGGAAGTCCTCATGCGCGAAGGTGTGCCGTATCGGCTGATCGGCGGCACGAAGTTCTACGAACGTGCTGAAATCAAGGACGTTGTCGCGTACCTGACCGCCGTGGCCAATGAGGACGACAATCTTGCTCACCGCCGAATTCTCAACACCCCGAAGCGCGGAATCGGTGACGTATCTGAGTCGGCGATTCAACGATTCGCCGACGACAACGGGCTCTCTTTCCGTGCAGCACTGCGCCAAATCGACAACCTCGGGCTAGGCGCAAAGGTCACCGCAACCATTCGAGAATTCGTTGCAACGCTTGACCGTATTTCGGAGATGACTCCGACAGCAAAAGTGGTTGATGTCCTTATGGCGATCCTCGAGGCCACGGGATACCTCATCATCCTCAAAGACTCGCGCGATCCTCAAGACAACGCTCGCGCAGAGAACGTCGAAGAACTCGTCGGGCAAACCCGCGCGTTTCAAGCGACAACACCGGAGGGCACGCTCATCGACTTCCTCACCGAGGTGTCGCTCGTCTCAGCGGCGGACGACATCGACGACGAGAGCGGAACGGTGAGCCTCATGACCCTTCACACCGCCAAGGGACTCGAGTTTGACGCTGTGTTCATCACTGGCGTTGAGGAGGCAATCCTCCCGCACCGCATTTCGCTCGCCGAGGCCGGTGGGGTTCAAGAGGAGCGGCGCCTCTTTTACGTTGGAATCACTCGCGCCAAGAAGAAGCTGCACATCTCCCTCGCGACTAGTCGTGCAACCTTTGGCGAAATCGCGAGCTGCATCCCCAGCCGATTCCTTGACGAAATCCCCTCGCACCTTATTGAGTGGAAAGAGTCTGGTCGCAGGGCGATTGCGCCGACCTTTGGTTCGACATCCTCTTACACTCCGGCAAAACCACGGACAGAGTGGACGGGCACGATCACGCGCGACGTTCGCGACAACGGCGATCTCGTTCTTGTGCCCGGAGACCGCATTCGACACGACGATTTCGGCGAAGGGCGCGTCATGTCAATCACGGGTGAAGGCGCGAAGCGAATCGCAGAAGTTCAGTTCGACGCGGTAGGAAAGAAGAAGCTCCTAATCAAAATCGCCCCCATCGCCAAAGTCTGACCTCCGCTGGAGGTCGCTGCACGCGGGTAGGCTTAGAGACGGTCGTGTAGCGCATTGCTCCGACGTGAACCAATTCGTGTTGATAGGAAACCGGTGGACCTTTACGAGTCTCAAGCCCGCGACATGTTTGAAAAGCACGGAGTACCCGTGCTTCAAGGAATCGTCGCAGACACCCCAGAAGAAGCCCGAGCTGCTGCCGAGAAGATTGGTGGCGTCACCGTCATCAAGGCGCAGGTCAAAACGGGAGGCCGCGGTAAAGCTGGCGGTGTCAAGGTCGCCAAGACTCCTGACGAAGCGTACGAGGCTGCGAAAGCGATTCTCGGGCTCGACATCAAGGGGCATGTTGTTTCGCGCTTGATGGTTGCCGAGGGCGCAAAGATTGCACAGGAGTATTACTTCTCCGTTCTTCTCGACCGCGCCAACCGCTCGTACCTGTCGCTCTGCTCGTTCGAGGGCGGAATGGAAATCGAGATTCTCGCCGTCGAAAGGCCAGAAGCACTTGCCCGCGTCGAGGTCGATCCGATTGAAGGAATCACCCTCGCCAAGGCGAAAGAAATCGCGATTCAGGCAAAGTTCCCCGCCGAGCTCGTCGACAAGGTCGCCGAAGTGTTCGTGACGCTTTACGGCGTGTACACATCGGAAGATGCAACGCTTGTCGAAGTCAATCCGCTTGTCTTGACAGAAGACGGCGACATCATCGCGCTCGACGGAAAAGTCACGCTCGATGCGAACGCCGACTTCCGCCACCCCGACCACGCAGCCCTCGAAGACAAAGACGCTGCCGACACGCTCGAGGCGAAGGCGAAGGCTCACGACCTCAACTACGTCAAGCTTGACGGCGAGGTCGGAATCATCGGAAACGGTGCCGGCCTCGTCATGTCGACGCTCGACGTCGTCGCCTACGCGGGCGAAAACCACGGCGGGGTAAAGCCAGCCAACTTCCTCGACATCGGAGGTGGGGCTTCCGCAGAGGTCATGGCAGCCGGTCTCGGTGTCATCCTCGGAGACCCTCAAGTGAAGAGCGTTTTCGTCAACGTCTTCGGTGGAATCACCGCGTGTGACGCCGTTGCCAACGGAATCGTTGACGCCTCGACATGTTGGGTGATGCGGCGACCAAGCCGCTCGTTGTTCGACTCGACGGAAACAGCGTTGAGAAGGGCCGCGAAATTCTCGCTGCTCGAAACCACCCGCTCGTCACTCTGGCCACGACCATGGACGACGGCGCCGATCGCGCCGCAGCCCTCGCCGCAAAGTAAGGACCACAAGAATGTCAA
>CAXNHY010000011.1:0-17374 GCA_964202425.1 Microbacteriaceae bacterium MWH-Ta3 | reverse complement strand
GCCGAACTGCACGCACACACCGCGTTCAGCTTTCTCGACGGGGTTTCGCTCCCCGAGAAACTCATCGCCGAATCGATACGGCTCGGCTTGTCGGGGCTCGCCATCACCGACCACGACGGCTTTCACGGTGCTGCGCGGTTCGCGGAAGCAGCAGAAGGAACAGGGCTCGCAACGGTCTTCGGATCAGAACTCACCCTTCGCGCAGAGACCGACACGCACCTGCTGGTTCTTGCCCGCGGGCAAGCTGGATATCACCGGCTCGCCGGTGCCATAACGGAAGCGCACCTCAGCGGTGGCGCCAAGCACGAACCCCGCTACGACCTCGACGCACTCACGGCAGCGGCAGAAGGGTCGTGGCACATTCTCACGGGTTGCCGTCGCGGTGCTGTGCGCTCGGAACTACCGGAGCACCGCGCACCCAACGACAACGACATCCGACGAGCCGGGATTGCCCTTGACGAACTCGTCGAGCGGTTCGGTCGTGATTCGGTGTCGGTTGAACTGTTTATTCGCGGATTGCCCCTCGACGACATCCACAACGACATCCTGTGGCAGCTCGCACACGAGCGAAAACTGTCCGTTGTTGCAACGGGCAACGTTCACTACGCAACCCCCGCCGAATACCAACTCGCCACCGCGTTCGCTGCACTCGGATCTAAACGGAACCTCACGGACGCTGACGGATATTTGTCACCCGGACCCGTTCATCGATTGCGCTCACCAGACGAGATGGCTCGCTTGTTCGCGCGTTATCCGGGCGCTGTTGAGCGCGCGGCCGACCTTGCGCAGGACTTGGCGTTTGAACTCAAGAAAGCCACCCCGAATTTGCCCAGTTTTGACCTGCCTGACGGCCAGACCCCGATGGGCAGGCTGCGCGAACTCGTCGCCGAAGCGACACCGCGCAAATACCCGGACGCACCACCCGAAACACTGAGCCGAATCGACCGAGAACTCACTGTTATTGAGGAACTGGACTTCCCCGGATACTTCCTCATCGTGCACGACATTGTTCAGTTTGCGCGCAGTCGGCGAATTCTCTGCCAGGGTCGCGGAAGCGCAGCAAACTCGGCGGTGTGCTTCCTGCTCGACATCACCGCGGTGGATTCGATTTACTACGGATTGCCCTTTGAGAGATTCCTGTCGGCGATGCGTGACGAGCCACCTGACATTGATGTCGATTTTGATACCGATCGCCGCGAAGAGGTCATCCAGTACGTGTTCAACAAGTACGGTCGCCGTAACGCCGCGCAGGTCGCCAACGTCATTACCTATCGCCCCAAGAACGCCATTCGCGACATCGCTCGGGCGTTCGGCCACGGGCTCGACGACCAAAACGCGTGGTCAAAACTTGTCGAACGCTGGCGCGGGATCGACCCGGCTGAAGTCCCCGAGATTCCCGCGCACATCGTTGCCCTTGCACACGAAACCCTGACACTCCCCCGGCATCTGGGAATTCACTCTGGCGGAATGGTTCTCACTCGTGAACCCGTCGGCGAGGTTGTCCCCATCGAACACGCGCGAATGCCAGGCCGAACGGTGTTGCAGTGGGACAAAGACGACTGCGCATACATGGGCCTCGTCAAGTTTGATTTGCTCGGGCTGGGGATGCTCGGCGCGATCAACCAGGTGTTTGTTGAAATCGAGAACCGCTTCGGTGAAACGTGGGAACTGGGAACAATCCCGCGCGAAGAGCCCGCCGTATACGACTCGATGTGTCGTGCCGACGTGATTGGCGTGTTTCAGATCGAATCCCGAGCTCAAATGGGGCTGCTCCCGAGACTCAAGCCTCGCTGCTTTTACGATCTCGCCATCGAAATCGCCATGGTGCGCCCCGGCCCGATTCAGGGCGGCAGCGTTCACCCCTACATTCGCCGTCGAACGGGTGTCGAGCCCGTCGTCTACGACCACCCCCGGCTCGAGCCCGTGCTCGCCCGCACTCTCGGAATTCCCGTGTTCCAGGAACAGCTCATGCAAATGGCGATGGCTGTCGGCGGGTGCAGCGCCGCCGACGCCGATGTCATCCGTCGTTCCATTGGCTCGAAGCGCGGCATCGAACGGCTCGCGACAATCAAAGAAACGCTCTACAACGGGATGGCGTCAAACGGCATCTCGGGCGCCGCGGCCGACCGAATCTACGGGTCACTCGAGGCCTTCGCCAACTTTGGTTTCGCCGAATCGCACTCGCTCGCATTCTCGCTACTCGTGTACGTCTCCGCGTGGCTCAAAGTTCACTATCCAGCAGCGTTTCTCGTCGGACTCATGCGATCCCAGCCGATGGGCTTTTACTCCTCCGCCACACTCGCAGCCGACGCCGAACGGCACGGTGTCGAGGTGCGCGTTCCGTGCATCATTCGCTCCGGGGTGGAATCGGGGCTCGAGCCACTCACAACGGGTGCTAACGGCGTGACAGGGCGTGATTCGTGCCTTCACCACAACAACGGCCCTGTTCCGCCTTTTGATCGCAGTAAACCCGACGAAACCGCCGAGCACCGACGCGACGGCAACCTCGCGGTTCGCATGGGAATTGCGGACGTCAGGGGAATCGGGCGCTCCCTTGCTGAGCGCATCGTTACAGAACGGGATGAACGCGGTCCGTTCAAGGGACTGCACGATCTGGTTCGTCGAACCGGACTTGAACGAACCCACCTCGAAAACCTCGCAACGGCTGGCGCATTCGACGGATGGGGCCTATCGCGCCGAAATGCGCTGTGGCAAGCGGGTCACGCAGCCCACAGCAGAGCCGAATACCTCGCTGGCCTTGAGCACACCATCTCGGTCCCGCTATTCGATGACCTGACCGACTTTGACGCGATGGTCCAGGATCGCTGGGCTACGGGCGTTTCTCCAGGCAGACACCCTTTACAGTTTCGACGCAACGATTTGGCTACGCGCGGAGTTCTCACGGTTTCGGATCTTGGGAGCACTGAACCAGACAGGCGGTGCGAAGTTGCCGGCCTGGTCACTCACCGTCAACGCCCCAGCACCGCCAAAGGCATTACGTTCATCAACCTCGAAGACGAAACCGGTGTCGTCAACGTTGTCTGCTCACAAGGGCTGTGGAAGGCGTATCGACCCGTTGCGCGCAGCAGCGGCGCCCTCGTTGTGCGCGGAATTATCCAACGCTCCCCCGAAGGTGTCATCAGTATCGTCGCCGACAGGCTCGAGCCGCTCGAGTTCAGCGGAACACACCAGTCACGAGACTTCCGCTAGCGGTTGGGCCGACGAATCAGGGACGCCGGTTGAACAGCGCCAGAACCGAATTTAGTTGCGACGGCATCGACGACATCGTCGATTTCATGACCGTCGGATTCGTCCTCCCACAGCACAGCAAAATCACCCTCGCCGATGAGGTTTTCAAGGCGCACTCCCAAAAGGCGAACCCCCCGATTCACGTCTGGCACACTCGCCAGAAGTTTCCGGGCCTCTGTCGCGATGACGCGGGTCGCATTGCTCGCGTCTGCCAGGGTGTGAGAGCGCGTGATTGTCGTCCAGTCACCGTAACGAATGGTCACAGTTACCGTGTGACCAAGAATGCCGTGCCCGCGCGCTCGTGAGGCGACATCGGTGGCCATCCGGAGCAGTTCACGGTTCATGTCTTTGACGTCCGTGAGGTCGGTGTTGAAGGTTTGCGAACGACCAATCGATTTTTCCTGCGACTCAAGCGAGATGCTTCGGTCGTCAATTCCGAGTGCAAGATCCCTGAAGTGTTTCGCTTGCGCTGCCCCGACGACGGGAGCTAACTGCTCAACCGTGGCGTTTTGAATGTCCAGAACGGATGAGTATCCAAAACTTGACAGCCGTTGCGCCGTCACAGCGCCAACGCCCCAGATTGCTCGCAACGGGAGCGGAGCGAGAAATTCGCGGGTGGAGTCAGCAGGAACGACGAGCATGCCGTCCGGCTTCGCTTTCGAGCCGGCCACCTTTGCCACGAACATTGACGACGCAACACCGATTGACGCAGCGAGTCCGAGTTCGGCACGAATCCGTTCACGAATTGCCCGTGCAATAGTTGCGGGACGCCCGAGCAAGTCCGCAGCCCCCGAAACGTCAATGAACGCTTCATCGATTGACAGAGGTTGGATGAGGGGCGAAAAATCGGCGAGGATGGCGAACACTTCCCGAGACACTTCCGAATACCTCTCAAACCGAGGCCTTTTGACAATGGCGTTTGGGCACTTGCGAAGTGCCGTTGACATCGGCATTGCACTGTTGACACCGAATTGTCTGGCCACGTAATTCGCAGCAGAGACAACACCACGCCCGTTGAGTCCACCGACGAGAACGGGTATGCCAACAATGCTCGGATCGTCGAGTTCCTCGACAGAGGCGTAAAACGCGTCCATGTCGATGTGGAGGAACGGTGTGCCCGAATCATCCGCGTCACCGATGGTGATCAGGCGTTCACTACCGTCCTGTTTACCCACCGCTGCCTCAGCGACCCATCGCGTCCGACAGTGCATAGAGCGTCACGGCCGATGCGGCTGCGACATTCAGCGAATCAACACCGTGCCCCATCGGAATCCGAACGACCGCATCGCACAACCCGATGGTTCGTGAATCCAAACCGTGTCCCTCCGAGCCGAAAATTATAGCGACTTTGTCCGGTGCGTTCGAGGCAAACTCGCGAAGTGAAATGGCGTCGTCAGAAAGGGCGAGCGCGACAACGGTAAACCCAGCATCCTGCAACTCGGTGATTCCTGCTGGCCAGACGGGCACTCTCGTCCACGGAACCTGCAGAACAGTTCCCATCGAGACCCGAACGCTCCTTCGATACAGGGGGTCAGCGCAATCTGGGGTGATGAGGACGGCGTCGGCGCCAAGTCCAGCGACACTCCTAAAGATGGCTCCGACATTTGTGTGGTCAATGATGTTGTCGAGCACGACAACGAGCCGAGCGTCTGCGATTGTCTCTGCCACGGGCTTTAGCTGAGGGCGTTCCATGCTCGCGAGCGCGCCCCTGTGGAGGTGGAAACCGGTGATCTGTTCGAGCACCCTCTCATCGCCGAGGAACACGTCGACGTCGTGTCCAGCAAGAACCGTGTCGAGGCCGGCCAGCCATTTGTCTGTAGTGATGACGGCCCGAGGAACGTGACCCGCGCCCAGAGCGCGCTCAATCACCTTCGACGACTCGGCGATGTACAGTCCGGACTCCGGCTCGAGGCTGCGTCGAAGTTCAACGTCAGTGAGATGCGTGAAAAAGGCGAGGCGTTCGTCGTCGAGTGTTTCGATGGGAATAACGTTCACATCAGTCACTACTTGCTGGCTGAGTGGGCTGAGCTGCACCAATCGTGACAACGACGAGGCAGACGAGTTGAATGAGCCCAAACGCAAGAAGCCCAGCGAAAGCTGCGAGCGAATCGGTCTGCGCGAGCGCGCTTGAACCTCCAACGGTCACGGTCGACAACAGCGTCGTGGCCGTAACGAAGCCAACTGCCAATCCCCCGTAGTTGGCAACAAACAGCGTCGTCGCTAACCGTGTCGACCACCCGGCATCGCGAAATCTGCGGACAGTCAGCGCGATCAGAGGAAGCAGAAGCAGCAGTTCCACGAGCATCGTGGTGGACCACAGTTGGTGCTGGAGCAGTGTCGCCATCTCGCTTGCGACCGCAGCGAGATCGGTTGACCCGGTATTGAGCGAGATGTCCTCAGGGTAGATAAACGCATCGACAGTTGTAGTGACAAGCCGGAGGATGAACAGGAACAGAACCCAGTACCAGAATTCAGGTCGAGCTGAGCGCCCACCAAAGTCGGTCGCGCGAGTGAAACCCAGCCGGACTGCATCGACAAATGTGATTTTTCCGGCCTGTTCCATAGTTCCATTATCCCAGCGGGATGGTTCGTAGACTGAAGCAAATGACTAATTTCTATTTCGTTCGCCACGGGGAAACCGATTGGAACCTCGCAGGGAAGATTCAGGGAGCCACCGATATCCCTCTGAACGATCGAGGGCGGTATCAGGCAGCCACGACTGGCGAGAAAATGCAGGGCAGAAAGTGGGACGTGATTGTGACGAGCCCACTCTCCCGAGCGAGCGAGACGGCAGAGATCATCGCCTACAAGTTGGGACTACCGGCCCCGATTCACGTTGACGGATTCGTTGAACGAAACTACGGCGTCGCCGAGGGGATGAGCGGCGCCGAAGTCGAAGCCGCGTTCCCCGGAACTATGCCTGTGCCGGGCCGTGAATCTCGAGAAGAGGTGCAAGAGAGAGCACTCGCTGCACTTCACCAACTTGCTTTCGACTTTCGCGGCATGAACGTCATTGTTGTTTGTCACGGTGGAGTCATTCGGTCTGTGCTCCACTCCACGACGGGCACTGCGTTCTTCGGTGAGCGTATTGCGAACGGATCAGTTCACTCGTTCCACCACAGCGATGACGGACTGGAGCTTGTGCACTTCAACGACCCACTCGACGCGCTCACTGATGACCTCTCCCTCCCTGATTTTGAGGAGCAACAACCACTTGAGAGGAGAGAGTAATGGGCTGGAAAACCATCACAGATTTGCACCCCAACGGAGTCAAGGTGCGCGACGCGCTGCTGGATGCTGGCGTTGACACCGAGATTGTCGAAACCGAGGAGTCCTCTCCAACCGCCGTCCGTGCCGCCGAACAGCTGGGTATCGCCGTCGGGCAGATTGCCAACTCCTTGGTTTTCTCAGCAGACGGCTCACCTGTTCTCATCCTTGCGTCTGGTGCGCACAAAGTTGACACGGAGCGCATTGCAACATTTCTTGGAGCACAGGCGGTTCACCGCCCTGACGCAGACTTTGTTCGCGAGCACACCGGACAACCCATCGGTGGAGTTGCTCCGCTCGGACACCCGGCTCCAATCCGCACAATCGTCGATGAGGCACTCGCCCAGTACGACACTGTGTGGGCCGCCGGCGGGCATCCGCACTATGTTTTTCCGACGACGTTCGACGAGCTCGTTCGCATAACGGGTGGAACACCTCTGGCGGTTGGCGTTAGATAGTTCGCTAGAGGGCGGTGAGGAATTTACGAATTGCTGCCGCGGTCTCGAGAGGCCTTTCGTAGTGCACGAGGTGACCGACTCCGGAGAGGACGACCATGTCGGCGTCAGGAAGTATTCCGAGAACCTTCTCCTGCGCGACCATTGGCGTAATTTCATCCCGATCGGCTGTGATGAGTAAGACCGGGGCGGTGATGGCGTGTGCGTATTCGCTCACGTCATGGGAAATGCTGACGGTGTAGGCACCGATGAGGGACGCGCGATCGGAATACTTCGAAAAATAAAGCGCGTGCTGGTTGTGAATCCATTGTCGCAAACCCCCGTTTCGAGATTTTGCGAGTAGTTCGCTCATGACCCTCACGCTCAGTGGCCAGGAAAGCAGAGCATTGCCCAATCGTTCAGGCAACAATCCACCAAGTCGATACCAACTGGAGGCGACCGCGGTCATCAGTCGATTCGGTCCGCTGAGTGCGCGCTGCGAAATTGGGTTAACCAGAATCACAGGCGCCGACCTCGGCCCGCGAAGTGCGTTGGCAACCACAATGGTGCCGAACGAATGCCCGAGCACGACAGAATCGGCTGTCCCAGTGTGTTTCAGAAATGCCCTAAGCCAGCGACCGTAACCATCCGCGGACACCTCACCGTTCGTCCACGAACCGCTCTCCCCGAAACCCGGAAGGTCCGGGATGATGACTCGGTAATCGGGAAGGGCATCGGCGAAGAGTTGGAGCCCGTGGTGGTCGCCCCGAAAGCCGTGGATCATGACAATTGTTCGAGCACTCTGCGCTGCGGCGAACACCCACCACGACGTTGCAACTCCGTCGATGGTCGCTGCTTCGCGGGATGACTCCCTTGCTGACATCTCAGCTGAATACGGATATGGGGCCATCACCCTTGTAGTTTAGAACGCGTGACTCAACAACCCGTCGTTGATGCCGATTGGTATCGAAAAGCCGTCTTCTATGAAGTGATGGTGAGGAGCTTCAAGGATTCAAACGGCGATGGGTTCGGAGATTTGAGCGGTCTGATCGAGAAACTTGACTATCTCCAGTGGCTGGGAATTGACGCACTGTGGTTGCCACCGTTTTTCCCCTCTCCCCTGCTCGACGGGGGTTATGACGTCGCCGATTACACGGGTATCAATCCTCTTTACGGGTCAATGGCAGATTTCGACGAGTTCCTTGACGGCGCCCACGCTCGAGGCATGCGCGTTGTTATTGATCTCGTCATCAATCACACATCGAGTGAGCACGACTGGTTTCAACAATCCAGGTCCGACCCAGCTGGACCGTTCGGTGACTTTTACGTGTGGAGCGACACCGACGACAAGTTTGACAACGTTCGCATCATCTTTACCGACACCGAGACGTCCAACTGGGCGTGGGATGAGGTTCGCAAACAGTTCTACTGGCACCGATTCTTCTCCCACCAACCCGACTTGAATTTCGAGAACCCCGCCGTCCACGAGGCTGTCTTTGACATCGCCCGATTCTGGCTCGCCAAAGGCGTTGACGGTTTCCGCCTTGACGCTATCCCGTACCTGTATGTGTCGGAGGGAAACTCGGGCGAATCCGAGCCGGAGACACACGCGTTCATCCAAGCGCTACGGGCGATGATTGACCGGGAGTTTCCCGGTCGAATGCTCGTCGCAGAGGCGAATCAACAACCGCGGGAGGTTCTCGACTATCTCGGCACCGATGAAACTCCAGAATGCAATATGGCCTTCAATTTTCCCGTCATGCCTTACATTTTCTACGCACTCAAATCAGCAGATGCGACGGGGCTGACAGCGACGCTCAGCGACCTGCCAGCTGTTCCAGACGGTTCGGCATGGGGAGTCTTTTTGCGCAACCACGACGAACTCACACTCGAGATGGTCAGCGATGCTGAACGTGAGCAGATGTATGACTGGTACGCGCCTGAGCCTCGAATGAAGGTGAACGTGGGCATTCGGCGTCGCCTCGCGCCGCTACTCGACGGCCGACGAGACAAACTTGAGTTGGCCAATGCTCTTCTGCTCAGTCTTCCGGGCAGTCCTTTTCTCTACTACGGAGACGAGATCGGAATGGGCGACAACATTTGGCTCGATGACAGGGATGCGTCTCGAACCCCAATGCAGTGGACGGCTGGTGAGGCCGGCGGCTTTAGTCAAGGGTCTATTGACAGCCTCTACTTGCCCGTCGTTTCATCGCCCGAGTATTCATCCGACGTCGTTAACGTGGAGTCACAAGTGACGAATCCTGATTCGATACTCATGTGGACTCGCGACATGCTGTCGCTTCGAAAGTCACTCTCCGCACTTCAGACGGGCACGTACCGAGGTCTGACCACTGGGTCATCGTCGGTTCTCGCGTTTGTCAGGGAGACAGAGGGGCCTGGGAACCCGATTGTGTGCGTATTCAACTTTTCCGAATCATCCATCACGGTGTCAATCCCCGGCGTTGCCCCCGCAAACTCTGTCCTTGAAGACGTGAGAGTTGTCAACAGCGGCATCGAGGTCAATGAAGACGGCTTATTGGAGGTCGAACTGCCCCCGATGTCGTGGCACTGGCTACGAGTTTCATAGGGAGCCCAGCAGTATCGTTGCATCATGAACGAACTATGGTCGCGACTTGGCGTTTTTGATCTTGAAACAACCGGACTTGACGTCACCCAGGCGCGCGTTGTTACGGCTTATGTGGGGGTAATCGACCCCAGTGGAGCAGTCCTTGAGGAGCAGTACTGGGTTGCCGATCCGGGTATCGAGATCCCTGACGTTGCGGCTGCGGTCCACGGCTACTCAACCGAGCGTGCACGTGCAGAAGGTCGTCCCGCCGTGGATGTTCTCGGAGAGGTTGTCGCGAAGCTTCGTGAATTATTCGATGCCGGCACACCGGTGGTCGCGTACAACGCGTCGTACGACTTTTCACTCCTCCATCACGATGCTCTTCGCAACGGTATTGCTCCGCTCGACAACCCACAACCGATTGTTGACCCGCTCGTCATCGACAAGAAGGTCGACACGTTCCGAAAAGGTAAGCGCACCCTTCAGGCTGCGTGCGATGTTTACGGGATTGAGCTGGGTTCTGCCCACGATTCCTCCGCTGACGCAATTGCGGCCGGTCGCGTTTTCAGGGCGATTCAACAACAGTTCCAAGCAGCGCCCGAGTTGCAGATGTCTCCAGTCGACCTGCACGCCGCTCAAATCGATTGGGCTCGAGCTCAGGCTGAATCATTCGCCAAATACCTCGCCAGTAAGGGTGAATCGAGCAGACGCGTCGGCGACGGCGCATGGCCCGTCTTTCAGGGATAACTCCGCGTTAACGACAAAAGCCGCGCAGAACGCGGCTTTTGTCGAATTAAAGAAGCTAGTTGCCGAAGCCCTGGTAACGCTGGTTGAACTTCTCGACACGACCGGCAGAGTCCATGATGCGCTGCTTTCCCGTGTAGAACGGGTGCGATGCGCTCGAGATTTCAACGTCAAGCACTGGGTACTCGGCACCCTCGAAAGTCACGGTCTTCTCAGACGTGGCCGTCGAACGCGTCAGAAACATTTCGCCGCTCGCGAGATCGCGGAAAACGATAGGTGCGTAAGTGGGGTGAATTTCGGCTTTCATGATGTCCTTCAATAAGTCGGGGCGCGTGCGCGCACCACCCTATCGTATCAGATTCAGGCACTCCCGCGTGCTGAGTATCGACCGTTCGCAAAGCCGACGGTGAGTGGCAGCCCGAACGCGTCACTGAGAACTGCAGAGGTCAGAGTCGTCGAGATTGGACCGGCTGTGTGGATTGCACCGTGAGACATGACGAGTGCGTGGGTGAAGCCGTCTGGGATTTCTTCAACGTGATGGGTGACCATGACAATAACGGGAGCAACAGGAGATGACGCAAACTCCCCAAGCAGACTGACGAGTTCTTCGCGCGCGCCCAGATCGAGGCTTGCGGCGGGCTCGTCCAGGAGAAGGATTTCCGGGTCGGTCATTATTGCTCTCGCGATGAGTGTGCGTTTCTGCTCACCGTCGGAGAGAGTGCCGAACTTTCGCTCGGAAAGGTGCTCGAGTTTCCATTCGCGGAGAACCCGTTGAGCTCGACGGACGTCGATGTCTTCGTAGACTTCACGCCATCTTCCCGTGACCGCCCACGCAGCCGTCAGCACGACATCGAGAACTGATTCGTTCGGCGGAATGCGTCGAGCGAGGGCAGTCGAGACGAATCCGATTCGCGGCCGAAGCTCAAAAACGTCACCCGTTCCAAGAGTCTCGTCAAGGACCATCACCGATCCTTCGCTGGGGTGCTCGTGAGCCGCGAGCATTTGGAGAATCGTTGTTTTTCCAGCCCCGTTGGGGCCAATGATGACCCAGCGCTCGTCGTGGTTGATGGACCACGACGCATGGGAGACGATGGTGCTCCCGTCACGAACGACGCTGACATCCTTGAACTCTGAAACAATCGTCATAGTTGTTCAAGCCTAAGGGTGCGGGGGTCGGCGTCTGGCAGTTAGACGCCCTCAAGGGCCGCGAGTGTCACTAGGGCTATTCTGAAACGACACACGAGTCTGGAGGTGTTGAGAAATAGTGGCCGAATTCCTCGTCGTGTGTGATGTGGATTCGACCCTCATCAACGAAGAAGTCATCGATATGTTGGCCGATATCGCCGGCGTTGGTTCTGAGGTTGCCGCCATTACGGAGCGGGCCATGAACGGTCAACTCGACTTCGTATCGTCGCTTTCCGCGCGAGTAGCTCTTTTGACGGGGCTCACCGTCGACACTCTTGGTTCGATTGCGGAATCCGTCACTCTGACGCCCGGAGCACGCGACCTGGTTGATGCAGTTCACGTAGCGGGCGGAGATATTGTTGCGGTGAGTGGCGGCTTCCACGAGATTCTCGATCCACTCGGTGCACACCTTGGTCTCGATGACTGGTCAGCCAATCGCTTCGAGGTAATTGACGGTGTACTCACCGGCAGGCTCGTAGGACCGGTGATCGACTCAGCAGCCAAAGCTCGAATACTGGCGAAATCCGCGGCAACGCGAGGTATCCAACTGACGCGAACAATTGCGGTCGGAGACGGTGCGAACGACCTTGAGATGATGCGGACAGCCGGAATCTCTGTTGCATTCTGCGCAAAGCCAATCGTCGCAGATCAGGCTGATGTGTCTATCGCAGAGCGCGACTTGAGTCGTGTCGCGTCGCTTTTTGGTCGAATCGCTTAGTGACCCATGCCCAGACCGCCGTCGACGGGGATGACGGCGCCTGAAATGTACGCTGCATCGTCGGATGCGAGCCATGCGACCGCAGCCGCCACTTCAGAGGGCTGCGCGAATCGTCCAGCCGGAATGTTCCGCTTGTATTCGGCCTGCTGTTCTTCAGGGAGGCTCGCGGTCATGTCTGTCTCGATGAATCCTGGGGCAACCACGTTGGCCGTTATGCCGCGACCACCGAGTTCACGCGTGAGTGACCTTGCAAACCCGACGAGGGCGCTCTTCGATGCAGAGTAATTGATCTGCCCCGGACTTCCGTACAGTCCAACCACCGACGATATGAAAATCACCCGTCCAAAGCGCTGCTTCATCATTGACTTGATCGCGCGCTTGACGAGCCGAAATGAACCGGTGAGGTTGGTGTCAATCACAGTCTCGAAATCATCATCGGTCATGCGCAACAACAGCATGTCTTTGGTGATCCCCGCGTTGGCGACAACGACTTCGATTGGTCCGAGTTCCGCTTCGACCTGCGCGATTGCGCTGTCGAGGGATTCACCGTCCGTCACATCTGCAGTGACAGTCAACGTACCGACTGGACCTTTTCCCGAGCGCGCGGTGACAGCAACGCGATGCCCATCGGCGATGAATTTTTCCGCGATGGCGTAGCCAATGCCACGGTTGCCTCCAGAGACGAGAACTGTGCGTGCTGTAGTCATGTCACCCAGCGTACCGCCGAGGGGTAAAATCAAACTGTGACCCTCGAGCCGCAGTCGCTCACGTCCCTCCCGGAATCTCCGACGGACGAACGCTCGGCGCGGATGGTCTCGTACTCCATCGCAATGGGTCTGAGACTCGTGTGCCTGTATTTGTGCTTCATCATGCCCGGTTGGTGGATCTTGCTACCGGCTACCGGCGTCGTCGTTCTACCCGCAATCGCTGTGCTCATGGCCAACGTGGTGAAATCAACAACCTCGCAACGACGTCACACCCGCTCTAACGTGCAACGAAGCCTCTCCGACGGCCGATAGTGCACGCTGTCAGACTCGCGTTTACTCGGCGATGGCTGGGAATTTTGCTATTCACGACAGTCTTTGCCGCGGCGAGTGTTGCGCTCGGTGAGTGGCAGTTTGATAGGCGTGATTACGCACAACAGCAAATTCGAATGTTGGACAGCAATTACGACCTAGTGCCCGGGCAAATCGATCTGATTATCGCAGACATCGATGACGATCCGAACGACAGCAAATGGCGGTCGGTCAAGCTGACGGGCGAGTATCTCGACGACGCCACAACGTACGTGAGGAACCGCGTCAAACAGGGAACAATTGGGCTTGAGCAACTAGTTCCTTTTCAACTTGTCTCGGGTGAGATTGTGATTGTTGATCGCGGTTGGGTGCCGGCCGATGACAAGTATGAGAACCCTCGCGCGACACCAGAGACACCCGACGGTGAGGTGACGGTCATCGCACGCCTCTATCCTGACGAACCCGTTGTTGAAGGTCGAAGTGCCCCAGAGGGGCAAATTGCCACAATCAACGCTGACACGTTTGCCGAGACACTGGATGCGCCCGTCTATACGGGTCTGTACGGGCAGCTCGTGAGCGAGGCACCGGTTAGCGCTACTGGCTCTCTGTGGAGCCGCCCACTCCTTGACGAAGGTCCGCACCTTTCCTACGCGCTCCAGTGGTACGTGTTCGCCCTGATGGGGTACTTCGGTTACGGTTGGGCGCTTGTCACTGAGGCGCGCGGCGATGCACCGAAGAAACCAACGGCGAATCGGCGCCGGAAGGCCGAAAGTAGAACTGACGAGGACATTGAAGACGAAGCTATAGAAGCCGTCAGAGGCTAAGCGAGCTCGATCAGGTCCTCGTATTCCTGGTTCCACAGGTCTTCGACGCCGTCGGGCATGATGAGGACGCGCTCGGGGTTCAGGGCGGTGACGGCACCGGGGTCGTGACTCACGAGAACAACAGCGCCGCTGTAGTGCGAAAGCGCCGACAGGATTTCTTCGCGTGACGCTGGGTCGAGGTTGTTGGTCGGTTCGTCGAGCAACAACACATTCGCCGAGGAGACAACGAGGGTTGCGAGCGCGAGGCGCGTCTTCTCGCCACCGCTCAGAACACCAGCCGGCTTCATCGCATCGTCGCCCGTGAAGAGGAACGAGCCCAGAACTCGACGTGCCTCGGTCTCGGTGAGGTGCGGTGAGGCAGACTTCATGTTCTCGAGAACGCTTCGCTTCACATCGAGTGTTTCGTGCTCCTGCGCGTAATACCCGATTCGCAAGCCGTGTCCCGGCTCGAGTTCACCAGTGTCGGGTTGGTCTACACCGGCGAGAATTCGAAGGAGCGTTGTCTTGCCGGCTCCGTTGAAACCAATGATGACGACCTTTGATCCTTTATCGATCGCAAGATCGACCGCGGTGAAAATCTCTAGGGAACCGTACGACTTTGACAGGTTGGAAGCCATGAGTGGCGTTTTTCCACAGGGTGCAGGTTCAGGAAAACGGAGTTTTGCTACACGGTCCAGTTGGCGGACCTCGTCCAGGCCAGAGAGCATCCTCTCGGCCCTCGCCACCATTTGATGTGCGGCCGCGGCCTTCGATGCCTTTGCACCGAACTTGGCTGCCTGCAACTGAAGTGCAGTGGCCTTCTTCTCCGTGTTCGCTCGCTCCTTCTTTCGGCGCTCTTCGTCAGCCTCACGCTGGCGCAGGTAGTATTTCCATCCCATGTTGTAGACGTCAAGAGTTTCACGATTGGCGTCGAGATAGAAGACACGGTTCACGGTTTCGGTGACGAGTTGGACGTCGTGCGAAATGACGATCACTCCCCCGCGATAGTTTTTCAGAAACTCACGCAGCCACACCACTGAATCGGCGTCGAGGTGGTTAGTCGGTTCGTCGAGAATCATCGTTTCAGCATCGCTGAAGAGAATTCTCGCCAACTCAATTCGACGGCGCTGACCGCCTGAAAGCGTGTCGAGAGACTGGGACAGAATTCGGTCAGGCAAACCGAGATTGTGGGCAATCGATGCAGCCTCGGCTTCGGCTGAGTAGCCACCGAGAGCGGTGAACCGGTCCGTCAAGTTTCCATAGCGCTTCATCGCAGCAGAAGCGATTTCCGGGTCATCAGCGCCCATGAGAGAACTGGACTCCTCCATCTGCACGAGAATCGTGCCAAGGCCGCGTGCATCAAGAATTCTCGTCCTCGCAAGCTGTGCAGGGTCACCCGTGCGTGGATCTTGCGGGAGGTAGCCCAGCTCGCCTCGCACCGTCACTGCACCGGCAGCAGGCAGCAATTCCTTCGCGAGTACCTTGGTGAGGGTCGTTTTCCCGGCACCGTTTCGACCGACGAGACCGACTTTGTCCCCCTTGTCAACGCGAAAAGATACGTCCGACATGAGTGTCCGCGCTCCAACACGAATCTCTAGTTCAGAAACCTCAATCATTAGAGACTGAAGCCGAGGGCGCGCATCATGTCGCGACCGTCGTCAGTGATCCGCTCCACACCCCACGGCGGCATCCATTCCCAGTTGATGCGGAAACGTTCGACGACACCATCGAGGCAATTCTCCAGTTCCTTCTCGATGACATCAGTTAGGGGGCAACCGGCGCTCGTCAGTGTCATGCGAATAACGAGGGCGTCGTTTTCGTCGTCCCATTCAATTCCATAAATCAAACCGAGGTCGACGATATTGACGCCGAGCTCCGGGTCAATGACGTTCTTGAGGGCCTCCATGACGTCGTCGTGGCGAGCCGCTACGAGTTCACTCACGAAGCCGCCGCCGAGTAACGGTCGTAGCCTTCTTCCTCGAGGCGGTCAGCAAGTTCGGGTCCGCCCTCTTCGGCAATTTTGCCGTCGACAAAGACGTGGACGAAGTCGGGTCGGATGTATCGAAGGATGCGGGTGTAGTGAGTGATGAGGAGAACGCCAACATTGGTGTTCTCTTTCACGCGATTGACGCCCTCGGACACGACTTTCAATGCGTCGACGTCGAGACCGGAGTCCGTTTCGTCGAGTACGGCGAATTTTGGCCCGAGGAGTTCGAGTTGAACGATTTCGTGGCGCTTCTTCTCTCCACCAGAGAAGCCTTCATTGACATTGCGCTCGGCGAATGTCGCATCCATCTTGAGATTGGTCATGGCCGACTTGACGTCTTTGATCCAGGTTCGAAGACTGGGAGCTTCGCCGTCGATGGCTGTCTTTGCCGTGCGAAGGAAGTTGGAGACAGAAACCCCGGGAATTTCGACGGGGTACTGCATGGCGAGGAAAAGACCTGCCCTGGCGCGCTCATCTACGCTCATTGCGAGCACGTCTTCGCCGTCGAGGAGGATTTGACCAGAATCGACGGTGTAGCGAGGGTGGCCTGCGATTGTGTAGGCGAGAGTGGACTTGCCAGACCCGTTGGGTCCCATGATTGCGTGAGTCTCACCAGACGACAGCGTGAGGGTCACACCTTTGAGGATCTCTTTTGAGCCTGTTTCGGTCTCGATTGACACGTGCAGGTCGATGATGTTGAGGGTGCTCACTGTTGACTACTTTCGAATCTCGGTGTTGACAAATACGTCATCGCCGTCGATTTCGACAGCAAAGACAGGGACAGGTTCGTAGGCTGGAAAATTCCGAGGGGTACCGGTGCCGAGTTCAAACTTCGAACCGTGCGCCCAGCACTCAATCGAATCGTCCTCGACGAAACCCTCTGAGAGGGAGATATCGCCGTGCGAGCATCGGTCACCGAGCGCGTGGACGGCTCCCTGAGACTCGCGGACAAGGGCGATGGGAATACCGTCGATAACGACCTTCATCGCGCTGCCCGGCTTGAGCGCGTCAAGGCTTGCGACTCTTTCACGGCTCATCGAACGGTCTCCAGTGCATCCAGCAACTCGGTGACCTTCGCGGTGAGTCGTTCCTCGAGTTCGGGAACCGAGATCTTGCCGATGACGTCAAGAAGGAAACCGAGTGCGACAAGTCTCCTGGCTTCGTTTTCGGAAATCCCTCGAGACTGAAGATAAAAAAGGTGCTCATCGTCGAGTCGACCCGTCGCACTAGCGTGACCTGCGCCTTCAATCTCCCCTGTCTCAATCTCAAGATTGGGAATGGAGTCAGCACGAGCGCCATCGGAAAGAACGAGATTGCGGTTTGCTTCGTAGGACTTCGTTCCACTCGCTTCACGTCCGATCAGGACATCACCGACCCACACGGTGCGGGTTCCCTGGCCGTGCAG
>CAXNHY010000010.1:0-17687 GCA_964202425.1 Microbacteriaceae bacterium MWH-Ta3 | reverse complement strand
CCCGAGGTCGCACATGTGGTCAGCTTCGTCGAGCACCGTGATGGTGATGTTCGACAAGTCGACATAACCCTGACGTGCGAGGTCTTCCAGGCGACCGGGCGTTGCGATGATGATGTCAACACCGCGGCGAAGGCTCATGACCTGCGAGCCCTGCGGCACGCCACCAACAATCGTGGTGGTGAACAGCCCGACCGATTTGGCGATGGGCATCACCGTGCGGTTGATCTGCTGAGCAAGCTCGCGCGTCGGAGCGAGGATGAGAGCCCGTGGGCCGCGACCCTGCTGACGGCGCTTTCCGCCGCCGTTCTCCATCAAGCGCTCGACGAGTGGTGCGCCGAATGCGATCGTCTTGCCAGAGCCGGTGCGTCCACGTCCGAGAACGTGACGGCCAGCGAGAACATCGGGAATTGTTGCGGCCTGGATTGGGAACGGTGCGGCTGCACCGAGCTCAGCAAGGGCATTGGCGATGTTACGTCCAAGTCCAAGGTCTTCGAAGGAGACACCGACAACGTCATCCGCTGTCGTTGCCATCGCCTGAAGACGCTCGAGTACTACATCGTCCTGAGGAACGAACGGTTCGCTGCGCTCGTCACGACGGGGGTAGAAATCCGAATCGCGCGGTGCGCGGTCGTCACGCGACGGGCGCGAATCGCGGGCCGGACGGCTGTCGCGATTGAAGCGATCGTTGCGGGGAGCGCGGTCATCGCGCGCTGGTCGGCTGTCTCGGTTGAAGCGGTCCGTACGAGGAGCGCGGTCATCGCGAGCCGGACGCGAGTCACGGTCAAAACGGTCAGTGCGAGGAGCGCGGTCATCGCGCGGTGCACGATCGTCGCGAGCGGGGCGTGCATCACGATTGAAACGGTCCGTACGAGGAGCGCGGTCGTCACGAGCCGGACGCGAGTCACGGTCAAAACGGTCCGTGCGCGGGGCGCGATCGTTCGAATACTCTGGGCGGGTGCGAACGGAGTCGTCGCCAGCTTTCGGGTATCCCGACTTTCCGCGCCCAGTAGGCGCGGCTGTCGAATGAGTCTTGCCCGACTTAGCCCAGCGAGGCTTCTTGCCCGCCGTGGCCTTCGGAACGAAGTTCTTGGCGCGAGGACTGCGCCCAGTTGGAGTTGACATTGTGATACTTCCCGGCTTGTACGGTTCCACGGCAGCATCAGCTGCACGGCGTCAATCACACGCGGATTGACAACGATATTCGAGGGATGGCTGCTCGCGACTTCGTGTCACAAGCAGAGGCCCCGAACCTACAAACCAGAACTGTGTTCTTACAACACGTTCAGAGCCAACCTTTTCAGCGTAACAGGCAAACGCTCAAACACCTAGCGCGAGTATCATCGCACTATGAACACACTTGACTACGAAATGTTTGTTGCCCAAAACCCCTGGGTCATCGTCGCCCTCTTGTCGGCCGTCGTTTTGGCCATCACGCTCAAGGGCTTTGCGCTGTGGCGGGCAGCGCGCAACAATTCGTCAGGCTGGTTTGTGGCACTTCTCCTCATCAATACTTTCGGCGTCTTGGAGCTTCTTTACCTCGTAGTGTGGGGCCGCAACAAGAAATAGCCAATCCACGGTTCTGCTGACGAGAGTAGTCTGGCGTCATGACATCAACTGAATCCACAACAGCAAATCGTGCACTCAAGGGTGTTCGCCGCGTTGCGGTATGGACCATCATTGTTTCTCTGGTGATTGCTGCCCTGATTGGTATCGCAACGATTGTCAGCGGCGAGTTCGGTGAACTACAGGCTAAAGTCCTCCTCACAACCCTCGCTGTCGCCGGTGCGGCGATCCTTGCTCTGTGCCACCTCGCTGCACTCGGCCGAGACGTCAAGGTTCTGGGCTGGATTGGAATTGGAACGAGCGCCGTCACGCTGGCTGCTGCATCAATACTCATCTGGTGGAACTGGAGCGACACCGAAAACACGTACGGCGCAAGTTCTGTCTACGCGAACATCACCAAACTCTTCGCGATCTCACTTCTCCTCGCGGTGTCCTTTGCTCACGCCAACCTCATGCTCCTGCTCGCCACTGCTCCATTCAAATGGATGCGCGTTGTTCTCGACCTTAATCTCGTGCTCATCGGGATCGTCCCGCTTCTCGTCATCCCAGTCATTCTTTCCGAGGGTGGATTCCCCCCTCAATCCCTGTCAGACATGTATTGGCGATTCTTCGGGGTGGTTCTCATTCTCGATGCGCTCGGGACGGTCGCCCTCCCAGTGATCACGCTGATTGCGCGAGGAAAACAGCGCGCAGCCGGGATTGACCCGGTTCGACCGTCGGTTGTTGAACTCACCCTTCGCGATGAGCGTGCGGAATGGGTCGGGCGGGAAGCGGTGGCTGCCAAAACAACCCCGTTGGCCGTTGTTGAAGGGCTTATCGACAAGGCACGCAAGGCGAAGTAGTGCCGGCGTCGAATACTCGAAATGCCGTCGTTGTCGACGACGAACCGCTCATCTGCAGCATCATCGCTGAAATCCTCGAATCGGACGGGTGGAGTGTCACACGCACGCACGATGCACTCGGGGCGATCACCGCGGCTCGAGAATCGCCGCCCAATCTCGTCGTCGCTGATATTGACTTGGGAATGGGGCCGACGGGAATCGACGTTGTCCAACGCATCCGATCCGACTACCCAACGGTTCCGGTTGTCTTCATCACCAACCTTTCTGACCCGAGAATCACTGGCAGCGGTTGGAAATCGATTCCCTCCGACGCGTCCTACATCGTCAAAACCGGACTGAACTCAACGGATGCTCTTCGTGAAGCGGTGTCGCGAGCGATCGGCACAGGCGAGGCAATCCGGCAGATGTCCGATAAGGCACCCTCACGGGCCCTGTCGGCGATTCAAGTGAACGTCCTTAAACTGGTTTCGGCCGGCTTGACCAACGCCGAAATTGCTCAAGCACGAGAGACCAGTGTGCGCGCCGTCGAACGCATGCTGAATCGAATGATTGAATCGGCCGGCATTCCCCCTGGTCCAACCGCGCGTATTCAACTCGCGAGACTTTATTGGAATGAACTCAGTGGACGAAAATAGTGCTCCTCGCGGCCGCACGTTCTCGATCCCTCAATTCCAAGCCCTCATCGAGGGTTCGTGGCTGTTTAAATGGCAAACGCTTCTTACTTACGCCTTCGTCGCAATCCTTCTCGGATACGCGTCGGAAGCTATTCGCCTTTCTCAGCGTTCGGTACTTACCGCTCTCGCCGTGTCAACGATGTCTGTCGGGTTGACGATTGCGTTGATTGCCGGGGTCGGATTTGCGCTTCGTCGCGTCACGCGGAACCGTCTTCCCATTGTGCTGGGTGCGTTGATCGCTGTGGGTGTTAGTAGGGCGGTCATCGTGACGTTCGTCGTTGACGGACTGTCTCTCAACCGCGAGTCCTTCCTCGCGAGCCGCATCATTCTCGGTTCAGGTTCCGTGCCAATCGTCCTGATAGTTGTTGGGTTCATCGTTTCAACCTTCATCAATGCGTGGTCGACTCGCCGCGAGACGGAGCAGAGCATCGCACAGCTCAAGCTCGAGAGGGACAACCTTCTCGACGAAATTGCCCGCAACGACTCCGTACTTCAATCAGAGTCAGAATTGACAATTCAGCCAGAGATCAGAAAAGTGCTCGCAGCCAATCGGGCGGGGCAGAACCGGAACACAATTGCCGATGCGCTCGACAGTTTGGTAAACAACGTGATTCGACCCCTCAGTCACACGCTCGCTGCGCGTGCGCAAACCGTCAAGACCGTGACCGAATCTGTTTCGGTGTCGTCTGCCGTCCCGCGATTCCCGGTCGCGGCGAGCTTTATCGGACCCGTGCTTGCTGGCGCCATCTTTTACCTCACCTCGGTTGTTGCGATGTTCGACATCCTTCCGCTCGGCAGCTCGATTCTTGGAGCGCTATTCAATGCACTGGGGTTGGGTTTTGGGCTCGCTCTTTTCCAACTGTTCCTCGGGAATCTCCGCCTGTCGACACGTGACGTCTTTGTCGTCGTTGTCTTGGTGCACGAAGGTATCGGGCTCCTTGTCGCGTGGACGGTCCTGACTTTTATCGTTCAATCGGAGCAAGAAGCTGGGCTTGCCGTCACGTTTGCCCTTGTGGCACCCGTGTCGGGGCTGATCTACGTTGCGCAACGACTGTTTGCTCACTATGAAGCAGTGCGAATCGCTCAACTCAACGCAACGCGTCGAGATATGGCTCTCGACGTCTCGGAGGTTCGGCGTCGGGTGTGGCTTCGCCAACGCCACGTCGCACACGCCCTGCACTCGTCAGCGCAGTCTCGCGTTCACGCGGTAGCTCAGCACATACGAAATGGTCGGGGCGCCATCTCTGCTGCGGATGTCAGTACCGTTTCGGAAGTCCTCGATGGTGTGATGTCGATTGTTCGTTCGCCCACGTCAACCGCGCCGGATGCTCTCGTCGAATTGTCACGCGCAATTGAGTTTTGGTCTGGCATGTGTGAAATCACACTCGTGGCGGGCGATGGGGTCCGAGAGCTGTCTGCACGAAACCCCGAAGCTGCCGAATCGCTGGTCGTAACGTGTCTTGAAGCGATCAATAACGCTGTTCGCCACGGAGAAGCGACCCGTATCGACGTGTCAATCAACTTTGCCGAGGAGGACGTCCTCAAGGTTGTCATCTCAAGCAACGGTGGGCCGCTCGAGTCCCCCGTACGCGGCCTCGGAATGACCATGTTTGACGATTTGACGATTGAGTGGACCTTGTCGAAGAGATCACCAACGACCTTCACTGGTTACATCTCCGCCCGCGTGCTGGAGGCAACGGATTCGCGCATTAGCGCGATCTAGAATGTAAGCGAACAAAGGAATCTGATGGCAACTGTTGACCTTGACCGCGCTGGCTTCGAAGCTGCCGTAAACAACGACAATTCGATTGTTCTCGTCGATTTCTGGGCCGAATGGTGCGGGCCGTGCCGTCAGTTTTCCCCCATTTACGACCGTGTCAGTGAAAAACACCCTGACATTACCTTTGCAAAAGTCGACACCGATGCCCATCAGGAGCTGTCAGCGATGGCCGGTATCCGCTCGATTCCCACTCTGATGATGTTCCGTGACGGCGTCTTGCTCTTCAACCAGGCTGGTGCACTTCCTGAACCAGCCCTTGAGGAGATCATCGGACAGGTTCGTGCTCTTGACATGGTTCAGGTTCGAGCCGAAATCGAGGCGCAGCAGGCTACGTCAGAGGAGCCCGCCCCCTAAACAGTCGTCGAACTTTTTGTTTGACGGTTGTCGCTGGTCGTTCGTTGTAGATTCCGGCTAGTTCTTGACCGGACATCGCGGCTATTTCGTCCATGATGGCGTCGGTCGCTTCACGGCGAGCTTTACTGCTTGACGCGGCCCCGTAGGACGACAGATTCATCGGTTGGCCAAACTCAACTCTGAGCTTTGCGAGCCGGATGCCGCGCGATCCAACTGGCTGAATCTTGTCCGTTCCGGTCAGCGCGACGGGGACTACGGGCACGTTAGCTGTGAGTGCGAGCCACGCGACGCCGGTCTTTCCGCGATAAAGACGCCCGTCAAGCGATCGCGTCCCCTCCGGATACATCGCAAAGGCTTCACCGTCCACGAGTCGTTCAAGCCCGGCATCGAGTGCGTCCTGAGCTGCCGACGCAGAGTCGCGGTGTACAGGGATCGCATCGATTGACGCGAAGAACACCCGTGACAACCAGCCCTTGATGCCCTTGCCCGTGAAGTACTCGGCCTTCGCGAGAAACGAAACGGGACGGCGGGCGAGGAGTGAAAGGATGACGGAATCGAAGAATGACAAGTGGTTACTCGCAAGGATGACCCCGCCGGACGCTGGCATGTTTCGTCGCCCGACAACCGTCGCCGCGAACAGGAGACGAATGATTGGCGGAAAAAGCAGCCGGGTGAAGAACTTCACCATCGGCTAGTTTTTTCCCTTCGGCTTGAGTAGTCGGGCGGGGACACCGACCGCCGTGTAGCCGGCTGGAACATCAGAAACGACGACAGCGCCAGCGCCAATGAGGGCGCCGTCTCCGACGACGATTGGGCCGATGAGGATTGCACCAGCACCAATGACAACGTTATCTCCTACGCGAGGGTGACGACGCCCGTCGATTGAGTCGCCCTGACCCCCGAGCGTGACGCCGTGATACAAGACGCAATCGTTTCCGATGCTTGCCGTTTCACCGATGACGACGCCGGCTCCGTGATCGATAAACACTCGTTCGCCGATTGTGGCCGCCGGGTGGATTTCAATGAGCGTCCACCAACGGACCAATTGTGAAATGACTCGAGCTATGAACTTGAACCCCGTGTTCCACAGGATTTTTGCCGTCAGATGCCACCACACCGCGTGCAATCCTGAGAGGATGACGAACGCCTCGAAGGCATTCCGTGCGGCTGGATCGTGCTTCATCGCCGCCCGAATGTCATCACGGACGCGACGAATTGGGCTCATTCAGTCAAGAATACCCTCGAAGAGCACCGTCGAAAGATACCGCTCTCCGTACGAGGCAAGAATGACCACGATTGTCTTGCCCGCGTTCTCCGGACGCTTGGCCAATTCAAGTGCAGCGTAGACGGTCGCGCCGGACGAGATTCCAGCAAGAATTCCTTCTTCTGTAGACAAGCGTCGAGCCATCGCAACGGCGTTTTCGGCCGAGACATCGATGACCTCGTCATAAACGTCTCTGTCGAGGATCGCGGGGACGAAGTTTGCACCGATGCCCTGGATCTTGTGTGGTCCGGGTGCACCACCGTTGAGAATTGGTGATTCGAGGGGCTCAACGGCTACGACCTGAACCGCAGGCTTGCGCTTCTTGAGTTCCTGCCCAACACCGGTGAGCGTGCCGCCGGTTCCAACGCCAGCGACGAAGATATCGACGCCGCCGTCGGTGTCGTCCCAAATCTCAACGGCCGTGGTCTTTCGGTGAATGGAGGGGTTGGCTTCGTTCTCAAACTGGTGGGCAAGAATCCCACCGCGTTCTGCAGCGATCTCTTCCGAGCGCGCGACGGCACCCTTCATGCCCTCAGCGCCGGGTGTGAGCACAAGTTCTGCACCGAATCCCTTGATGAGCGCTCGGCGCTCGAGGCTGACCGACTCCGGCATCGTCAAAATCACTTTGTAGCCGCGGGCCGCACCGACCATTGCGAGGGCGATTCCCGTGTTTCCCGACGTTGCTTCGACGATGGTTCCGCCTGGCTTGAGCTCGCCGGACGCTTCCGCAGCATCGACAATCGCTATCCCGAGCCGGTCCTTGACGCTCGAGGATGGGTTGTAAAACTCAAGTTTGCCGAGAACGGTCGCCGTGGAACCGTCGGTGACTCGATTGAGCTTGACGAGCGGGGTGTTGCCAAACGCTTCGGTGATGTCAGAGTAAATGCGACCCATGATGAACTCCTGTTGTGTCGGTGTGCTCCCCACGGTACGGCCGGCCGGGCGCAGAGAAAAGTTGTGTTACATCTCCGGTGTAACAAAAGCCCTAATCGCCGGCAGGGGAAAGGTGCTCGTGCACCGCGAGCCAGCGACCGTCTCGCAGCGCGAAGACGATTGTCTCGCGTTCGTGAATCGTTGAAACTTCGCCTGCGAACTCAACTACGCTTTCAACGAGGTGTGTGAACACCGCCGATGTGTCGGTTATCAGCGTGACAGCGCCGTTGGTCGACGTGCACCCGTGAACGCGGAACCCGTCGTTTGCTTCCCACGAAGCCCACAGTGCTTCGTATTCAGCGCGAGAGCGCAAGATGTCGGTGTGAGTGTAGAAGATGTAGGTCGAGTCCTCGGAAAAGCCTGAGAAATAGGCGCCCGTCCGGTGATGGCCGAAGTCGTCGACGATTGCCGCGGCGGCTGCGAGAACGTCGTTGTGAGCTGACACTAGCCCCTCCGCGCCATGACCGTGATGAGTTCGTATGCGAGGTGTGCCGCTGCGATACCCGTGATTTGTGCGTGATCGTAAGCCGGGGACACTTCGACGATGTCAGCACCGATGAGATTCGTCGCATCGAGTGCGCGAACCATTCGCAGAAGTTCGCGGCTGCTCAATCCGCCGGCTTCCGGTGTTCCGGTGCCGGGTGCGAACGCTGGGTCAAGGACATCAATGTCGATGGAGACATACGTCGGGCGGTCCCCAACGCGTTTGAGCATCGCGGTGATCATCCCCTCGATTCCCAGCGAGTCAGCATCGGTTGAGTTGAGGATTGCGAAGCCGAGGCGGTGATCTTCGCTGAGGTCATCGGTGGAGTACAGCGGCCCGCGAATTCCAACGTGCAGGCACGATTCGAGGTCGATAATCCCCTCTTCACTCGCCCGCCTGAACGGTGTCCCGTGCGTCAGCGGTGCGCCAAAATACGTGTCCCACGTATCAAGGTGAGCGTCAAAGTGGATAACGGTAATCGGCCCGTGTTTAGCGTGCAGCGACTTGAGGATCGGGTACGCAATGGTGTGATCACCGCCGAGCGTCATGATCTTTGCGCCGGTCGACACCAGTTCTGTCATGCCGGCTTCGACCTGATCGACGGCGAGTTCAATATTGAACGGATTGACGGCAATATCCCCGGCGTCGACCACCTGTGCGAGCGCGAACGGTTCGGCGTCTTGGGCTGGGTTGTAGGGGCGAAGCAATCGCGATGATTCGCGAATGTGTCCTGGGCCAAAACGAGCACCCGGACGGAAGCTGGTGCCCGCATCAAACGGGACACCAACCACCATGATGTCGGCGTGGTCGACTTCGTCGCGTCGGGGAAGTCGAGCGAAGGTGGGTGCCCCGGCGAACCGGGGCACCACCGTCGCGTCTACTTGGCCGAGTTGGCCCCCTGTAGTTGTTCGGGGAGTTTCATCAACCACGACTGGACTTAGCGAACCGGTGGGATGCTCGCCTTGGCAGCGCGGCCAATGCGAGGTCCCTTGGGCCCGAATACGTATTCGGGCTCGGGGAATACGAGGAGTGATCCGATGTAGAGGACAGCAGCCGAGACGATTGCCACAATCAGGCTGAGGTCAACTCCACCGGCAATGCCACTCCACTGTCCCTCGATGATCGGCGGGTAGAAAGCAAACTGTAGCCCGAGGACTGCAGACACGACCCACGCGGTCATCGCACGCCAGTTGATTCCGTTGGCGAACCAGTAACGGCCACCCTTCTTCCCGCGGTTGAAGACCTGAAGGTCTTCTGGGCTGTACCAGCCCCGACGGTTCCAGAAACCGATTGCCATGATGATCATCCACGGTGTTGTCGTCACGACAATTGCGCCGACGAATCCGTTGACCGCTCCGAGGAGGTCGGTGAAGAGACGGCCAGCGACGATGAAGGCGAATGCAACCGTTCCGATGGCAATCGTTGCTGTGGCGCGAGTCAATTGAGGGAATACCGACGAGAAATCAAGTCCGGTTCCGTAGAGAGAGGTCGTTCCGGTCGACAAACCACCGACGAAAGCCACAACAATGATGAGGTAGGCGTACCACTCGGGTGCAACACCGATGAGCCCGACGACATAGTCTCCGCCTGCGACGAGTGTCATTGTTGCAACACCGAAGAGGAACGGGATCAGGGTCATCGTCTGGCCACCGAGCGTTGCCAACATGAGCTTGGCGTTCGAGGTTCCGCGAGGGATGTAACGCGACCAGTCTCCGAGGAATGCACCGAAGGAGATCGGGTTCGACATCGCGATGAGAGCGGAAAGCACGAATGTTGGCCAGAAGTCTCCTAGGAGGTACTCGCCGCTGCCGGCGTAGCTGGGGTCAAAGACACCGGCGAACGCGACGATCGCGAGGAGCATGAGGACGGTGTTCGCCCAGACCGCGACTCGGTTGACGAGCAGCATGAACTGGTAGCCGTAAACGACCACGACGATCACGATTATTCCGAGGAGTGCATACAGGGCAATTCGAAGCCCCTGTGAGTCTTCAGCTCCAAAGAGCCGGACGAATGCTCCGACGAGGGCGTCTCCGCCGACCCAGACCGAAATCGAATAGAACGCGATTGCGGTGAGAAGGCTGAGGAATGAGCCTGCGATACGTCCTGTCACACCGAGGTGAGCACCTGACGACACAGCGTTGTTGGTTCCCGTTCGCGGTCCAAAGAGTCCCATTGGCATCAGGAACAGTGTTCCGACGAGCACACCGAGAACTGTTGCGGCGACGCCCTCCCAGAAGGAAAGACCGAACGCAATGGGGAATGTTCCGAGCAGAACGGTCGCGAACGTGTTCGCGCCTCCGAACTGGATTCGGAAGAGATCCCGAGGCGTCGATGTTCTGTCTGCGTCGGGAATGGTGTCGATTCCGAAGCCTTCGACCTCAGTAATCTTGGGTTTCGCATTTAGAGCTACGTTGCTCATGTGATTCCTCTCCGTGAGAACGTCATCGATAACGTTATGCAGATGCTATTCCCTTCTTGACCTTTAGGCAATAGTTTTTTCCCATGGAGATAGTTCGAGTTGTAGACCTTTCCCGAGAAATCGACGGAAACACTGTCGTATACCCGGGGGACCCCGTGCCGCACCTCGAACAACACTCGACGGTGGCTGACGACGGGTTCAATCTCATGTCTGTGCAGATGGGAAGCCAGAGCGGAACCCACGTCGACGCTCCCTACCATTTCGACGACAACACTCTGCGAATCGATGAGATCCCCCTCAATCGATTCGTGGGCCGCGGAGTTGTGGTCGACTGCACGAGCGTTGGAGCCCGGGAGCGGATCACCATTGAGTCAGTCAGGGAACAACTCGACGGTGTTCGCTCGGGCGACATCGTTCTGTTCCACACCGGCTGGGCTCGCCACTATCAATCGCCTCAATACTTTGACAATCCGTTTCTTGATTCCGAGCTCGTCCGTTCGCTTCTCAGCCGAGGAGTGCTGACGTTCGGCCTCGACGCCCTCAACATTGACGAAACCCCCACAGACGAGAAGCCGGGCGAAGGATTTCCCGCTCACCACCTCATCGCCGAGGCTGGCGGAGTGATTTGCGAAAACCTGTGCAACCTCGAGAGCATCACTTTCTCGGATCCGTTCATTTCGATTCTTCCCCTCAAGTTCATCGGAATCGACGGAGCACCCGTTCGGGCTGTTGCAATGGAGATGAGGTGAACATGGCCGGAACAATTCGACGGACAGCTAAACAGGTTTCCGATCACCCCATTCCGATCGGGGGGAGGCTGCGCTCAGCGCGTCTCGCCCGCGGTCTTACGCTCGGCCAGGTTGCTGCTGCTGCTGGTCTGACCGAAGGCTTCGTGAGCAAACTCGAGCGCGATCACGTCTCACCCTCGGTCGCATCCCTCGTTTCGGTGTGTGAAGCTCTGGGGCTCCGCGTCGGGGAACTGTTCGAGCCGCCCACGAGCGCGATTGTTCGGGCTGGTGAAGGCGCCCAGATCAACTTTGGTGGAGGGAAAGCTCGCGACTACCTCTTGTCCCCTGGTTCGCAGTCGCACATCGAAGTTCTCCACTCAATCGTCGCCCCACTGGGCTCTGGTGGTGCCGAACTCTATGCGCTCGACGCCGAAGTCGAATTTGTTTACGTCATGAGAGGTGCGTTCGAGATCGTGCTCGGCCCAGAGCGCCACTCGCTTGGTGTTGGCGATGCGATGACATTCCGCGGGAGAGAGCCGCACACGTGGCAGAACCCTTCAACGACCGAAGAAGCTGAAGTGCTCTGGGTGCTGGCGCCAGCACCCTGAGTGCCGCTACGCGGTTGCCTTCGTTGCGCGCTTCCAGATCGGCTTCTTGTCCCGCGGTGTTGACTGCTTGGCTTCGCGTCGTTCCTTCGCACCTTCGACGAGTGAGTAGAGCGCAGGGAGGACGACGAGGGTGAGGACCGTCGACGACAAGAGTCCGCCAATGACCACAATTGCGAGGGGCTGCGAAATGAATCCGCCCGAACCGGTGATTCCGATCGCGAGAGGCGTCAGCGCAAACACCGTTGCAAGTGCAGTCATCAAAACAGGGCGAACACGTCGAGTCGTTCCTTCGAGGAGCGCCTCCGGAACTTTCGATCCGCGTTCTCGATACTGATTGACGAGGTCGATGAGGACGATTGCGTTCGTCACGACGATTCCGACGAGCATGAGCAAACCGATCAGGGACGACACACCAAGAGGAATGCCGGAGATGATCTGGAGCCCAATCGCACCTGTTGCGGCGAATGGAATCGACACGAGGAGGAGCAACGGTTGTCGGAGGCTGCGGAAGGTCGCAACCATGACCACATAAACAATGAGGATTGCGGCGAGCAGTGCTAGACCGAGCTGCTGGAACGACTCAGCCTGGTCTTCCGCAACACCACCGATTGTCGCTGTGACACCGGACGGGAGATCAACCGAATCAAGGGCGTCGTTCACCGCCGCAGTTGCCGCGGTGAGGTCATCGCTTGACGGTGTAACCGCAACCGTCGACGAGAGAACGCCTCGCTCCGTTGTTCGCGTTGCGGCGGTCTTCTCGATCGAAATGGTGGCGACCGACGACAGCGCGACGTCCTCACCTCGCGGCGACTCGATGGTGAAGGCTCTGAGTTCGTCGACCGTCGTAGGCGCATTCGATGCCATGACGATGACGCTCATCGTGACATCGTCAATCACAATTTGGGTCACTGCGGACGGGTTGATGATGCTCGACAGCGTCCTGCTGATACCCGTCTCTGTGAGGAACTCACGGGCTGCAGCTGCGCGATCAATGTCAATCGAAATGAACTCTTCGACATCTGAAAGGGAACTGTCGACTTCATCGGCCGCGCCAGAGTTTGTCATCGCATCGAAAATCTTGGTCGTCACCTCGTTGAGGGTCTCCTCCGACGGTGCCTTAATCGTGACGTCGATACTCGTCGAGCCGAACGCGGCTCCACCGCCACCGGCGAGAGAAATCGTTCCACTCGATGGGATGGATTCCAGCTGGCGCGTGACCTCTGCCTGCACAGAATCGGCATCGACGTCAGGTGAATCGGAGATTGTCACCTGGTACGTGATGTCGCCTGAGCCACCAAACAGGGCGGCAAGACGGTTACCGCCGCCGACGGTCGTCTGGACTCTGTCGATTCCGTCAATAGCAAGAAGATCCTTTTCCGCGTCTTCGGCGATGGCAACTTTGCCGTCGAGAGTTTCACCAGCTGGAACGGTGTGCCGAAGGGTCACTGTCGTCTGACCGCTGCCGCCAACAAAGTTGGTCTTCATGAACGGCGTCAGAGCAAACGTTCCGACGAGAGTGAGAATGGCGATAAGCACGGTTGTGAGAGGGCGACGAATCGTCCATGCAACAACCGGACGGTAGCCGCGCTGAATGATGTCAAACTTCTCAGCGGTGTCGCCGACCGGCTTGCCCTTGTCGGCATCGCGCTGACGCTTGCTCTTTCCAAGGAACCAGTAAGAAAGCACGGGAACGATCGTCAGCGACACGAAAAGCGATGCGAGGAGAGCAATCGTGACGGTAACCGCGAAGGGTCGGAAGAGCTCTCCCGAGAGGCCTGAGACGAACGCAAGCGGAAGGAAGACCGCAACCGTCGTGATTGTCGATGACGTGACGGCCGTTGCAACTTCTTTGACCGCGGTGGTGATGGCGTGAAGCTTTTCCTCGCCGAGCTCAATGTGACGTTTGATGTTTTCGACGACAACGATCGAGTCATCAACGACTCGACCAATCGAAATCGTGACAGCACCGATGGTGAGGATGTTGAGCGTGAATCCACCTGCCCACATTCCGATGAACGTCAAGAGGACGGAGCTGGGGATCGAGACAGCTGTGACGAGCGTCGATCGAACGGAGAGAAGGAAAACAAGGATGACGATAATCGCGAAGCCAAGTCCGAGCAGTCCTTCTGTGGTGAGGGATTCGATCGACTTCTCGATAAACGGTGCCTGATCAAACACGACATTGAGAACAGTGTTGTTCCCCATCAACGATTCGAGTTCAGGGACCATCGCGCGGACTTCGCGGGAGACGTCAACAGTGTTGGCGTCTGCGGTTTTGGTAATCGCAACCGTCAGAGACGGCAGTCCATTGACGCGCGAAACGCTAGTGATGTCGTTGTCGACAATGACAACGTCAGCGACTTCACTGATTGTCGTGATGGTGACATTGCCGTTGCGAGGATTAACGGTTGTTCCCGCGGGAAGCGGGATTGCGCCGATGTCGTCCGTCGACTCGAGTTTGGTCCCGGAAACAATCGACAGTTCACCGTTCTCCGAATCAACTGTTCCCGCTCCAAGTCGAAGACCGTTGGCGGTGATTGCAGCAGAGATATCGGAGACCGTCAGGCCATTATCGTCGAGAACGTCCTGGCGGGGGAGAACTTCGATGTGTTGCCCGTTTGCACCGAAGACGGAAACTTCGCGGACCCCGTCGAGCTTGCTGAGTTCTTTGACGGCAATGTCGTTGAGAACCTGGTCGAGCTGCGCTTGAGTGAGGTCGCTTGTGACGGCGTACTGAACGATTGGCGCGTCAGCGAACGAGCCTGCAAAAACTTGCGGTTCAACTGAGTCTGGAAGGATGTTCGACAGCTTGTTGATGGCGAGCTGAATCTTTTGCTCAGCTGATTCGATATTGGTGCCATAGGTGAACTCAGCTGTGACCTGCGAAATGCCTGCTTGAGACGTCGAGGAGGTTGCTTCCAGTCCTGGAACCGCCTGAATGGCGTTCTCAATAGGAGTCGAGACCTCTTTTTCAACGATGACCGGTGATGCTCCCGGATAGTTGGTCACCACGACAAGCTGCGGGAATGACACCGAAGGGATGAGTTCCAATTTGAGGAGCGTCAGCGAGATGCCACCAAAGAGCGCCACGACGATGGTGACGAGTGCGATAAGCGCGCGGTTCTTGAGGCTGAAATCAGATAGGCGATTCATGACGTGTTCCCCTTAGGAATTAGTGGTGCGAGACGTCCAAGCGTGAATTGCGTCGCGAACGAAAGTTGCGTTTTCTGGACCGCCGTAGTGGCGGGCGAAGCGCTCATCGGCGACATACATGTCGGCGAGACCGCGGAATTGTTCTGCAGTGGGAGCGCTACCGCCCCACGCTTGGGTGATCCACACTCGATGCCGTTCGACGAGTTCGACGACGTGATCCGAGTCGATGGTGAGGCCTGCGCTGAGTGCGCTGGCGTATCCGCTTCGAAGGGCTGACCCTTCGGCGAGGAACGATTTTTGTCCGAGCTCTCCGAGGTTCTTCCACCACGACTGGCCCCGTGACCAGGCTTCTTGACCCCACTGGTCAACAACCTCGTCACGATACTGCTCGTGGTCAAAACTCTCTAGCGCGGACACGTGTTCCTCTCATGTTGTGCCTAGCCTAACCCTCGAACCTGTATGGCTGTGACGGCGATAGCCTGACTGTTATGAAGTTGAATGCCCGCAGTGTTGTCGCCGTTTTTGTCGGCGGATTGGTGGGCAGTGCTGCTCGATTGGGTCTCACGGCTGCGAGCGCCGCTCTGGAGTTTGGCGACAATTCGGCTGTGACCCTGGTCGTGAACATTCTTGGATCGTTCACGCTCGGAGTGCTGGTGAGTGCCCCACGAGCGGCAATGCCAGAGTGGTTGTTTACAGGGGTCAGTGTGGGCTTCCTCGCGTCGTTTACCACGCTGTCTGCAGTGTCAGCAGAGTTTGTAACGGCGGTGACTGACACGAATGGCGGCGGGCTGTACATCGGTGTTGCGTACGCCCTGTCTAACCTCGTATTCGGCGTGTTCGCGGCAATCGTCGGTTTACGCGCGGGCAACGCGATGTCGAAGGTGCGCTCATGACAACATTCGGTGTGTTCGCACTGTGTGCACTCCTCGGTGCCGTCGGCGCTGTCGCTCGATACGCGGTCACGGCTGTGCTTCCCAAGGGAGCAGAAGCAACGGGGTTGTTGATTGTCAACGCGAGCGGAAGTCTCCTCGCCGGGGCAGCCTTGGGGCTGGCTCATATAGGCGCCATTGATTCCTCGGCAGCGCTTGCCCTCCTTGCTTTCGCTGCCGGGTTTACAACACTGTCAACCACGGCTGTCGCAGCTGCTCAATCGATTGGTCGCGGTCAGTTCTGGCGGGGGCTGGGCATCGCCGCTCTCCACATCGCCGGCGGGGTGATGTGTGCCCTGGCTGGGTATAACGTCGTGGGCGCATTTCTCGTCGCGTGATAAACTGATTGTCTACAAGCCCGCGTGACCCGCAGTCGCGCGTGAGGCTGAACGTGAAGGGGGTCCACTATGGGCCGCGGTCGCCAAAAAGCAAAGCACACCAAAGTCGCGCGCGAGTTGAAGTACTTCAGTCCTGACACCGACTTGTCAGCTCTCCAGTCTGAACTTCGCGGCTCTGACGACTCCGGAATCGATCTCGACAAGTGGGCTGACTTTGCAGCAACTCCAAACTCAAACGACGACGTCGAATCGGAAGACGACAAAACTCAGTCAGCGTAGGTTCCGACCAACCGAACTGCGCCACCCGTGACGCCCTTTGCGCCACTCACATAATCACTAAGGTCGGTCTCTCGGTTTGACACATGCCCGACGACCCACGAGTCGATGCCGGCTTCGGACCACTCTCGTGTGAGCGTGCTGGCGGAACCGTGAGACACAACCGCGAGCATGCCGATTCCCAGGTTCCAGGTTCCCTCTGTTGCTTCGATTTTTTCCGAAGCCCACTCCGCGAGCACGCGGAAAACTGCTGGCGGTGACCAGGTTGCGCGATCGATGTCGACCCACGTTCCCACCGGGAGAACTCGCGCGAGGTTAGCGGCGATGCCTCCGCCCGTGACATGACTGAGAGCGTGAACAGCGCCGGGGTGGGCGGCGAGCGTCTCAAGTAGCGGAGCTGTGTAGAGACGCGTGGGTTCGAGGAGTTCCAGGCCAAGGACTCGATCAAACTCCGGGACTGACTGGTCAAACGTTCGGTTCGTCGTCGACAGAATGTGTCGGACAAGCGAATAGCCGTTGGAATGGAGGCCACTCGACGCCAGAGCAATCACGACATCCCCGTGTTCAACTTTGTCTGGCCCGAGCATGTCGTCTGCCTCAACGACGCCAACGGCAGCGCCGGCAACGTCGTAATCGTCGTCGCCCAAAAGCCCAGGGTGTTCAGCGGTTTCGCCACCAACGAGAGCCGTGCCCGTTGCCGCACACGCGTGGGCGATTCCTCGCACGATGTCAGCAATTCGCTCCGGGACGACCTTGCCGCACGCGATGTAATCGGTCATAAAAAGTGGCTTGGCGCCGACAACAACAATGTCGTCCACGACCATTCCGACGAGGTCTTGGCCGATGGTGTCGTGAACATCAAGCGCCTGCGCGATAGCAATTTTTGTGCCAACGCCGTCTGTCGAGGTCGCAAGAATTGGGTGTCGGTAGTCCTTGAGGAACGCTGCGTCCATCAAGCCGGCGAAGCCACCAACTCCACCCAGAATGTTTGCTCCGTGGGTTGCCGCGACAGCAGCCTTCATCAGTTCGACAGCGCGGTCTCCCGCTTCGGTGTCTACACCGGCTTTCGCGTACGCATCACCCGTCACCACTGAAGTCTAGCGAGCGCCATGTGAGAGTATTAGGTGCGTCGTCGAGTGACGGCCACCGCGAAAGGGGAGCGTCCGGGCATGTGCGGCATCGTCGGAATTGTGTCCTCCACACCCGTCAATCAGCAGATCTATGACGCGCTCGCGCTTCTCCAGCACCGCGGTCAAGATTCGACGGGAATCGCCACGTGCGAGGGTCGAACCCTTCACATGGCGAAGGCCAAAGGCCAGGTTCGCGAGGCGTTTCGAACCAG
>CAXNHY010000009.1:0-17981 GCA_964202425.1 Microbacteriaceae bacterium MWH-Ta3 | reverse complement strand
AAATCATCATGCAAAAGTTTGATGCCATCGACGCAGCCCTGCTGCGCACCGACGTTCCCGACTTCCGCGTCGGCGACAACGTCAAGGTTCACGTCAACATCATTGAAGGCACCCGAAGCCGTGTTCAGGTTTTCCAGGGTGTCGTCATCTCTCGCTCAGGTCACGGCGTTCGCGAAACGTTCGCTGTCCGCAAGGTGTCGTTCCAGGTTGGAGTCGAGCGTAAGTTCCCCGTTCACTCGCCCATCATCGACCACATTGAGCTTGTCAGCCGCGGTGACGTTCGTCGCGCCAAGCTGTACTACCTTCGCAAGCTTCGCGGTAAGGCTGCAAAGATCCGCGAAAAGCGGGACGCGTAATTCGTTTTCCGTCACGGGCCGTTCGCTTCACGCGAGCGGCCTTTGTCGTTGGTCGTAGACTGGGGCTACATTCCGCACTTTTCCCGAGGACACCATGACTAATCCGATTGTGAAGAGCGTGCTGTCGTTCCTCAAGGACATGGTCATCATCGTGGTTTCGGCGCTCGTCATCTCGTTCCTTATCAAGACGTTCCTCTTTCGCTCGTTTTACATTCCATCGGCGTCGATGGAGAACACGCTTCTCGTCAATGACCGGATCATCGTGAACGAGCTTGTTCCCGATCTGTTCCCTCTCGAGCACGGCGACGTCGTCGTCTTCAGCGATCCTGGCGGATGGCTTGCTGCCCACAATCTTTCGGAGCCCGACTTGTTTACCCAGGCGATCGACACAATTTTCGCTGTCGTCGGTTTGGGCGGGTCAGACTCTGAGGATCACTTGGTCAAGCGGCTCATCGGTTTGCCGGGTGACCGCGTGACGTGCTGCACGGTGGACGGCCAGTTGGAGGTCAATGGGGTTCCCATCGACGAGCCGTACATCAAGGTTCCGGCTACGGATTCTGCCGCGAGCGGTATCGAGTTCGACATTGTCGTGCCAGAAGATTCCCTGTGGGTGATGGGTGACAACCGTTACAACTCTGCGGATTCGCGGTACAACCAAGACGAACCGGGCAAGGGCTTCGTTCCCGTCGACAAGGTCGTCGGCAGAGCGGTTGTGGTGTCGTGGCCGTTCGACCGTTGGACGTGGCTCCAGAATCGCGGCGACCTTTTCCCCAATGCCGACTGACCCCTCTCTCGAAGTTGAACGCGACCTGTTCGCGGCTGGTTCTCGGTGCGTCATTGGCATCGACGAGGTTGGACGCGGTGCAATCGCTGGACCGGTTGTGGTTGGCGCTGCGATGATCCGGAGGGCGGAACCGTTTCCGGTCGGGCTGCGTGATTCGAAGCTGTTGACAGCGAAGCGGCGTGAAGCACTCGTAGAGCCCGTTCGGGAGTGGGTCGTCGCTGTCGAGACGGGCGAAGCGTCAGCCGCTGAGATCGACGAATTCGGGATTGTGCCAGCGCTCTCCCGCGCCGCCGAGCGAGCAATTGCCCGATTGCAGATTGCGGGTCACGACGTCTCGGGCGGCACCATATTGCTCGACGGAACCCACAACTGGCTGAAGGGCGCTCTCGTGCCGGCGATCACCGTCGTGGTGCGGGCAAAAGCGGATCGCGATTGCGCTGTCGTGGCGGCGGCGTCTGTTGAGGCGAAGGTGTACCGCGACAACCTCATGGTTTCCGCAGCCGGACCCGACGACCTTTACGGCTGGGCTTCGAACAAGGGTTACGGAAGTTCAGGGCATTTCGAGGCAATTGCCGCTCACGGCATCACGGCATTCCATCGCGCGAGTTGGATTTCGTCCGTTCACACAACGCCGGCTGGTGAATAGACTGGTGGCAATGAATGACGACGATCTCGACGCCTACGACCGTGACGCGGAACTCAATTTGTTTCGCGAGTACAAGGACATCGTGGGTCAATTCTCGTACGTTGTTGAGACGGAACGCCGCTTCTACCTCGCGAACGAGGTCACTCAGGTCGTTCAGTCGGCAGGGAACGATTTCTACTTCGAACTGACACTGACGGACGTGTGGGTGTGGGATGTCTACCGCCACGATCGTTTCGTGAAGTCGGTGAAGGTGTTGACCTTCAAGGACGTCAATGTTGAGGAAACGGGCAAGAAGGAACTCAAGCTCCCTCGCGATCTCGCCATCGGCGACGCCTAAACTTTTCACACCCGTCGGGTGGAGTGAGTTGTCCACCGAAGACAGTTAGCGTGGCGACCGCCCGTGATTGCTGGCGCATCCTGTGTGAATGGCACACAAAGACGACTTGGGCATGTGGGGCGAAGAGGTCGCCGCCGACTTTCTCGTCACCGAGGGTTACGCAATCATCGACCGACGGTGGCGGTGTGCGCGGGGCGAAATCGACCTCATCGTCGAACGAGAGGGCCACCTTGCGTTCGTCGAGGTCAAGACCCGACGAACGCTGAAGTTCGGACACCCGCTCGAGGCAATCACGCCAGCAAAGTTTTCGCGGCTGCGAATTCTCGCGGGGGAGTGGTGCCAGTCCGTTTCGCGCACCGGCGGGCTCATTCGAATCGATGCCATCGGAATCGTCGGTGACGGAATCTCCGTGCACAGCCTCGACCACAGAACTGGAATCATCGCGTGAGTATCGGAAGAACGCGCGCGATCGCCCTCAGCGGAGTCTCCGGCACGATTGTTGATGTCGAAGTAGACATCGCGTCGGGGTTGCCAGCTATGGTTCTCGTCGGCTTGCCCGACACCTCGCTCGGGGAGGCAAAGGACCGCGTTCGAAGTGCGATCACCAACTCCGGGTTCGCGGTGCCGCCAACGAGAGTGACCGTTAATCTCTCCCCAGCAAGCTTGCCTAAGCAGGGGAGCGGGTTCGATCTTGCCATTGCGCTCGCAGTGCTGGCCGGTAGTGGCATCGTGCCGTCTGAAACTGTCGCTCAGTGTGTGCACCTCGGCGAATTGGCGCTGGATGGCCGTGTCCGTCCAGTGGCTGGCGTTCTTCCAGCGGTCGTCGCTGCTCGCGACAGCGGAGCCCTCACCGTCATGGTGCCGTGGGGCAACCGATCAGAAGCCGAACTCGTTCCGGGGATTCGCGTGCTTGCAGTGTCGAGCCTTCGCCACGCGGCGGCCGTTCACGGGGCTGACATCGATACGCCGGAAACTGACCCGATTCTGCCCGCGCAGTCGAGTGCGGCTGTCATCGACGACAGGGACCTCGCCGATGTGGTCGGGCAACCCGAAGTCGTCGAGGCGCTCATCGTTGCAGCAGCTGGCCGCCATCACACGTTCATGCTCGGTTCTCCCGGCGCCGGAAAAACAATGCTGGCCGAGCGGCTCGTGAGCATCCTTCCCGATCTCACGCAGCAGGATGCTCTCGAGGTGACAAGCATTGCGTCGCTGGCCAACCTTCAGGCAGTTGACGCGCTGATGACACGACCACCGTTCGAAGCACCGCATCACACCGCAACGGCGGTGTCCATCATCGGCGGAGGCTCCGGACTCATCCGGCCGGGCGCAGTGTCGAGGGCGAGCCGGGGCGTCTTATTCCTCGACGAGGCGCCAGAGTTTTCTCCAACGGTCCTCGATGCCCTTCGACAACCGCTCGAATCCGGTGTCATCACAATTCACCGAGCACGCCAGGTTGCGCAGTTCCCCGCCAGCGTTCAGCTTGTTCTTGCGGCCAATCCTTGCCCGTGTGGCAACGCGGGAGACCCCTCGGCGGAGTGTACGTGCACACCTGATCGGCGTCGGAGGTATCTTGGCCGCCTGTCTGGGCCAATTCTCGATCGAGTTGACATCCACATCCCGGTCCGCCGCGTCGCCCGAGCCCGCCTTCTCGATGCGAGTGAGTCCAGGGTCACGACGGCCGAGGCGCGCTCCCGAATCGTTGAGGCGCAGAACGCTGCTCGCGCGCGATGGGGTTCGGATTTGCCGTCAGCCCACGAACTTCGTGCTGGTCGCTTCCGCCTCGATCCGCGCGTTATGTCGCCACTTGATTCCGCACTGGACAGGGGTGCGCTGTCAATGCGGGGTTACGACAGAACCATTCGCATCGCCTGGACCGTCGCAGACCTCGACGGAACATCATCCCCAACGCGCGACCACATCGGGCGTGCACTCTACCTACGACAAGGAGTCGCTGCATGACAACAACATGGAATCTCTCAGACACCGACATTGATGCGGCCATCGCCCCGCTTCGCCCTAACGAAGACTCGAGTAATCGACGGGAATCGTTTGCCGCCGCGGCGTGGAGTTTCATTGTCGAGCCGGGCGACCGCATAGCCGGAGCGGTTGTCGGCCGGATGGGACCGCAGGCCGCGCTGGCAGCAGTCTGTTCGTCACCAGCGCCATCCTCTCTCGCTGACGAAACAGTGACTGCTGCCGACATCGCAGAGGCACTCGCGCGCTGGGAGCCACGGCTCAACTCGCCGGCATTTCTCCGCGCGCTCACCAGCGCAGCAACATTCGACGCCAGAATCGTCCGACGCGGTGACGCGGAATGGCCTGCCGGCGTTGACGATCTCGGCGACCACGGTCCGCACGTCCTGTGGGTTCGAGGCAAGCCGGAGTCGTTGCCTCAGCCAGACCACGCGGTCGCCATCGTCGGAGCGCGTGCCTCAACGGGTTACGGCGAACACGTCGCAATGGATTTCGCCGCGGGGTTCGTTTCGCGCGGCTACACCGTCGTCTCGGGTGGTGCATACGGAATTGACGGGATGGCTCATCGGGCAACGCTCGCTTGCGGGGGCACGACTGTTGCCGTGATGGCGGGCGGGATCGACAACCTCTATCCCTCTGGACACGACGAACTTCTGCGGCGAATCATGGGTGACGGCGCCGTTATCTCGGAGGTCGCACCCGGCGGAGCACCAACTCGGTGGAGATTCCTTCAGCGAAACAGACTGATTGCCGCGATTGCCGGCGGAACCGTCGTGATTGAAGCCGGTTACCGAAGTGGTTCACTCAACACGGCAACGCACGCCCGCGACCTCGACCGGCCACTCGGAGTGGTGCCAGGACCAATCACGAGCGGTCAATCAGCCGGATGCCACCGGCTCCTGCGGACAAACCCAGCTGCTCAGTTGGTGACGAGTGTTGCCGAGATGGTTGACCTCATGACTGGGAGTGCGGCAACCGAAGTTTTCGACCGTCAGGAGGAGGACTCGGTCACACGAGTGTTTGACGCACTCAACTCGAAACCCGCACCCGTCGATAAGGTTGCTCAACGATCGGGGCTTTCGGTTAACGACGCCACCTCAGCACTCGGAATCTTGGCGGTGTCAGGTCGTGCAGTTAACACTGATGGTTCAGGGTGGTCGCGATAGTCTGAGTAAATGAGCATTACCGAGCCTCGTGCGACACACGTGATCGCCCACATCTCTGACACGCACCTCCTTGGCGGGCAACGGAAGCTGTTTTCTGCCGTTGACGTCAAGAACAACCTCGCGTCGGTGCTCGACCGTTTGAACGGTAGCGAGCAAAAGATCGATGCACTCGTGTTCACCGGCGATCTCGCCGATGTCGCCGAGGTTGAAGCCTACGAGTGGATTCGCGATGCCGTCGAACCCGTTGCACAGAAGCTCGGCGCAACGCTCATCTGGGTGATGGGCAACCACGACGAGCGCGAGCCGTTCGAACAGGTACTTTTCGGCGAAGAATCGGACGGCTCCCCCCGAGACCGCGTCTTCGACGTCAACGGTCTTCGAATCATCGCGCTCGATTCCTCCGTTCCGGGCTACCACCACGGTGACCTCGACGACTCGCAGATCGCATGGCTCGCTGAACACCTTGCGACTCCCGCCAAGCACGGCACCGTTCTAGCGCTCCACCACCCACCCGTTCGCTCACACAACGACCTCGTGCGCATGATTGAACTCAACAATCAAGACAAGCTCGCCGATGCTGTGCGCGGAACGGACGTCCGCTCAATTCTCGGCGGCCACCTCCACTACTCAACGTTCGGGCTTTTCGAGGGAATCCCCGTCGCCGTTGCTAGCGCGACCTGTTACACCGTTGACATGGGGATGGACAAAGAAACACTTCTCAGTGCCGTCGACGGCGGACAATCAATCCAGCTCGTTCACGTATACGACGACACGGTGGTCCACAGCATTGTGCCGGCCGAGAAATACAACGAAATTGCTGGCTATCCCTCTTCCCTCAGAGCGCTCGCAGCCACGATGAGCGAAGAACAACTCATCGAAATGGTGTCGAACAAGAATTCTGACTTCAACCGCGCCGAACGGCAATCGTCGGCCGGTCAGTGAGCCACATTCAGTAAAGCCCCCATCTTGACGGGCAACCTTGTAGCATTCGGGTAGCGCTTTTTCGCGTTCGACAAGGAGATTCTCGATGTTTTTGAACAAGACGTACCGTGTTTGGTCCTCGATCATTGCCCTGGTCATTGCGATTGGCTTGACGGCTGGAGCGTTTCTGGCGTCCCAGCTGGAGACGGTTGAAACGGCCCCAGAAACGGGTGCGCCGAGTCAGTCTGAAGCAGCAGAAGTATCTCGTCTGAAGAAAGAATTCCCCGTGGAGTCAGGAACGGCGTTGTTCCTCGTGTACACGAGCGAGAGCAAACTATCGGACAGCCAAATCGAGACGATCAATGACAATCTGGTCGACATTTACGCCGAACACACCGATATTCCTTTCGCACCACAAGCCCAGGTTTCTGAAGACGGAACAACCGCATCGGCAATTGTTCCCTTGGAGGCGACCAACGCCGTTGAGGTGCGCAGTGAGCGCTACAACGCCATCGAGGAAGCAGCCGGAGCCGGTGTCTCGGGAGTCGATCTGTATCTTTCTGGCCCTGAAGGTTTTGCCGAAGACATCTCCAACGTCTTCGCCGGAGCGGACTTCACGCTTCTGGCAACCACTGCTGGTGTAGTGGTCATCCTCCTGCTCGTCACCTATCGCTCACCAATTTTGTGGATCATTCCGCTCGCAGTAGTCGGCATTGCCGATGCCCTTGCTGGCGCGGTGTCAAAAAAGGTCGCGGACATGCTCGGAACCCAACTCGATGCGTCGGTGGGTGGAATTCTCTCCGTCCTTGTCTTCGGTGCCGGAACAAACTATGCGCTGCTCATCATTTCCCGCTACCGCGAAGAGTTGATACGCCACGAAAGCCGCGCCGTCGCGATGGCCAACGCGGTTCGAGGAACAGCGCCCGCCATTCTTGCCTCGGGCGGAACCGTACTTATCGTTATGGCCCTTCTCACGTTTGCGCAGGTCGACGGTAGCCGTCTCCTCGGTCTTGCCGGACTTGTCGGTATCGCCATTGCGATGATTTTCGGAATCGGCGTGCTCCCTTTCGCGCTGGTCGTCTTCCCACGCGGAATCTTCTGGCCGCTAGCTCCCAAATTCGGTGTGGAGCCCAAGCGCGAGAGCATGTGGAAGCGAGCCGGTCACGCCATTGCACGCCGCCCGGTCATCGCCGGTCTCGTTTCAGCAATCGTTGTCGCTGGTTTGGCGTTGCCTGCACTCACGGTCCAGGTCGGGCTGACGGCGAACGAACGATTCCTCACCAAGCCCGGTGCGGTAACGGGAATCGAAATACTCGTCGACAAGTTCGAGTCATTCCAGGGCTCGTCGATCACAGTTCTAGCCGACGACAACGACGTTGAGGCCGTCCAGGAATACTTCGCGGATCGTGACGACATCATGGAAATCCCGGCTCCTGAGATTCCTGCGGGCGTCGGTGGCGAGATCCCCGCTGGTGTTGGCAGCGAGATGCCTTCTGGCCCTCCTGTGATTGCTCCAGCCGAGCCAACCTTCTCTACGGTTGGCGACTCGCACGACGGTATGACGGAGATCACCGCCAAACTCGACTACCCAACAGAGTCGGAAGAGACGGCTGTGGCAATCGCGGAGATTCGTACCGATCTCGACAGTATCGGCGAAGGAACAGCCCTCGTTGGCGGCTCCGACGCTACGGTGCTCGACACGAGGACGGCAATCGCGGAGGACGAACGTCTCATCTTCCCGGCAGTCCTATTGGTCGTGCTACTCATGCTCATCATCGTGCTGCGGGCTATTGTCGCACCGCTCATCTTGCTGGCGACGGTCGTCGCGTCGTACTTCACGGCAGTCGGATCTTCCTGGCTCTTGTTCCAAGGTATTTGGGGCTTCCCCGCACTGGATGGAATCGTGTTCGTGCAAACCTTCCTGTTCCTCGTCGCGCTGGGTATCGACTACAACATGTTCCTCATGACGCGAGTCAAGGAAGAGTCAGAAATCCTCGTCGGCGGCAAGCCGGTCGGAATTCGAACCGGAATGATCAACGCACTCGGCGCAACTGGTGGTGTGATCACGAGCGCCGGCGTCTTGCTCGCTGCGGTGTTCGCGGTGCTCGGTGTTCTTCCGCTCATCACGCTCACCCAGATCGGTGTCATCGTGTGTGTCGGTGTCCTCATCGACACGCTCCTGATTCGTTCAGTCGTGGTGCCGTCGCTGACCTTCCTCGTTGGGGAAATAATGTGGTGGCCGCGCAAGACGGGCGTGTTGACCAAGTAGAACAGCTTGGTCGTTCACACTGGAAACGTGAGAATCGACGATGCCGTAACGCGGTTCCTCCACGAAATGGAGGCGGCGCGAGATTCGAGCGTGCACACGATTCGCGCGTATCGCGGTGATCTTGATTTGTTCACGCAGTCGTTGCCGAAGGCTGAGTCGACGCTGGTGACTGACATCACCCTTGAACACTGCCGGTCGTGGGTGTGGGCGATGTCAACGAAGGGTGATGCCGCCAGTTCGATTGGTCGACGCGTCTCCTCGGTGAAGAGCCTGTTTCATTGGATGCACGCGCGCGGTGACATCCCAGCCGACACCGCCGTGCGTCTCACGGCGCCGAAGAAACCGAAACATCTTCCGCGCGTCCTTACTGCGCCGGCGATGACGTCAGTCTTCGAATCGCTTCAGATGCGGGCCGAATCCGATGACCCCGTTGCCCTCCGCGATGTCGCCATCTGGGAACTCATGTACGCAAGTGCCATTCGCGTGAGTGAGCTCGTTGGCATCACGCTGGCAGACATCGATTGGGCCGACAACACCGTCAAGGTTCTCGGTAAGGGCTCGAAGGAACGCATTGTGCCGTTCGGTATTCCAGCCCGCGAGGCTCTCCGCGCCTACGCTGATCGGGGACGCCCCGCGATTGCCGTCAACGACAATGTCCACAACCTTTTTGTCGGTGCTCGCGGCGGAAAGCTGACTACTCGTACCGTGTATGGCGTTGTGGCCGACATTATTGGTGAACTGCCAGGTCAGGGACCGAAAGGTCCTCACACCCTGCGTCACACAGCCGCCACTCATCTTCTTGACGGCGGGGCCGACCTGCGGAGCGTCCAGGAGATTCTCGGGCACGCCAGCGTCGGGACAACCCAGATTTACACGCAGGTGTCGAACGAGCGCCTCAAGGCCGCTTACCAGTCGGCTCACCCGCGCGCCTAGGGGGAGAACCACTCGACGCTGAGGATGCTCGAGTCGTACACCACGATTTCGACAGGATCCCCGAGGTAATCGCGCGGATTCTCGTACACCCCGTTGACCCGCACTCCAAGGTGGACCGCGTTCCGGCCGTCGTGCGTGCCCGATACGACACCGATTGGCTCACCCGACGCAACCACCTCACCTTCCACCACTCCGGCCTCGACGGGCTCCATCGACACGATGATTCCCGATGAGGTGTCGATGGAAACGACAGCTCGGCCAGCGACCACACCGGAGAACCAGACCGTTCCATCGACGGGGGAGCGCACCTCCCGACCCTTGAGCGCTCCAATGTCGATTCCGCGGTGCCCCTCCGAATACTCGGACGGAGGGCGTTGAAACTCCCGCACGACCGGCCCTGAGACAGGCCAACGCCACTCGGCGCTCGCGGTGGCGCGCGGTGGAACCCCCAACGCAAGGATGAGTGCAAAAACGACAACCCACAAAGGCGGCGGAATTTTGTGGGCAACGCTCATGCCGCCATCGTTCCGCTCCTGCACGCGCGGTTTCGTAAATCTGTCGCGTCTGGGGACAACTGCGTGAAGGGCAATTCTGGGGATTCCGACGAGTTTTCACTAGCGCCCGTCGCCCTATAGAATAGAAGGACGTCCGTCTAGGCGGGCGAATTCGCGTGTTTAACACGACCCGATCCAATGGTCCCTGCGGGGTGGAAACGGTCAGAACACCAGGACAGACGACACACGTCGTCGACAATAACCACAACCAAAGGAGACCGGCAATGGCCGTCGTCACAATCCGCCAGCTGCTCGACAGCGGCGTCCACTTCGGACACCAGACTCAGCGCTGGAACCCGAAAGTCAAGCGCTACATCCTCACGGAACGCAGCGGCATTCACATCATCGACTTGCAGCAGTCACTTGCTCACATCGATAACGCCTATGACTTCATCAAGGAAACCGTCGCTCGCGGCGGAACCGTCCTGTTCGTCGGCACCAAGAAGCAGGCTCAGGAGTCAATCGCCTCAGAGGCAGGCCGTGTCGGTCAGCCGTTCGTCAACCACCGTTGGCTCGGCGGACTCCTCACCAACTTCCAGACCGTCCTCGGTCGATTGGAGCGCATGAAGGAGCTCGAGCAGCTCGACTTCGAAGACACCTCTAAGGGTTTCACCAAGAAGGAACTCCTCATGAAGCGCCGTGAGCTCATCAAGCTTCACGCATCGCTCGGTGGAATCCGTAACCTCACCAAGACTCCGAGCGCACTGTGGGTCGTCGACCCCAAGCGCGAGCACCTCGCGATCAAGGAAGCTCAGAAGCTCGGTATCCCCGTTGTCGGAATCCTCGACACGAACGCCGACCCCGATGAGCTCGCGTATCCGATCCCGGGCAACGATGACGCGATTCGTTCCGTCGGACTGTTGACGCGAGTTATCGCCGATGCCGTCGCTGAAGGACTCGTCGTTCGTCACGCCAAGCCCGCCGAGGGTGGAAACGTGTCTGCCGTTGAGCCGCTCGCTGAATGGGAGCGCGAACTCCTCGGAGACGTCGCAACCGACGCCGTAGCCGACGCACCGGAAGCCGAGAAGGCTCCCGCTGCGAAGAAGGCTCCAGCCGCAAAGAAGGCACCTGCTGCAGAGAAGGCTCCAGCGGCCAAGAAGCCAGCCGCAGCGAAAGCACCTGCCTCAGCTAAAGCACCGGCTGCAGAGAAGGCACCTGTTGTAGAGAAGGCTCCCGCCAAGGCAAAGCCAGCTGCCGACGACGCACCCGCTGCAGACGCAGCCGAATAATCAACGACTTCATCACACGAAAGTAGAACAACATGGCTAACTTCTCACTTGACGATGTCAAGGTGCTCCGCGAGCGTCTTGGCACGGGAATGATCGACACCAAGAACGCGCTCGTAGAGGCCGATGGTGACATGGAAAAGGCTGTCGAAATCCTCCGACTCAAGGGGGCAAAGGGCAACGCGAAGCGCGCCGACCGCTCCACGAGCGAAGGACTCGTCGTCGCAAAGGAAACCGCTGGAGCGGTCTACCTCATTGAGCTCGCGTGCGAGACCGACTTCGTCGCGAAGAACGACAAGTTCATCGCACTGGCTGACAGTGTTGTGGATGCCATCGCAGGCGCTGGAGCCGACTCGGTTGAGTCTGCACTGGCCGTGGCTGTTGGCGGGAAGACGGTTGCCGAGCTCATCTCCGACGACGCTGCCATCATCGGTGAAAAGGTCGAATTGCGACGAGTGTCCAAGGTCGCCGGCGACAACTTTGCCGTCTACATGCACCGCACGTCGAAGGACCTTCCGCCCCAGGTTGGCGTTGTTGTCGCCTACTCGGGTTCGGACGACGAGACAGCCCGAGCAATCGCGCAGCACATCTCGTTCGCTGACCCCCAGTACCTCGCCAAGGCGGATGTTCCGCAGGCTGAGGTTGACAACGAGCGTCGAATCGTCGAAGAGATCAGCCGCGGAGAGGGCAAGCCTGAAGCTGCACTCCCGAAGATTGTTGAAGGGCGCCTCGGCGGATTCTTCAAGCAGGTTGCGCTTCTCGAGCAGGATTATGCGCGCGACAACAAGCTCACTGTGCAGCAGGTTGTTGACCAGGCTGGACTGACCGTGACCGGTTTCGTCCGTTTCAAGGTCGGCGCCTAACTCATCGTTTCGAAGGGCGGCTCGCTACACGCGAGCCGCCCTTCGGCGTTTAATGCTCGAATCTCGGTACTCTGGGAGACGAAAGAGAGGCACCCATGACCACGCGCCGCGTACTACTCAAACTGTCCGGTGAAGCGTTTGGTGGAGGAACCCTCGGAGTCAACCCAGACATCGTGAGCGGCATCGCCCGCGAAATTGCTGAAGCGGCCAAGACGGTTGAGGTCGCAATCGTTGTGGGTGGAGGAAACTTCTTCCGCGGTGCTGAACTCAGCCAGCGTGGAATGGACCGCTCGCGGGCCGACTACATGGGAATGCTCGGAACCGTCATGAATGCACTCGCCCTGCAGGACTTTCTCGAACAAGCCGGTCAACCCGTTCGAGTGCAGTCGGCAATCCAGATGACACAGGTGGCGGAGTCGTATATCCCCCTTCGCGCGATTCGCCACCTTGAAAAGGGGAGGGTCGTTATTTTCGGTGCCGGCGCCGGCCTGCCCTACTTCTCGACGGACACGGTCGCGGCACAGCGTGCGCTCGAGATCGGTGCAACGGAAGTACTCGTTGCCAAGAACGGTGTCGACGGCGTTTATGACGACGACCCGCGCACCAACCCGGCCGCAACCAGAATCGACGAAATCACGTATTCGGATGCATTGAAGCAGGGCCTCAAGGTGATTGACGCAACGGCCTTTGCGCTGTGCAGAGACAACAATCTGCCGATGCGAATTTTTGGAATGGAACCGGCCGGAAGCATCACGCGCGCAATCCTCGGGGAACGAATCGGAACGGTTGTGAGCAATTAGCCCACTCGTCCTGTCGCTCATTGCGGCGGGAGCGCTGGCCCACGCATCGTGGAACCTGTTGCTCAAGAGGGTTGGCTCGTCAACACCGACGTTGCTGTGGTGGGTGCACGTCATCGGTGCGGTTCTCATCGCCCCACTCGGGATCGCCACTCTCGTCGCAGCTGATTTTCAATGGCACTGGATTCTGCTCGCCGCGGTGTGCGGAGCTTTCGAGGTCGTGTATTTCCTTCTCCTTCAGCGCGGTTATCGAGACGGTGATGTTTCGCTCGTCTACCCGCTCGCGCGGGGGACTGGCCCGACACTCTCTGTTGTCGGCTCAATCGTCATCCTCGGCGAACGGCCGTCGCTCGTCGCACTGATTGGTGTCGCAGTCATTGTCTCGGGTATCGCCGTCATTTCGACCGCCGGATCACGAACCGGAACGCGCGCACCACTCAGCTCGGTTCTTTACGGGCTCGGTGTCGGTGTCATGATTGCGTGCTTCACCATCTGGGACGGTTGGGCCGTTGGCACTCTCGGGCTTCCGCCCATCGGCTATTTCTGGATGGCGGTGGTCGTCCAGGCCATTCTCTTCACTCCTCTCGCCGTTAGGGGTCGGAATTTGGGGAGTGCTCTTCGTGCACACCCCTGGATTATCACGGCGATCGCTCTGCTCGGTCCGGCGTCTTACATGCTCGCCCTCACCGCGATCACGCTCAGTTCCGTGTCTCTCGTTGCCCCGGCGCGCGAAGTCAGTGTGATTCTTGTCGCGCTCGGTGGTGCACTGTTCTTCGGCGAAAAGCACGTCGTTCAACGGGTTATCGGCTCCGTTGTTGTGGTGTCGGGAGTCGCGCTGCTCGCGGTGGGTTGACGGATAGAATCAGAGAGATACGAGGAGGAACACGTGATCGCCGATACCATTTCCGAAGTTGCGGAAAAAATGAACAAAGCCGTTGAGGTTATCAAGGATGATTTCCAGACGGTTCGGACGGGTCGAGCGAACCCCGCACTGTTCCAGAAGATCATGGTCGAGTATTACGGCACACCAACGCCGCTCGGCCAGCTCGCTGGTTTGCAGAACCCAGAGGCCCGCACCATCGTCATTCAGCCTTATGACAAGGGCGCTCTCAAGGAAATCGAAAAGGCGATTGTCAACTTCCCCAACCTCGGCGCCACTCCGTCGAACGATGGCGAAATCATTCGCGTCACCATGCCGGAACTCACGGAAGACCGCCGCAAGGAGTACGTGAAGATTGTCAAGGCGAAGGCTGAAGATGGCCGCGTAGCCATCCGCAACATCCGTCGCAAAGGCAACTCGGACATCGAAGCGCTCAAGGACACTTCGGAAGACGAGGTTTCGCGGGCTGAGAAAGAAATCGACAACTTGACGAAACAGCACATCGACGCCATCGATGAGGCGTTGAAGAAAAAGGAAGCTGAACTCCTCGAGGTCTAATGGACATCGATCACGCCATTCGGGATGCCGGCGCCAAGATTGAAGCGCGGACGGGGAGAAACCTGTTTGCCGCGATTTCCATCGGCGTTGGTCTTGGCGTTGTCTTCATTTTCAGTCTGATTTTCGACAAGCAGTGGTTCATCCTGTTCCTTGGGGTGTTCGTGGGTTTTGGAACATGGGAACTCGCCACGATTTCGCGAACAGCAAACCGTCACGTGCCGAGGATTCCCGTCCTCATCGCTGCTTTGGGCATGCTGCCCGCAACCTACTATTTCGGTTATCTCGGTCAGTTGCTCACACTCGCTGCCGGCATCATCTTTGCCATCGTGTGGCACGCAGTGCAGCGTTGGCTGTCTCAGTCCGACATCACAGACCGCGACGTGCTCATGTCAGCATTCACGCTCGCTTACATTCCTTTCCTGGCGTCGTTCGCAGTCCTCATGACCGCACGGGAGGGCGGAGAGTGGTGGACTCTCGGAACAATGATCATTATCGCGAGCGTCGACACCGGTGCATTCGCCACTGGGGTGTTGTTTGGCAAGACACCGATGGCACCAACAATCTCACCGAAGAAGACGTGGGAGGGTTTCGTCGGTTCAGCAATTGCCGCGTCGGTGGCCGGTTATTTCGTCGCAACGCTCGCGGTGGGCATCGACTGGTGGTGGGGAGTCCTTCTCGGCATCATCATCCTCGGCGTTGCGACCGTCGGTGACCTCATTGAGTCGCTCATCAAGCGTGAACTAGACACGAAGGACGCGTCAAACCTCATCCCCGGTCACGGAGGGTTCTTGGACAGACTGGATTCCGTTCTGCCGTCGATGTTCGCCGCCTCGGTTTTCGCCATCCTCTTCTCCTAGGGCAGAATAGAAGTGTGACGTTTCCGCTGACTGATGCCAAGACCCTCGGGTATGACCCTGAGGCGGTCGACAGCTTCCTCGAACGCGCCCGCGAAGCATTTCAGGGGTCGGACTCCTCGCTGACGAGCGCCGACGTTCGTGCCGCAGCGTTTCCGTTGACCAAAGCTGGATACGACACGACCGATGTCGACACCGCTATAGAGCGCCTCGAGGATTCGTTCGCCGATCGCGAGCGCGACGCCCGTGTTGCCGAGATTGGTCAGGACGCGTGGAATGCCGAGGCGCGTGAGTCCGCGCAGGATATTGTGAACCGCGCTGGCCGACCTCGCGGACGCCGTTTTCGCCGCGGCAGCCTTTTCACCTACGGCTACAACACGGCAGACGTTGATGAGTTTGCCGACCGGATCCTGTCATATTTCACCGCCGGCGAGCCACTGACGCGTGCCGATGTTCGAAACGTCACCTTCCGTCCCCAACTCCGCGGGTATTCCGAGCCACAGGTCGATGCTGTTCTCGACGAGCTGGTTCGGGTCATGCTCGCCGTGCGCTAGTGGCAAAGATTCGTTCACTCGTTCGCCCCGTTTCGTCTCGCGCGGCGGTACTCGGCGTCGCCATTTTGCTCTTCGGACCCGTTGTTGCGCCGTTCACGGCGGTCGAACTGAGTAGTGCGTCGGCGCTCGAGGGTGACCTCGGCCAAAACTTCACAGCTGTCTCAAACGGTGCGGTCACCGTTAACCGCGATGGCTGGTCTGCGACGGTGGTTCGCACGGCAACCGATGTGAATTCATCACAACGTTTCGCGAAGGAGCAGCTGGAAGCAGCTGGGCTGGGCGAGGGCGAGTTCATTTGTTTGGTTGATTTGTGGAATCGCGAGTCACGCTGGAACCACCTCGCCGAGAATTCGTCGAGCGGCGCGTACGGCATTCCGCAGTCTCTCCCTGGAAGCAAGATGGCATCTGCCGGCGCCGACTGGGAGACCAACCCTGAAACGCAGATCCGTTGGGGTCTCGGCTACATCACCGCGCGTTACGGCACACCGTGCGGGGCGTGGGCGCATTCGGAAGCCAAGGGCTGGTACTAGTGGCACGGCGCAATCGTCCAAAACGCGACGAACATGTGCCCCTCGAGTTGAATCGAACGATGGGGAGTCGTCGCTCCGAAATTCGCAGAGGCGAATCATTCGTCGTTCAAGATATTTCCGTCGCGAACGCAACAAAGGAGTATTCGTGCCCTGGGTGCACCATCCCGATTGAGATTGGGGTAGCCCACCTTGTCGCCTGGCAGGAGGAGGGCCTGTTCGGGGAAGAGGCGGCTCTTCGCGATCGACGCCATTGGCACGTGTCGTGCTGGAAATCGGGACGATGAGCGAGATTCGGTCGATGACGGTGTTGCCAGCCGTCCGGTCAGACGTCAGTTTCGTGACGGCTGACGGGCTAACTCTCGTCGGTGAACTCGCCCTCCCCGAGCACGGAGAACCGGTTGGAACTCTCCTTTTCCTCCACCCTCTCCCCACGGCGGGCGGGTTCATGGACTCGCACATCATTCGCAAGGCGGCGAATAGGCTCCCTGCTCTCGCGAACATCGCTGTCCTGCGGTTCAATTTTCGTGGAGTGACGAGCCCTCGCGGGACGTCGGACGGTGCTTTCGGTCACGGTCTAGATGAACGCCTCGATTTCGAGGCTGCACTGCGATTCATTCGTGAGCGCGGGCTGCCCAATCCCTGGGTTGTCGGCTGGTCGTTTGGCACGGAGGTCGCGCTCAACCACGCCACGGACCACGACGTTGCCGGGCTCATTCTGCTGTCGCCTCCTCTCCACCGCACCACGGTGGAGGCGTTGGAGCGGTGGAACCTCAACGACATCCCGATTGTCGCTGTCGTTCCGGAATTTGACGACTATCTCCCACCAGCGCAGGCGCGCGAGCGTTTCGCTGTCGTGCCGCGCCTTGAGATCATCGAGGTTGAAGATGGCAAACACCTGTGGGTCGGCGAAACGCAAACCACTCGGGTGTTGTCAGAGATCGTTGCGCGCGTGAACCCCGCTGCTCTGCCTTTGCCGACTGAATTTGTTTAGCGGGCGTTCTGCGCTGGCACGATTACCTCGCGCACGATAATCAGAATTGAAGCAGCAACGGGGATCGCGACGAGAGCCCCGAGAACCCCCATCAGTGCCCCACCCGCGAGTGCGGCAATGATGACGACAACCCCAGGTACTTGTACTGCACGATTCATAATCATCGGCCCGATCACGTACGCCTCGATCTGCAGATAGACCAGGTAGTAAATCGCCATCCACAGAGCAAGGTAAGGGTTCGTTGGGTCAACGAGTAATTGAGTCACTACGATGATGATCGACCCCGCGATTGTTCCAACGAGGGGAATGAGCGAGAACATGAGTGCAATGAGTGCAAACAGGGCCGGGTAGTGCGCGCCGAGGAGGGAAAGCACAATGAAGCTGAGCACCCCGTTGGTAAGCCCCTGAGCACCCTGCCCGATGACGTATTGACCGACAGCTCGCGTCACCTGCTCTGACAAGTCGCCAAACTTTTCACGACGGGAAGCCGGCACCATCGTGTACACGGCTGCCTTGATGCGGGGGAGAGAAATGACAAGGTAAATCGTCAGCATCGTGGTCAGGAAAATGCCCAGTGCAGCGTTGGCGAACGTGAACCCGTCGGAGAGAACGCCGCCACCGATGTTGGCGAGATTCGCTGGGTCAGAAACGAACGCGATGATCGCCTCAACGGTTGTCTGCACGTTGAGCGTTTCGACGGGGATTACCTGCTGAATCGCAGCGACGAGGTCACTGAGTGAGTCGTATGAGGTGAGGAATCGCAGCACCGCGTTGTAGAGGTTTGTCGT
>CAXNHY010000008.1:0-18453 GCA_964202425.1 Microbacteriaceae bacterium MWH-Ta3 | reverse complement strand
TCCGTTTCAGACGGAATCTCGATGGGCCACGAAGGAATGCACTTTTCGCTCGTTTCGCGCGAAGTAATTGCCGACTCGGTTGAAACCGTCGTGCAAGCAGAACGGCTCGACGGAACTGTCCTTCTCGCGGGTTGCGACAAGTCGATCCCCGGAATGCTCATGGCGGCAGCGCGTCTTGACCTCGCGAGTGCGTTCCTGTACGCCGGCTCGATTGCTCCCGGCTGGGTGAAGCTATCTGACGGAACCGAAAAAGACATCACCATCATCGACTCGTTCGAGGCAGTCGGCGCAGTCAAGGCAGGAAAAATGAGCGAGGCCGACGCCAAGCGAATCGAATGCGCATTCGCACCGGGCGAAGGTGCGTGTGGCGGCATGTACACGGCAAACACGATGGCATCCGTCGCCGAGGCGCTGGGCATGAGCCTCCCCGGTTCGGCATCGCCAGCATCGTACGATCGCCGTCGCGACAACTACGCTCACCGCTCGGGCGAGGCTGTTGTGGGAATGATCGACCGCGGACACACAGCCCGCGACATCCTCACGAGAGAAGCGTTCGAGAACGCCATCGCGATAGCTATGGCTCTCGGCGGTTCAACAAACGTTGTCCTCCACCTCCTCGCGATTGCGAACGAAGCGGAAGTTCCGTTGACACTCAATGACTTCAACACCATCGGCGCCAAAGTGCCGCACCTCGGCGATCTCAAGCCTTTCGGTCAGTTTGTCATGAACGATGTCGATCGCCACGGCGGTCTCCCAGTGCTCCTCAAAGCACTCCTCGACGAGGGACTTCTTCACGGCGACGCAATGACACTCACGGGCAAGACGATGGCTGAGAACCTCGCCGCAATGGACATCGATGCGCCGGACGGCAAGGTTCTTCGCACCGTCGACAACCCGATCCACGCGACGGGCGGAATCACGATTCTTCACGGAACATTTGCACCGGAAGGAGCCGTCGTCAAGACAGCCGGTTTCGATGCGGCAGTCTTCGAGGGTCCTGCTCGTGTCTTTGACCGTGAACGTGCGGCAATGGACGCCTTGACCGACGGCGAAATCAACGCTGGAGATGTCGTCGTCATTCGCTACGAAGGCCCCAAGGGTGGGCCGGGAATGCGGGAAATGCTCGCCGTGACCGCCGCAATCAAGGGCGCGGGGCTCGGCAAGGATGTGCTACTTTTGACGGACGGACGATTCTCAGGCGGCACAACCGGACTGTGTATCGGCCACATAGCTCCCGAAGCGGTGGATGCAGGTCCCATCGCATTCGTGCGCGATGGTGATCTCATACGGGTCGATATCGCTGCTCGGAGCATCGACTTACTCGTCGATGAATCTGAGTTGGAGGCGCGCCGCACTGGCTGGTCGCCCCTTCCCCCGCGTTATACCCGTGGTGTTCTTGCGAAGTATTCGAAGCTTGTGAAGTCAGCGTCTCAGGGCGCTGTCACGGGCTAAGCGCCACCGTCGTTAGAGGAGAGAACATGGTCGACAAGACCGCCCCGAAGGATGCACCCATCCTTACGGGCAGTGGCGCCCTTTTGAGGTCACTGGAAATCCTCGGAATCAAGGATGTTTTCGGGCTCCCCGGCGGTGCGATTATGCCGTTCTACGACGAACTCATGACCCAGGACAAGATTCGCCACATCCTCGTTCGTCACGAGCAGGGTGCTGGGCACGCTGCCGAGGGTTACGCGCTGGTTGCTGGGACCGTCGGTGTGTGTATCGCCACGAGCGGACCCGGCGCAACGAACCTCGTTACGGCAATCGCTGATGCCCACATGGATTCGATTCCCATGATCGCCATCACCGGCCAGGTTTTTTCGCACCTCATGGGAACGGACGCATTTCAAGAAGTCGACATTGTTGGAATGACGATGCCCATCACAAAGCACTCGTTCTTGGTGACCAAGGCTGAAGATGTGCCGTACGTCATGGCCGCCGCGTACCAAATTGCGACAGAGGGTCGGCCAGGGCCGGTGCTCATCGACGTCACGAAGGATGCCCAGCAGGGCTCTGCCCCGTTTGTGTGGCCAGGGCGCGTTGACCTCCCAGGATTCAAGCCTGTGCAGAAGGCTCACGGCAAACAGGTCGCCGCAGCTGCTCAGATGATCGCGGAGGCGGAGCGCCCCATCTTCTATCTGGGCGGAGGAACCATCCGTGCAAAAGCCCAGAAAGAATTACTCAAACTGGTCGAGACCGTTGGCGCCCCGGTCATCACGACACTCACCGCTCGCGGTGTATTCCCGGACAGCCACAAGCAAAACCTCGGCATGCCGGGCATGCACGGAACCGTCCCCGCTGTGCTTGGACTCCAAGAATCCGATCTTCTTATCGTGCTTGGCGCCCGCTTCGACGACCGAGTCACGGGCAAGGTCAGTGAATTCGCCCCTGACGCCAAAGTCATTCACATCGACATCGACCCGGCCGAGATTGGAAAGATTCGCGAAGCAGACGTGCCGATTGTTGGTGATGTCCGCGAGGTGATTATTGACCTCATCCCGGAATGGGAAGCAGTCAAGAAGTCACGAAAGTCGATCGACGCATGGTGGAAGCGCCTCGACAAGCTCGTCGCTGATTTCCCGCTCGGCTTCGATGACCTTGACGACGGCTTGCTCGCACCGCAGGGAATCATCAAGACGATTGGTGAGATTTCTGGCCCAGAGGCCATCTATGCCGCTGGCGTCGGGCAACATCAAATGTGGGCAGCACAGTTCATTGAATACGAACGACCCGGCGCGTGGCTCAACTCGGGTGGAGCCGGAACCATGGGATTCGCGATTCCCGCCGCGATGGGAGCGAAGGTCGCCGCTCCCGATCGAACGGTGTGGGCAATCGACGGTGATGGTTGTTTCCAGATGACCAACCAGGAACTCGCAACGTGCGTCATCAACGACATCCCCATCAAGGTCGCCATCATCAACAACTCGTCTCTCGGCATGGTTCGCCAGTGGCAAACCCTGTTCTACGACGGCCGCCACTCCTTCACGGACCTCCAACCGCTTGACGGACCAGAGTTCATCCCCGATTTCGTCAAACTTGCCGAGGCCTACGGATGCCTCGGAATTCGCGTTCGCACGGAGGAGGAAGTCCTTCCTGCAATCGAACTCGCACTCAAGACGAACGATCGGCCCGTCGTTATTGACTTCATCGTCTCTCGCGAGGCGATGGTGTGGCCAATGGTTCCGCAGGGCGTCGGCAACTCAAACGTCCAGTACGCGCGCGAACACGCGCCCAGCTGGGACGAGGAGTAGCGATGAGCCAACACGTCCTTTCACTTCTTGTCGAAGACAAACCGGGTCTGCTCACACGCGTTGCGGGATTGTTCGCCCGACGCGGGTACAACATTCACTCGCTCGCCGTTGGGACGACGGAGATTGAGGGCGTTTCGCGAATCACTCTTGTCGTGGACGTTGAGGGTTCACCGCTCGAGCAGGTCACTAAGCAGCTCAACAAGCTGATCAACGTGCTGAAGATTGTCGAACTGGAGCCTGAGCTGAGTGTCCAGCGCGAACACATGCTCGTCAAGGTTCGAGTCGACACCACTACGCGCACTCAGATTCTTGAGGCGGTCGACCTATTCCGCGCCAGAGTCGTCGACGTTGCCCCCGACGCGCTCGTGATTGAGGTGACGGGGGATACGCAGAAAGCTGACGCCATCCTTCGCGTCCTTGAGCCTTTTGGCATCAAGGAAATTGCGCAGAGCGGCTTGCTCGCGATGGGACGCGGGTCAAAATCGATTTCTGAGCGCATCTTCAAAAACTCATAAACTTAGGCAGGTACGAGCCCGTCGGAGAACTCACAACACAAGGAGAAAACCCAATGACCGAAATCATGTACGACGGCGACGCCGACCTCTCGATCATCCAAGGCAAGAAGGTCGCCGTCATCGGTTACGGGTCGCAGGGTCACGCACACGCGCAGAACCTTCGCGATTCCGGCGTCGAGGTCGTCGTTGGGCTGAAGACCGACTCGAAGTCGGTCCCCAAGGCGGAAGAAGCCGGCTTCAAGGTTCTCTCGACGGCTGACGCAGCCGCGTGGGCTGACGTCATCGTGATTCTCGCCCCCGACCAGTACCAGCGCCACCTCTACGCGGCTGATGTTGCCCCCAACCTTTCTGCCGGAAACGCACTCGTGTTCGGTCACGGATTCAACATCCGTTTCGGTTACATCGAGGCACCGGATGGCGTCGACGTCGTCCTCGTTGCACCGAAAGGCCCGGGCCACACGGTTCGCCGCGAATACCAGGCTGGCCGCGGAGTCCCCGTCATCGTTGCAGTCGAATCGGATGCAACCGGCTCGGCGTGGGATCTCGCCTGGTCATACTCGAAGGGGCTCGGAGGACTTCGCGCGGGCGGAATCAAGACGACCTTCACCGAGGAAACCGAAACCGACCTGTTCGGTGAGCAAGCTGTCCTCTGTGGCGGCACCTCGCAACTCGTTCAGTACGGTTTCGAAGTTCTCACCGAAGCCGGTTACCAGCCCGAAATCGCGTACTTTGAAGTTCTTCACGAACTCAAGCTCATCGTCGACCTCATGTGGGAGGGCGGAATCGCTAAACAGCGCTGGTCAGTCTCCGACACCGCCGAGTACGGTGACTACGTTTCAGGCCCTCGCGTCATCGACCCGTCGGTGAAAGAAAACATGAAGGCCGTTCTCGCCGACATCCAGTCAGGCGCGTTCGCAACGCGCTTCATCAACGATCAGGATGCTGGAGCCCCAGAGTTCAAGGCGCTTCGCGAGAAGGGTGAGAACCACCCGATCGAAGCAACCGGGCGCAAGCTCCGCGCACTCTTCGCGTGGAAGCAGCAGGACTCTGACTACACCGACGGCACAGCCGCTCGCTAAACCCCCTGTTGTCGACGAACCCCGTGTATGCACACGGGGTTCCGTCATTTATTCTGAACTCGTGACCGAAAACGGTGAATCGAGCGCGAGCAAAGCGACAAACGTCAACTCGAGCAACCCGCTCACCATGCGCCAGCGAATCACACTCGCGGCACTGGGCGGGGTTTACCTCTCGCTCACTGTTGCGTGGCTGTTTGCGACCCAAGCAAATCGGGTCATCGTTGACGACCGCTTTCAACAATCGATGACGAGTTTCGGTGCTTTTTTCGCAATCGTTGCGTCACCCCTCTACTTCTTCACAACTCTCGTATTGATTCGGAATTGGCCTGGCCGACTCCTCACGCTGCTCATCGGTCTGGCGCTTCTCTTCCCGTTCCCACTGTTCTGGGGCGTGGTGCCGGCATGAGTGAGGTGAACAGCAGACCCTCGATGTTTGGGCGGATTGTCGTCGTCGCTCTCGGCGGTGCGCTTTACGCCTACCCGCTGTGGTCGGCGGTTGGCAACCTGCTCAACCTTCCCGCCTATTACGTCTCCAACTTTGGAATCACGACCGAACAGGCACCCTGGTTTCTCTTGATTCTTGCTGTGGCGACCCCAGCCGCGATTTTCTCGGCCGCCACCCTGCTCACATGGCGCCGTGGAACCGGCGCACTCATGCTCGCGTTGACAACAGGCTTTGCGGTTGTGTCAGCAACAGCGCTGACCATCACCGCTTTTCTCGTTGACGATCGACTTCGAATCGTGCGTGATTTCCTCCTCAACGGCTGAAATCGCGCCCCGCTAGACTTGGCGTGTTCGCCCGTTGCTCGGTCCTGATAGGAAAACTGTGGCCAAACCAGTTGTGCTGATTGCCGAAGAACTATCTCCGGCCACGGTTGACGCGCTCGGTCCCGACTTTGAGGTTCGCCACGTCGATGGCACTGACCGTTCGGCACTACTCGCCGCCATACCTGATGCACAGGCTGTTCTTGTCCGGAGTGCAACGAATGTTGACGCCGAGGTCATTGCAGCTGGCGCGAAGCTTGTCGTCATTGCCCGCGCGGGCGTAGGGCTCGACAACGTCGACATCAAAGCAGCTACGGCAGCAGGAATCATGGTCGTCAACGCACCAACGTCAAATGTTGTGTCAGCGGCCGAGCTGGCAATCGGCCACCTTCTGTCGCTTGCTCGGTTCATCCCTGACGCCAATCACTCCATGAAGAAGGGCGATTGGAAGCGCTCAGCGTTTACCGGTGCCGAGATGTTTGACAAGACCGTCGGAATTGTTGGCCTTGGCCGTATTGGCGCACTCGTTGCTGAACGTTTGGCTGGTTTCGGCGTCACGCTCATTGCATACGACCCCTTCGTGCCGCCTGCTCGGGCACAGCAGTTGGGCGTGCACATGGTCGAGCTCGATGAGCTCATGCGCCGAAGCGATTTCATTACTATTCACATTCCCAAGACGCCAGAAACAACGGGTCTGATCGGAGCAAAAGAGTTCGCGCTTGCGAAGGACACCCTTCGAATCGTCAACGCAAGTCGCGGGGGAATCATTGACGAGGCCGCGCTATTCGACGCACTCTCCACGAAGCGAATTGCGGGCGCGGGGCTTGACGTGTTTGTGTCGGAGCCGCCAACCGATTCGCCGCTGCTGACTCTCGACAACATTCAGCTGACCCCGCACCTCGGTGCATCGACAGACGAAGCACAGGAGAAAGCCGGGGTTGCCGTCGCCAAGTCCGTCCGCCTCGCGCTTGACGGTGAACTTGTCCCTGACGCCGTCAACGTTGCCGGAGGCGTGATTCACCAGAGTGTTAGACCGGGGATGTCGCTCATGGAAAACCTCGGTCAAGTCTTCGCGGGCCTCGCTCCCGTCGCGATCGCCGCTATCGACGTCGAGGTGCGAGGCGAAATCGCTGAACACGACGTGTCCGTGCTGAAACTCGCAGCGCTCAAGGGCGTGTTTTCGGCAATATCGTCCGAACAGGTCTCGTACGTCAATGCGCCACTTCACGCCGAGCAAAGGGGAGTGTCGGTCCGCCTCGTGACCGAAACGAGTTCTGACGAATATCGCAATCTGCTGACCCTCAGGGGAACACTGATCGACGGATCGCAGATCTCGTTGTCCGGAACACTCACGGGAAATCGACAAACGCAGAAGATTGTGAGCATCAACGGCTTTGATGTCGAGGTCCCGATGGCTCAGCACTTCATTGTCATGCTGTACACCGACCGCCCCGGAATCGTTGCGGTCTACGGCAAGGAATTCGGCGCCAATAACATCAACATCGCAGGAATGCAGATTGCCCGCCAACAGCGGGGCGGGGAGGCACTGAGCGTACTCACCGTGGATTCCCGTGTGCCGGAAGCGGTGCTGGACACGATCGCACTCGAAATCGATGCGAAAATGATGAAAGCCATCGAAGTCATCGAACTCTAAGGATCCCCATGTCGCGTGTGTTAGACATCGCCGTAATCCCCGGTGACGGAATCGGCCCCGAGGTCACGGCCGAGGCCCTCCGAGTTTTGCGCGCGGCCGTCGGCGATGCAGCAGACGTGAGGGCGACGGAATACACGCTCGGTGCTGCACATTTTCTTGCCTCTGGCGAAGTGCTCTCTGATGAATCTCTCGCGGCACTCCGCGGCCATGACGCAATTCTTTTCGGTGCCGTCGGGGGAGACCCCAGTGACCCGCGCCTTGCCGGCGGCATCATCGAGCGCGGCCTGCTCCTCAAGCTTCGCTTTGCGTTCGACCACTATGTCAATTTCCGACCAACGGTGATCTACCCTGGCGTCACGAGCCCTTTGACGGCCCCCGGCGAAGTTGATTTTGTCATTGTGCGCGAAGGAACGGAAGGTCCGTACGTCGGCAACGGCGGTGTCATTCGCCAGGGAACCAGCCACGAGATTGCGACGGAGTCCTCCGTCAACACCGCTCACGGCGTAGAGCGAGTTGTGCGTTTCGCGTTCACCACAGCAATGTCGCGGTCGAAGCGCCTCACACTCGTTCACAAGACCAATGTCTTGACCTACGCCGGATCGTTGTGGCAGCGAATCGTCAATTCGGTTGCAGCCGAATTCGCAGACGTCACGGTGGACTACCTTCACGTTGACGCTGCGACAATTTTCCTCGTGACCAACCCCTCGCGGTTCGATGTGATTGTCACCGACAATCTTTTTGGCGACATCCTCACCGATCTCGCGGGAGCAATTGGGGGCGGCATCGGACTGGCCGCGAGTGCAAACCTCAACCCGTCGGGCGAGTTCCCCTCGATGTTTGAGCCGGTGCACGGATCAGCACCGGACATCGCTGGTGAAAACAAGGCCGACCCAACAGCAGCAATTCTGTCGGCAGCTCTCCTTCTCGAACACAACGGATATCCCGACCAGGCTGCGGCAATTCACGCGGCTGTTCTCGCCGACATCGCCGAGCGCGGCGGGGCAACACGGTCGACCACTGAGGTCGGCGATTCAATCGTGACGCGGCTGTAGCCGTTTACCGATAAACGTGTGATTGGTAGGGTTGACCCATGACTGGGCTTGAATTCCACCGACACCTCAACCTTCAACCGAAGTCGCCTTCAGAGCGCGCTGAAATTCTCGCGAACCCCGGATTTGGCAATTTCTTCACCGACCACATGGTCGACGTTTGTTGGTCAGAGAATGGTGGATGGCACCGCCCGAGGATTCAGCCGTATGGCCCGATTGAGATAGACCCAGCTGCGTCGGTGCTGCACTACGGCCAGGAGATCTTCGAAGGCCTCAAGGCGTACCGCCACGCTGACGGCTCGATTTGGACGTTCCGCCCAGACGCGAACGCCCGTCGACTGCAAGCGTCAGCTGCCCGAATGGCGTTGCCCGAACTACCAGCCGAGTACTTCTTGGACAGCCTCAAGGCATTGATCTCCGTCGACGCCGAGTGGGTGCCATCCGCTCCAGAAACAAGCCTGTACCTGCGACCATTCATGTACGCAAAAGAAGCCTTCCTCGGTGTTCGTCCAGCCAAGAAGGTGGCGTTCTATGTCATAGCAAGCCCGGCTGGAGCATATTTCACGGGCGGGGTCGCACCGGTGAGCATTTGGCTTTCGGAGAAGTACTCACGCGCCGGCAAGGGCGGAACGGGTGCTGCCAAGACGGGCGGAAACTACGCGGCGTCTCTCGTCGCACAAAACGAGGCATACGCTCACGGTTGTCAGCAGGTTCTCTTCCTCGACTCGGTCGAAGGAAAGTATCTCGAAGAACTCGGCGGAATGAACATCGTGCTTGTTTACAAAGACGGTTCAATCGTCACGCCCCTGTCCGACTCAATCCTTCCCGGCATCACGCGTGATTCGGTGTTGCAATTAGCAGAAGAGCGCGGACACACGGTAACGCGACGGCCAGTGACGATTGACGAGTGGCGCGAAGGTGTCGCCAGCGGTGAGATTGTCGAAGCGTTCGCCTGCGGAACGGCCGCTGTGATCACCCCCATCGGAATGGTCAAGGCGGAAGACTTCACCATCGGATCGGCTGACACGGTCGCTGGCGAGCTGACGATGTCCCTGCGAGAAGAGCTGACGGACATCCAATACGGTCGACGCCCCGACACTCACGGGTGGATGTACCGCCTCGATGGCTAACCGAATTCTCGTTGTGTCGGGAGCGGCACTCGGTGGCCTGACGGTTGCTTCCATTGCGACGGTCGTTCACGCGGAAGCATTCCCCGTCGTTGTCACCGCGTCACTCGTTGTTGTTGCGCTGTACGTCACCGCCCTCAGGCTCGTCACGCACGACCGACTCGTCGCAACCGCTGGCTCGATTGCCGTCATCGCAACGGTGTTCATGTTGTCACAGCGCTCAGCTGGCGGAAGTGTTCTCATTCAAGGAAACCTTGTCGGAAACATCTGGGTTTTTGGGTCAGCGGTAATTGCCGGACTCGCCATTGCGTGGCCACAAATCCGACGCTCGGAGCGCGACTAAAGTGGAGAGCAGGAGGAAGTTGTGACGTATGTGATTGCCCTGCCGTGTGTTGATTTGAAAGATCGCGCGTGCATCGATGAGTGCCCGGTTGACTGCATCTATGAGGGTGACCGGATGCTGTACATCCACCCAGACGAATGTGTCGACTGTGGTGCGTGCGAGCCCGTGTGTCCCGTCGAAGCGATCTATTACGAAGACGACCTTCCCGAAAAGTGGAGTGACTATTACCGCGCGAACGTCGAGTTCTTCCGTGAGGTCGGATCACCCGGTGGCGCGGCCAAGGTTGGCGCAATCGCTGGCGACCACGAGGTTGTCGCACAAGTTCCACCTCAGAACCACGTGTCTTAGGCTTGTCTCAGTTGCACACAATGCACAACGCAAGGAGAGCCCGTGACTGACGAGCCCAAGATCGCCCGCCTAGAGTATCCAGGCGGTTCGGCGGAGTTCCCGATTGTTGATGCAGTTATTGGCCCAGACGCGCTCGACATTTCCTCTCTGTCGAAGCAAACAGGGCTCAACACGTTTGACCGCGGTTTCGTCAACACCGCCTCGACGACGTCAGCCATTACGTTCATCGATGGTGATAAAGGCATTCTTCGCTATCGCGGATACGACATCGAAGACCTTGCAAAGAACTCGACGTTTATTGAGGTCGCCTATCTCCTCATCAACGGAGAGCTACCGACTCCAGCCGAGTTGACGCACTTCGACGACAAGATTCGCCATCACACCCTGCTTCACGAAGACCTCAAGCGGTTCTTTGATGCGCTTCCCCACAACGCGCACCCGATGAGTGTTCTGTCGAGTGCGGTCGGTGCTCTCGGAACCTATTACGGCGATTCTCTCAACGTTCACGACCCAGAGCAGATTGAACTCTCGACGATTCGACTTCTCGCAAAGCTCCCCGTGATCGCTGCCTACGCTCACAAGAAGTCCATCGGTCAAGCATTCCTCTACCCAGACAACTCTCAGTCGTTTGTCGAAAACTTCCTTCGGCTCAACTTCGGTCTCATGGCTGAACCCTACGAAGTCGACCCGTTGCTTGCGAAAGCTCTCGACCGCCTTCTCATCCTTCACGCTGATCACGAACAAAACGCGTCGACCTCCACCGTGCGCCTAGTTGGGTCGACGGACGCCACCATTTTCTCCTCCGTCTCGGCCGGAATTTCTGCTCTCTCCGGCCCCTTGCACGGTGGTGCGAATGAGGCAGTCCTGTCGATGCTCGGAAAGATTCGCGACTCCGGTGAAGGAGTGGCCAAGTTTGTTGAGCAGGTCAAGAAACGTGACGACGGAATCAAGCTCATGGGCTTCGGGCACCGCGTCTACAAAAACTACGACCCCCGCGCACGACTCGTCAAGGAGAGTGCTGACGAAATCCTCGAACAACTCGGCGTCACCGACCCGCTCCTGGACCTCGCTAAAGAACTCGAACAAATTGCTCTCGCTGACCCCTATTTCCAGGACCGGCAGTTGTACCCCAACGTGGACTTCTACACGGGGGTCATTTACAAGGCGATGGGTTTCCCGACGCGAATGTTCACTGTTCTCTTCGCTATTGGCCGACTCCCCGGGTGGCTTGCTCAGTGGCGCGAGGCGCGCAACGATCCAGCGACGAAGATCGGTCGTCCGCAACAGGTTTACACCGGACCTGACCACCGACCTTTCCCAACGCGATAACCGCGCCAGCGTTACCGGAGATTGAAGAACGTGGCTCGCACCTCTCTGAGTGCCTCGGTCTCGCTAGGAAGCGTGCCGAGGTGGATGGCACTTCTGGGCATCATCATTGGGTCCAGAGTTGTGTCGAGTGCGTGGCTACTGTGGTTCGCCGATCGGCAAGAGGCAAACCCGTGGACGGAAGCGCGTCCTAATCTTTTCGAGTTCTCGCGCATGTGGGACTCGCACTGGTATCGGATCATCGCCGAGACGGGATATCCGAGCACACTCCCCATCACGGAGGCAGGGCACGTTGGCGAGAACGCGTGGGCGTTCATGCCCATTTACCCGTACCTCGTCCGAATCGGAATGGGCCTCACGGGACTTCCGTTTTCAATTGTTTCGATCGTCTTGTCACTGGCCTTCTTCGCGGTATTCGTGTTCTTGGCTGACCGGCTGTTTCGTCACGTCCTCGGTTCTCGCGAGGCACTGTGGGCCGTTGCAATCGTCGCGTTTGCGCCCGTATCGCCGATTTACCAGGTTGGCTACGCGGAGTCGCTCGGGATGGTGTTCCTCACCCTCGTCCTCCTCGGTCTGTTGGAAAAGCGGTGGTGGCTCGTTGGCATCGCCATCCCGCTCGCGGCCCTGACGCGCCCCCTCGGCGCTCCGCTGACCATCATGATGGGAATCCTCATGCTCATGGCGTGGCGTTCTGGTCGTGATCGGGCACCGCACGTCTGGTTGACGTTGCTCGCCGCGGCATCCACCGCGGCGTGGCCGCTCATGGCTGCCACTTACACGGGCAGTTTGTCTGCATACCTCGACACGGAGATGGCCTGGCGCCGCCCATACGTCGGTGACGGGACTCACGCGTGGGGCACGGGGTGGTGGCAGTCAGCGAACTGGTGGTTCCCTGACATCGCGGTATGGGTTCTCGCCGGTGTGGCCGCCGTCGTCATCGTTGTCGCGATCCTCCCGGCAACACGACGATTGGGCTCCGTTCTCACCGTGTGGTCGTGGGGGTATCTCGGGTATCTCGTGCTCGTCCTCTTTCCGCAGTCGTCGATTTTCCGACTCCTCGCACCCATGTTCCCCCTTGCTGGCGGCATTGCGCGTAGTCGAACGGCGTCAATTCTTGCCATCGTGGCGGGGGTTGTCGGGCAGTTTGTGTGGCTCGATTGGTGCTGGTCTGTTCAGGGCTCTGATTGGACCCCGCCGTAACGAGTAGTCCAGAACTGGGGTAAAATGGGATTAGTTCAACACCGTACAAGGAGTCACCCCATGGCAGCACAGAAGCCTCGCGCAGGAGATGGTCCCCTCGAGGCTATCCGTGAAAAGAAAGACCTCGTCATTGTGAAGGTCCCTGCTGAAGGCGGCGGCCGGTTGGTCTTCTCCCTCAAGGATGAGGAAGCGATCGCATTGCGCGACGCCCTCATCTCGGTTACTCCCTAGTTTTTCACCAGGGTTAGAACACCGTCTCCGACGGGGATGAGTGTGGCGCGAACGTTGTCGTCGGCTGCGTAGTCGCCCAAGACTGTTCGAAGTTCCGTTGTGACCGCGTCCCGCTTGGCTGGATTTGCGACGTGGCCGCCACCGAGAGCGTGAGTGACAACGACGAGCCCGCCAGGGCGAGTGAGTCGGAATGCGTGCCGCACAAACTCGAGCACACCCTTGGAGACAGAGTTGACGACGACCATGTCGTACATTCCCTCGTTCATTCTGGGAAGGATTGTCGTTGCGTCTCCACTGATTCCTCGAACCCGAGTCGATGGAATGCCAGCTTCGGCCATGAGATCCTTTGCCGACTGAAGGTGGTCGACGTCCTTTTCGATGGTTGTCAGACTCAAGTCGCTGTTCCCGTGGAGCAACCACTGACTAGCCACACCGAGCCCCGAACCGATCTCAACAACGGACTGTGCGCCGGTAATTGCGACGAGGGACGACAGGTAACTTCCCGCAGCTGGGGTCACGGGCTCAACACCGTGTTCGATCGAGGCGTGACGGGCAGCACGAATCGCCGGAGACTCCACAACGAAGTTTTCCGTCCACGTGTTGATCAGTTCTGCGTCAAACATCTCGCCTCCTCGCACTGACACTATATTCACCCTAGTTGTGAAGGAGTAGTCTGGGGCGGTGTCGTTCGGACTGACAATCGAGAAGCTATTCCTTATCGGGCTAGTGGCGTTGCTGATTGTCGGCCCTGATCGTTTGCCAGCGTATTCCGCGCAACTCGCCCGTCTTGTCAAACGTTTGCGGGGGATGGCGAAGGGTGCTGAAACACGCTTGCGAGACGAGATGGGTGACGATTTTGACGCAGTGGAGTGGAAGAGCCTCGACCCTCGTCAATACGATCCGCGCCGAATCATTCGTGACGCGTTGAAGGACGAGCCGGTTACGCCTGCAGCGACGGGAACTGTCCGCGAGTCAGCGTACGCACAGCGCAAACGCCGCGAGGCCGAGTCTGGCGTGACGCCGTTCGACTCAGAGTCGACCTAGTCTTTTTTTGCGCTGGCAAGCGCTGTGCGCGCCGCTTCTGCGGTGCCATTCGGGACAACGATGTCGTAAGCGGATGCAATGACCTGCTGCACTGACGAGAAGTCGTGTCGTTTACGCCGGAGAGAGTAGATGACGAGGTTGAAGAGCATGCCGAGTCCAGCACCGATGGCCATGGTGGCAGGAACGTAGACGGTTTCAGCACCGGTTGCGGTGACTCCCATGAGAAATCCGATGAACAGCCCGAACCAGGCGCCGTTGAGTGCACCCTTGAGGGCGACTTTGGCGTAGGTCATGCGTCCGAGAACGCGTTCGACGGTGACGAGGTCACGACCCACGATGGCGATGTTCGCGACGGGGTAGCCGGATTGCGTGAGTCGGTTGACGATGGACTGAGCCTCCACGTAGGTGTCAACCGACTGGAGCACATCGCCGCGCGGAACCGTCTGCACTGTGGCATTTCGGTTGAAGAAGTTCGGTGTACTCACGTCTCCCATTCTCCCACCTCGAGAGTACGCTTAAACCATGACGTCGACGCGAGTATATGTAGCGCGGTTGTCGGGATGTGCGGTCTTTGACCCCCTCGGCGATCGTGTCGGTCGCGTGCGCGACGTTGTCGTGTCGTATCGGCAGAAGGACGCCCCCGTCGTGGTTGGCCTAATCGTCGAGATTCCAGGTCGACGCAGGGTTTTTCAGGGGATTAATCGGGTGACCAGCATTCGCCCTGGACAGATCCTCACCACGGGCATTCTCAACATGCGTCGTTTTGAACAGCGCGGAGGTGAGGTTCGCATTTTTGCTGAACTCATTGGCCGTGTCATGACGTTCCGCGACGGCTCTGGTTCCTCCACGGTCGAGGATGTTGCAATCGAAAACGACGCTCTCGGCCAATGGTCGATCTCGCAGTTGTATTTGCGCCGTGAAAAGGTCGCAGGGTTGTTCGGTAAAGGCCCAACGGTGTTTGCGCGCTGGGAAGACGTTGCTGAAACGGAAAAGGCGGGGGATTCGCAGAGCGCTGAGCATCTCGTCGCGTCTTACTCAGAACTTCACCCCGTCGACCTCGCGGCGTCAATTCTCGAACTTCCAGAAGAGCGTCGAATTGAGGTCGCCGAGGAACTCTCCGATGAGCGGCTCGCCGACGCACTTGAGGAGATGCCAGAGACGGATCAGCTCGAGATTATTGAGGGCATGGACGACGAGCGCGTCGCCGATGTTCTCGACAACATGGAACCGGACGACGCCGCGGACCTTCTCGCACAAATGCCGCAAGACCGCACCGAGCAAATCCTCGACCTCATGGACCCGGAAGAAGCCGAGGATGTGCGCTTCCTCCTGTCGTTCGACCCAGAAACCGCTGGTGGTCTAATGTCCACCGATCCGATCATGGTGTCGGCGGAAACAACCGTCGCTGAAGGTCTCGCGCTCGTTCGCAGAGCCGATGTGACACCGGCGATGGCTGCAGCAATTTGCGTCACGATGCCACCGTTCGAATCGCCAACCGGCCGTTTTCTCGGTATGGTTCATTTTCAGAGGATGTTGCGGCACCCTCCTCAGACACAACTCGGCACCATTCTTGACACCGGTGCCGAACCGTTGCTCGACACTGCGCCTCTCGACGAAGTGGCACGAACATTTGCGAGCTACAACCTCGTGTCGTTGCCCGTCGTTGATGAGCAAAACCGCTTGCTCGGAGTCGTGACGGTGGACGACGTGCTCGACCACATGTTGCCAGACGACTGGCGAAACCCGTACTACGAATCTGAACGAACGACAGGAGCGTGAGCCATGGAAAAGCAGACCATATCGGCTACACAGCGCCGACGTCGCGACGTTCACATTGACGCCCAGCTCAACGCCCCTAAGGGCCTTCGGCCTGCGCTGACACGTCGTTCGAACGACCGTTTTGGTCGATTCACAGAAGGCGTTGCCAGGGCGATGGGCACGCCATGGTTCCTCATTATTCTCACGATTCTTGTTGTCGCGTGGATGACATACAACACGCTCGCACCCGAAGCGTTCCGCTTTGATTCGGCTGCAATCGGATTCACGGCATTGACACTCCTGCTGTCGCTTCAGGCGTCTTACGCTGCCCCGCTCATCCTTCTCGCCCAGAACCGTCAGGACGATCGCGACCGAGTCTCGATGGAGCAGGATCGCCAGCGCGCTGAGCGCAACCTCGCCGATACGGAGTACCTCGCTCGAGAGGTTGTTGCACTTCGCCTCGCGATGAAAGATGTTGCTACCAAAGATTTCATTCGGTCGGAACTGCGATCGCTCCTCGAGGAGATGGACAAGTCCGACAAAGTCAATGACAACGCCTGAGTCGGTGCGAGCGGCGGTTGGTGCCGTTCGTGACCCAGAGCTACGGCGTCCCATCGACGAGCTCGGCATGCTCGGTGATGTCACCGTCGACGGCAATCATGCGCGTATCGAAGTGTTCTTGACCATCGAGGCGTGCCCTAAGCGCGGAGATATCGAGGGAGCCGTTAGCGCTGCCGCTCTCGGCGCGGGAGTTTCTTCGGTTGATGTCACACTCTCAGTGATGTCTGACGAGCAGCGCACAGTTCTCACCGAGACGATTCACGGCGGGCGATCCCCCGAGGATCGGTTCGGTGAAGACTCACTGACTCGAGTGATTGCCGTGACGAGCGGGAAGGGTGGTGTTGGAAAATCAACGTTATCGGCCAATCTCGCCATCGCACTTTCTCAGCGCGGGCTTCGCGTCGGACTGCTCGACGCCGATGTTTTCGGGTTCTCCATCCCGGCGCTCATGGGAATTCCCGACGCGAAGCCAACGAAAGTGGGCGAGATGATTCTCGCGCCCATCGCGCACGACGTTTCGGTGATTTCGATCGGGATGTTCGTCGACCCACACACCCCAGTGTCGTGGCGCGGTCCGATGCTGCATCGAACCGTCAAACAGTTCTTGGCCGATGTGCACTTCGGTGACATCGATGTCCTCGTGTGCGACCTTCCTCCCGGCACGGGAGATGTTGCCATCTCACTCGGACAAATGGTTCCCCACGCCGACGTCCTCGTCGTGACAACTCCGCAGTCGGCAGCGAGCGATGTCGCTGAACGGTCCGGGCTTGTTGCGAGGCAACTGGGTCAGCGCGTCATCGGTGTCGTTGAAAACATGTCGGATTGGACGGACGCGGACGGTGTCACTCACGTCGCGTTTGGTTCTGGCGGCGGGGAGGATGTCGCAGCACGGCTGGACGTTCCGCTCCTCGGCACGATTCCCTTCACACCAGCAACCGTCGTCGCCGGCGACACGGGTGTCCCCGTCGCCCTAGGTGACCTCGATGGGCCGGCAGCTCACGCGATCGGCGCACTCGCCGATGCCGTGATGTCGTCCGGTCGACCCGTACGAAAGATTCCTCTACGTTTTGAGCACTAGTGGATGTACCATCACTCCATGAAGATTCTCACGTTCATCCTTGGTTCCACCGTCGTGCTCGCACTGTTGACGGGGTGTACTGGCAGCGATCCCATGGACAGCGCTGCACCTGAACCGGAGCCCACGGCGGCTACAGGGACACCTGAGCCGGAGTTGCCATCGTGGTCAATTCCCGTGTCGTGCGCAGTGCCCTCTGTTATCGGTGTCATCGAATCGCTCGGATTTCCGGGTGTCACTGATGTCACCCCACCGTGGACACCGGCCGCGGGAACCGATTTAGCTGCGGCACTTAACGGTGGAGGTATTGCGTGCGGGTATGGAATTCCCGACACGGATAGCGGTGTCACGGTCTACTGGGTTCCCGACGCTGACGCGGTGTTTGATGCGACCGCCACTGTGGTCTGGGAAGTGGAAGGGGTAAACACGGTCGATCTCGACTTGAGTCGCGACGAGGTAACCGCGTATTTCCAGTATGTCGAGATGGATTCCGAGAACATCTACCCCCACTGGGAGGTGAATGTTCTCTTCGAGGGTGGCTTGTGGCTCCATGTCGCGACGTCGTCATGGATTGAGCCAAACGACGGCAACAGCGTCATCGAGGCGATGCTCGACATTGCTCAAAGCTAGCGTCGGGCTTGCGCTAGCCACGCCTCGATGTCGGCCGACGTGCGTGGAATTCCAGCAGACAAGTTTTCTGCTCCCGTCGCCGTGACGACAATGTTGTCTTCAATGCGCACTCCGATGCCGCGGAACTCCTCAGGAACAGTGAGGTCGTCCGGCTGGAAGTAAAGACCCGGCTCGATCGTGAACACCATGCCTTCGCGGACGATTCCGTCCTTGTAGAACTCAGCGCGCGCTTGTCCGCAGTCGTGCACGTCTAGCCCGAGGTGATGGCTCGTGCCGTGAACCATGTAGCGGCGGTGGTGCTGCCCGTGCTCGGATAATGACTCCTCTGCGCTGACGGGCAGGAAGCCCCACTCGGACACCTTTTGAGCAATAACAGTCATCGCTGCAGCGTGCACTTCCTTGAAGACGATCCCCGGCTTGACCACAGCAAAGGCTGCGTCCGCCGCTTCGCACACGGCGTCGTAGACGAGCCGTTGTGTTTCGCTGAACGTCCCAGAGAC
>CAXNHY010000007.1:0-19019 GCA_964202425.1 Microbacteriaceae bacterium MWH-Ta3 | reverse complement strand
GGCGGACTCGGCTTCTTCGGCCTCTCGTACGTAACCGAGAACGCAGACCTCGTTCGCGCGGTTGACGTTGACGGTGGTCAGGGCTGCACCGCAGCATCCGAAGCCACGGTTCAGGACGGGTCATACACCCCCCTCGGACGCCCGCTGTTCGTCTACGTGAACAACGCATCGTACTCAGACAAGCCTCAGGTGAAGTCCTTCGTTGACTTCTTCATTGAGAACCAGGCTGAGGTCGCGGCATTGGCAATTTTCATCGGTCTCACCGATGAGCAGGTTGCCACTGCCACAGAGGAGCTCGCTTCGCTAGGCTAGTCCTCTGTACACCACCTAAAGCAAAGGAGAGAGTGCCCTCCATGAGCACACTCACCACCGAGGGCGGTCCGGTTCAGCCGGGCCGCCCATCGGCGCTTTCCCGCCAGTCCCCGCGATACGGGGAACGAGCGACCTACATGCTTTTTCGTGTTGCCGCCTGGCTGACGGTATTCGTCACCGCGGGAATCATCATCGCTTTCGCGATCCCCTCCGCCGAGTTCTTCGCACAGGTTCCCGTGCTCGACTTCCTCCTCGGTGACCGCTGGGCACCACGATTCGCCGACGCCAGTTTCGGTGTCTTGCCGCTCGTGTCGGCCACCGGGTGGACAACTGTTATCGCACTCAGCGTCGCTGTTCCATTTGGCTTAGGTGCCGCCATCTTCCTTTCCGAATACGCACACCCGAGGGCACGAAAGGTTCTCAAGCCCGTGCTCGAGGTGCTCGCCGGAATCCCCACCGTTGTGTACGGATACTTCGCGCTGACGTTCGTCCAAACCACTGTGTTCCGCGAATGGCTCCAACTCGACACCGACGCGTTCAGTGTCCTCGCCGCCGGAATTGTCATGGGTGTCATGATCATCCCCACCATCGCATCCATCTCCGAAGACGCGATGAGCGCGGTCCCCCAGGCGATGCGACAGGGTTCGGCGGCACTCGGCGCCAACCGCATGCAAACAACGCTTCGAGTCGTGTTTCCCGCTGCGCTCTCTGGAATCATCGCGGCAGTTGTGTTGGGGATTTCTCGCGCGGTTGGTGAAACAATGATTGTCGCGATTGCCGCGGGGCAACAGGCACGAATCGTCGCAAACCCACTCGAACTCGGACAGACCATGACGGGCTTTATTGCCAACGCTGCTCTTGGAGATTCGCGCGTTGGTTCACTCGAGTACGACACGCTTTATGCCGTCGGTCTACTCCTGTTCCTGCTCACGCTCATCATCAACTGGATTTCCATCGCGTTCGTCCGCCGATTCCGTGAGGTGTACTGATGGCCGACGAGAAAAAGGAAAAGAAGTCTCAAAAGAAACAGAAGAAGATTCGGGCGCTGATCGTCACCAAATCGGTTCGCGGCCGCGCTCAGGGCGGCGACAACAGCGCCACGAGCATCGTGTTCCTCGGCGTGCTCTGGCTCAGCTTGTTCCTCGCCTTCGCGTTTCTTGTCACCCTCATCGTCACGACGCTCATCGATGGCGCGACGCGCCTCGATGGAACACTCATCACGGAGTTCCCCGCTTCTCGACCAGAGCGAGCGGGCGCACGGCCAGCAATTCTTGGATCAATGATGGTCATCGGCTTCACCGCGCTCTTCACGCTTCCGCTGGGAATTGCGGCAGGTGTTCACCTCGAAGAGTTCTCCGACCGCAACAAGTGGTACAACCGAATCGTCGAGCTCAACGTCCAAAACCTTGCGGCGGTTCCGTCGATTGTCTACGGTTTGCTCACCCTCGGCGCGTTGACCGCTCTGGGTGTTGAGAACAAGAACATCGTCGCCGGCGGAGCGATGGCGCTCAGCCTGCTGATCTTGCCGGTCATCATCATCGTTACGCGTGAAGCATTGCGCTCTGTGCCCGAGGAAATCCGCCAAGGCTCACTAGCGCTGGGCGCGACTCCTCTGCAAACTCTGTTTCGTTCGACGCTTCCGTCGGCCGTCCCCGGGATCGCGACGGGATCCATCCTCGCCCTGTCACGCGCGCTGGGCGAAGCAGCCCCGCTTCTCATCCTCGGAGCGCTCGTGTTCGTTTCTTTCGACCCCAACGGGCTTCTCTCCGGTTACACGACTCTCCCGATCCAGATCTTCAACTGGACCGGACGCCCTCAAGAGGAGTTCCACACGCTCGCCGCTTCTGCCAGCATCGTGCTGCTCGGCCTCTTGCTGGCCATGAACGCCATCGCCATCGTCATCCGCAATCGATACCAGAAGCGCTGGTAAGGAGAACCCATGTCCGTCATCACCACGACCAACGTCGACGTCTACTACGGGAAATTCCGTGCCGTGACTGGCGTGACACTCGATTTCAACGAGAACGAGATCACCGCACTCATCGGGCCGTCCGGATGCGGAAAGTCAACTCTCCTTCGGTCACTCAATCGAATGAACGACCTCGTCGACGGCGCATACGTCACAGGCAGCATCACGTTCAACGGTGAAGACATTTACGGCCCCGACGTTGACGCAATCGAGGTGCGCCGACGCATTGGCATGGTTTTCCAGAAGCCAAACCCGTTCCCCAAGTCGATCTACGACAACATCGCCTACGGACCTCGAGTCATCGGAATGAAGCCGTCCAACATGGACGACCTTGTCGAAGAGGCACTTACGCGAGCAGCGCTCTGGGACGAAGTGAAAGACAAGCTCAAGCAGTCGGCGTTCGGCCTGTCTGGCGGTCAGCAGCAGCGTTTGTGTATCGCCCGAACCATTGCCGTCAAGCCCGACGTCATCCTCATGGACGAGCCGTGCTCCGCCCTCGACCCCATCGCCACGATGCGCATCGAGGACCTCATGGTTGAACTCAAGAAGGATTACACGATCATCATCGTGACGCACAACATGCAACAGGCAGCGCGAGTCGCCGACCGCACGGCGTTCTTCACCGCCCTCCCTGATGAGACCACCGGGAACCGAACGGGCGTGCTCGTCGAATACGACACGACGACGAAGATCTTCGAAGACCCCAGCGACCAGCGAACCGAAGACTACATCTCCGGCCGATTCGGCTAAACCTCGAGCTTTCCCATCGCGTCAAGCCAACGGACCTCAAGAGCATCAAGGTTCTCGGTTGAATCGCGCAGCTTCTCCGACAGCGACGTGAGTCCCTCGTAATCCGATTGGTCGTGTGCGGCAAACGCAGCGTGCAGTGAATCAACGGTTGATCGCAGGTTCTCAATCTGGCGCGTGAGCGACTTCACGTCCTTTTCGAGCTGGTGTCGTTCCGCCCCTGACAGCGCGGACGAAACGGGGGTGACCTTGACGGGAGCAATCGGCTCGATTGAGGCCGAGTCGAGTCGAAGGTATTCGTCGATTCCCCCAGGCAAGTGCCGGAGGTGGTTTCCGATCACCGCGTACTGCTGATCCGTCACTCGCTCGAGCAAGTATCGGTCGTGCGACACGACAATGAGCGTTCCCGGCCACGAGTCGAGAACGTCCTCGAGCGCCGCGAGCATGTCGGTGTCGAGGTCGTTGGTCGGTTCGTCGAGCAACAGCACGTTGGGCTCGTCGAGCAGAATGAGGAGCAGTTGTAGTCGACGCTTCTGTCCACCGGAAAGATCCTTGACGGGGGTCGAAAGGTGCGCAGTGCTGAATCCGAGACGCTCGAGCAGCTGGCCGGGCGTAAGCTCGTCTCCGCCCGAGTTATAGGACGACTTGAGCCGACCAATCACCGCACTCACTCGGTCGTTCATGATGTCGTCAAGCCCTTCGAGGCGCTGATCGAGGCGGCGGAGCTTGACCGTCTTTCCCGTCTTCACGCGTCCCTCGGTGGGGTGCAGGGTTCCATCAATCAAGCCGAGGAGCGTCGACTTACCGGCTCCGTTTCGACCGAGGATTCCCGTGCGTTCACCCGGCGCGATCCGCCACTCGACGTCTTCGAGGATGGTCCTACCGCCGATTTCGTAATCGACGTCGAGAAGGTCGACGACGTCCTTTCCGAGCCGTTGTGTCGCCGTCTTGGCGAGCTCGACGCGGTCGCGGAGTGGGGGGACATCCGCGATGAGGGCCGTGGCTGCGTCGATTCGAAATTTCGGTTTGCTCGTTCGAGCCGGTGCACCGCGGCGAAGCCACGCGAGTTCTTTGCGCAGGAGGTTTTGGCGGCGCTCTTCGATCGCACTCGATTGTCTCTGGCGCTCAACCCGCTGAAGAATGTATGCCGCGTAACCACCTTCGAACTGATCAACGACACCGTCGTGCACCTCCCACGTGTTCTGCGAGACGGCGTCAAGGAACCAGCGATCGTGGGTCACCACAATGAGAGCGCCCTCCCCTGTTTTCCAGCGTCGAATCAGATGCTCGGCGAGCCACGAAACTCCGGTCACGTCGAGGTGGTTGGTCGGTTCGTCGAGGAGGAGAACATCCCAATCGCCGACGAGAAGCTGTGCGAGGGCGACACGACGGCGCTGTCCGCCAGAGAGTTCACCGATTGTCGCGTCGGTCGACACGTCAGAGAGCAGTCCGGAAAGGACAGAACGAATGAGCGGGTTTCGAGCCCACTCGTGCTCTGGACCGTCGCCGACGACCGTTTGGCCGACCGTCGCGGAATCAACAAACGCGTCGGCCTGTGTCAAGACACCCACGCGAGTTCCACCGCGAAGAGTGACTCTGCCCGAGTCGGGATTGAGAGTGCCACCGATGATGGACATGAGCGTTGACTTACCGTCACCGTTGCGACCGACAACACCGATCCGGTCACCGGCGTGGATTCCGATCGTGAGATTGTTCAACACAACCCGGTTGGGGAATTCGTGCGAGATGCTTTCGAGGCCAACAAGGTTCACTCCGTAAGTTTAGGGAGAAACCACCTGAGAGAATGATGATGTGTCTCGCCGCGATATTCTCACCTTCACTTTCGGACTCGCCGTTGTGTGGATTGCGATTGACCAGTTCACCAAATTCCTCGCGGAAGCATTTTTGTTTGAGGGCGTCAAGATTCCGCTCATCGGGACCTGGTTCCAACTCGAGCTCGTGTACAACCCGGGCGCCGCGTTCAGTATCGGTGCGGGATACACCTGGGTGCTCACCGTCATCGCAGGGATTGCCGCCATCGCACTCATTGTGATTGGGACGCGCGTCACTACCGTGTGGTGGGCGCTCGTCATCGGCTCGATGCTCGGCGGCGCTGTCTCACACTTCTTCGACCGTCTGCTCCGGCCCCCAGCTTTTGCCAACGGTCACATCGTCGACTTCCTCAACTATGGCGGCTATTTCGTCGGCAACATCGCCGACATCGCACTCGTCGGTGCGGCCATCGGGGCAGTGATTCTCAACTTCAGCGGCGTTGAATTCAGTGCACAGTCGCGCCGCGAACAGGCGCCAAAGCCCTAATCGCAACCTGGTTCTTGTTGCGGAACGCCGCGACCAGGGCGAGTGCTGCCGAATCGTCCTCGGCGAGAAAAGCGAGCGTCGGCCCGCTACCTGACACGATTCCCGCTAGCGCACCGTTCGACTCTCCAAACGCCAACACGTCGGCCAACTCAGGCTTGAGTCGGAGAGCGGGTTCCTGAAGGTCGCTGTGAATGCTCTGGGCAAGGGCTCGCGCATCCCCGTTTCGGAGGGCGTGGAGGAGCTCATTCTCGACCTGAGGATGGTCCGAAACATCAGCACCGAGTTCAGGATCTTCATCGCGGAGACGATCGAGGTGGCGAAACACCTCCGGTGTGGAGAGCCCGCCATCATTCGGAACTAGCACCCACTCGAAGTGACCCTGAGTCAAGACGGGGGTGAGGATGTCGCCGCGGCCAAGCCCGATGGCTGTGCCCCCGTGGAGCGCGAACGGGACGTCGGCGCCCAATTCGGCACCGAGCCGGTACAGCGTGGCGGAACCGAGATTGGTTTCCCACAGCGCATCAACGGCAACGAGTGCGGCGGCCGCGTCAGCTGAACCACCCCCCATTCCGCCGGCGATTGGAACATTCTTGACAATCTCGAGTCGAGCACCAGCGGTAATCCCAGCTTCAGCTGCAACGGCACGAGCCGCCTTTACCGCGAGGTTCGACTCGCCGAGCGGGATGTTCGATGTGTCAATGGGCCCACTGAACGACACAGAAATCTCGTCAGCCTCGGTGGCGGTCAGCTCTTCGATGAGTGAAACCGCTTGATACACCGTCGCAACACCGTGGTAGCCGTCGTCACGGAGCGGACCGACGTGCATTGACACGTTGATCTTGCCGGGGGCTGACGCCCGCACCACTCGTTCGCTCATGCCTAAACCCTAAATCGTTTCGCCGAGTCGACGCTGTTCGCGAGCGAGCGAGAGGAAACCGTCAAGCTGAAGTTGTTCACCGCGCGCACTCGGATCTATCCCGGCCGCGACACACAAGTCCTCAGCGGCAGACGTCGAACCGCAGTACGAGCTGAGTGCCTGGCGGAGCGTCTTGCGTCGTTGCCCGAACGCCGCATCAATAATGGCGAACGTGGTTTGTCGGAGTTCACTGCCACCGGGGACATCGTGTGCTGTCATGCCGACGAGAACGGAATCGACATTCGGCTCGGGCCAGAATACGCGCCTTGATACCGTTCCTTCGAGATTCCAGTCGCCCCACCACGCGGCCTTGAGGCTCGGGACGCCGTACATTTTCGTGCCGGGTCCAGCAGCAAGTCGCTGGCCCACTTCAGCCTGAACCATCACGAGGATTCTGCGCAGCGTCGGGAACGTGTCGAGCATGTGGATGAGGACAGGGACGGAGATGTTGTACGGCAAGTTCGCGACCAGTGCCGTTGGCGCGTCCGGGAGTTCGGAGACGGTCATCGCATCGGAGTGAATCACCGACAGTGATGCCAAATCACCGCCGCGGTCGACGAGAGTCTGAGGGAGTCGACTGGAGAGCCGCCCGTCGATCTCAATTGCGGTGACGCGGTGACCAGCTTCGATGAGACCGAGCGTGAGTGAACCGAGTCCCGGCCCGATTTCCACGACCGGTTCGTTGGGCTCTAGGCGCGCGGTCGCAACGATCTTGCGAACCGTGTTCGCGTCATGAACAAAATTCTGACCCCACTTCTTCGTCGGTGAGACGCCAAGTTCCGACGCGAGAGCGCGAGTGTCCGACGCGCCGAGGAGGGTTACCACTGGCCGTAAACCGATTCGGTGTTGCTCGCGATGTCTGCCGCGAGTTCGTCGACGTCCACGCCGAGGTGTTCCGCCATAAATCGGAGTGTGTACGGAACCATGTACGACCCGTTGGGGCGGCCGCGGAACGGCGCCGGTGTCAGGAACGGCGAATCCGTTTCGACGAGGATCAGTTCGCGCGGGGCGATACTCAGTGCTTCTCTAATCCCCGCTGCGTTGCCAAACGTGACTGTACCCGCGAACGACATGTACCACCCGTTGTCGATGCACACCCTCGCGAACGCTGCATCCCCGGAGAAGCAGTGCAGAACCGTTTTCTGCGGGGCGCCGACCCGGAGGAGCGTTGCCGCGACCTCGCTGTGTGCGTCTCGGTCGTGAATCTGTAACGCGATGTCGTTCGCCTTCGCGATACTGATGTGGGCCTCAAACGAGCGCAACTGCGGTTCGCGACCGCCTTTCCCAGTTCGGAAGAAATCCATACCCGTCTCCCCGACCGCGCGGACTCGATCACGCGTTGCAAGTTCAGCAATGCCTTCAAGATGTTCGTCCAGCACCCCGGCCTCAGCGAGCATCGGTGCTTCGTTCGGGTGAATAGCAACGGCCGCGAGCACACGACGGTCGCGATCCGCCAAATCGGCACTCCAGCGCGAGGTTTCGAGGTCGGTGCCGACCTGAACAACACCGGCAAGCCCCACTTCTGTTGCGCGGCGAAGGTTTTCTTCTGGTGCGAGCGGGTTTTCACCGTCGGCGATTTCAAGGTGAGTGTGGTTGTCGTACACGGGCACCGTGAGCCGGTCGGGAAGAGGCGGGAACGACAGGTCGCGCTTCGACTCACCCTCGTAGGCGGTTCGCGAACGCAACGGCTCCGACACGACTACTCCTCGATGCGCGGGAAGAGTGCGTCGAGCGGAGAGACGCGAATTCCGGCTGGGGTTTGGCCCCAGGTTCCGGCGCGCGACGGTTGCTGATCGGTGAGCTTCCCGAGACCGTCAGGCAAGCCCAACGACGTCCACAGTATTTCCGTTGCGGTTGGCATGATCGGTGCGAGTCCAACAGCAATCGCGCGAAGACCCTCGACTGCCGTGTACAGAACGGTCTCGAGCCGCGCGCGGTTCGCATCGTCCTTGGCGAGCACCCACGGCTCCTGCTCGGTGATGTAGAGATTGAGCGCGTCGACGATTGTCCACACGGAGCGAATTGCGTCGTGGATTGCAAGCTTGTCAATGGCGGCGTTGGCGTTTTCGAACGCGCGCGACACGGTGTCGACAATCACAGCGTCAGCATCGTTCATCTCTCTGGCCTCTGGCACAACGTCGTCACAGTAGCGCGTCACCATCGCAATCACGCGGCTCGCGAGGTTACCGAACCCGTTCGCCAGTTCAGCCTGGTAGCGAGCAGCGAGGTCTTCCCACGAAAACGACCCGTCCTGCCCAAAGTTGATGGCGCTCATGAAGTAGTAACGGAACGCGTCAGCGCCAAACACATCAGTGATCTGGTGAGGGGCGATGCCGGTCAACTTCGACTTCGACATCTTCTCGCCGCCCACCAGCAACCAACCGTGGCCGTAAACGCGTTTCGGCGGCTGGAGACCGGCGGCCATGAGCATGGCTGGCCAGATGACCGCGTGGAATCGAGCGATGTCTTTGCCGACAATGTGAATCGCAGGCCAGCGGCGTTCAAACTCTGCGTCGTCCTGACCCCACCCCGTTGCCGTGATGTAGTTGAGGAGTGCGTCAAACCAGACGTAGACGACGTGGCTGTCGTCCCACGGGATCTTTACACCCCAGTCAAACGATGCTCGTGAAATGGAGAGGTCGTCGAGGCCACGCTTGACGAACGAGACGATTTCGTTTCGCACGGAATCGGGCTGAATGAAATCCGGTTGCGACTCGTATAGGTCGAGCAGTCGCTGCTGGAAATCACTCATGCGGAAGAAGTAGTTCGATTCCTTGAGGATTTCGACGGGACGCGTGTGAATCGCGCACACTTTGTCGTCGGGGAAATCTGCACCTCCGTCGATGAGGTCACCGGGCTGCTTGTATTCCTCGCACCCGACGCAGTAATACCCTTCGTATTCGCCCGAATAGATAAAGCCTTCGTCTTTGAGGTGCTGCAAGAATTTCTGAACGGCGGTTTCGTGCCGTTCGTCGGTCGTGCGGATGAAATCGTCGTTCTGAATCGTGATGGTCTCGAGTAGCGGCTTCCACGCTTCGGCAACCAGCTTGTCTGCCCACTCTTTCGGGCTGACCCCGTTAGCAACGGACGTGCGAAGGATCTTTTGTCCGTGTTCGTCCGTTCCCGTCAACAGCCACGTGTCTTTGCCATTCTGACGGTTCCATCGAGCGAGAACGTCGGCCGCTACTTCCGTGTACGCGTGACCGATGTGCGGAACGTCGTTGACATAGAAAATCGGTGTCGTAATGAAGTAGTTGTCCGCGGAAGCCATAATCGTTCCAGTTTACGCGTCGCGCGATCGCTCAAGAGCGGCGTTGTACAGGTCTCGGCTAGGAATTCCCGTGATCTCGGCAACCTCTCGTGCGGCGTCCTTGAGCCGCTCCCCCGATTGGGCGCGGGCAACGACATCGAGCACGGCATCATCAAGAGACATCGCGGTTACGGCAGCACCGGCAACAACAAGCACAATCTCTCCGCGGTTTTCTCCCCCAAATCGCTCGGCAAGTTCCGACAGCGTTCCGAACGCGATCTCTTCAAACATTTTCGAGAGTTCCCGAACAACTGTCGCGGAACGCTCTGGGCCAAACGCATCCCGCGCTGCGGCGAGCGACTCAGCCAGGCGATGCGGCGACTCATAGAACACGAGCGTTCTGGGCTCACGCGCAAGATTGGCGAAAAACCCTGCTTGGCCCTTGCGCGGGACGAACCCTTCGAACGCGAATCGGTCGGTCGGCTGACCTGATACGGCGAGCGCCGCAATCATCGCGGACGGTCCAGGAATCACGCTTACAGTGATGCCGGCTGTGTGGGCTGCTCGGACGACTCCGAACCCCGGGTCGCTGATGCCGGGCATGCCAGCATCGGACACGAGCAGCACGTCGGCGTTGCGGGCAGATTCCGCGAGTTCCGCCGCTTTCGCCGTCTCGTTGTGATCGTGGAGCGAGGTGAATCGCGCCGTCGAGGTCACCCCGAGTGCTGCGAGTAAATGGTGCGTTGTCCGTGTGTCCTCAGCGGCGATGACATCGGCATTGGCGAGAGCTTCGCGCAACCGCGGGCTTGCGTCGCCGAGGTTACCGATGGGGGTCGCGGCAAGGATGAGCACACCCCCATTCTCGCGTACCCTTGCCGTATGGCTGTCGTCGAACGCGTGAGTTCTCTTCTTGCTCGTGTTTCCCAACGGGCAAACAGCGCACGGACGTGGGTTGTTTACGTTCCCGTGCTCGTTGTTGCTGCAATCATTCGGCTGTTCAATCTCGGCGGACTTCGCTCACTCGTTTTTGACGAGGTCTACTACGTTCGCGATGCGTGGACGCTGTGGAATCTCGGTTACGAATCGACCTGGGTTGACGGCACTGATTTCGCCAGCGGTGGCGCATCAGCCTTTACAACCATGGGGGACTTTGTCGCCCACCCACCGTTCGGGAAGTGGATAATCGGTGCAGGAATGGCGCTGTTTGGCCCAGACAGCCCAGCTGGTTGGCGCTTTGCCACGGCAATTGCCGGAATCATCGTCGTTTTCTTGACGATGCTGATTGCTCGCAAAATTTTCGACTCGATTCTTGTCGCCGGAGTTGCTGGTGCGTTCGTTGCAGTTGACGGCATTGCCATCTCGATGAGTCGAACGGCACTGCTCGACGGCATCCTCACCGCTTTTGTGCTCGGAGCATTTCTCGCGCTTCTGCACCACCTCGATCGTCCCGGTTGGGGTCAGTGGCTCGTGCTATCGGGAGTACTCCTCGGGGCAGCAACGGCGGTGAAGTGGAACGGCGTTTTTGCCATCGCAGGTTTCGGGTTGTGGATTGTGATCACCGAGGCTCTGCGCGCAGGCCCAGGAGTGGGAGCCCGGCTCCGTGCAGGGTTTATGAGTGCCGTCCGCGCGAGCGCTCTAGTTCTCCCGATTGCTCTCGTAACCTACGTGGCCACGTGGAGTGGTTGGCTCACGACGTCCGAAGGTTACGGTCGAGCCCACGGGTCAGAGACCGATTCAAACCCCATCACGCAGGGACTCAACGCGCTGTGGAGTTATCACACGGAAATCTACGGTTATGGAATCGGGCTCACTACCCAACACAATTACCAAGCCAATCCGTTCCAGTGGCTGTTCATGATTCGCCCAACAGCCTTCTGGTATGAAACGACCTGCGGTGAAGGATGCGCCGAATACGTGACGAGCGTTGCGAACCCGCTGCTGTGGTACTTCGCGGTGTTCGCGCTCGGGCTGCTCGTGGTTCGAATGTTCCGAACTCGAAATTGGACGTACGCACCAATCGTTGTCGGTGTGCTGTCGCTCTGGGTTCCGTGGCTACTCATCTCACACCGCACGATGTTCCAGTTCTACACGGTCACGTTCGAACCGTTCCTCATGCTGGCGGCCGCGTGGGGCCTGCGCGAGCTGTGGCGTGCCGGTTATCGAGGGCTTGCCGTTGGGTTCGTTGCTAGCGCTGGCGCTGTATCTGCGTTTTTCCTGCCGGTGTGGCTTGGGTTACAGATTCCCGTGTGGTTCGCAATGCTCCACTACTGGCTGCCCAGCTGGATTTAGCACGCTTCGGTTAATCCCAGTTGCCGTCGAGTGGGTGGGTTCCAACGCGGTGATCACGGTCAAGCCCGCGGATGTCCTTCATCTCCGCTTCGCTGAGCTCGAAGTCAAAGATTGACAGGTTCTCTATCAGGCGCTCTTTGTGCGACGTCTTGGGAAAAACGATGAGCCCTTCTTGGACGTGCCACCGGAGCACAACCTGGGCAACCGATTTGTCGTGCGCTGCGCCGATGACTCCGAGAATCGGTGCTTCAACCGCGAGATCGACACTTCCGTGACCCAGCGGCCCCCACGATTCGGTTGCAATTCCACGAGTCACGTGTTCGCCCCGGAGTTCCTTCTGCTGGAGAAGCGGGTGCAGTTCGACCTGGTTGAGGACGGGGACGGTGTCCGCGACACCGGCGAGCACATCGAGGTGCTCGGGGAGGAAATTGCTGACGCCAATAGACGTTGTGAGCCCAGCGTCGCGCAGCTCGTGGAGTGAGTGCCACGCCTGCACATACGTTCCGCGCTCGGGTGCCGGCCAGTGGATGAGATACAGATCAACGTGCTCAAGCCCGAGTCGGTCGAGAGATGAACTGATGGCATCGCGCGCGTGCGGCTGATCACCGTTCCACAGCTTCGTGGTGATGTAGAGGTCATCCCTCGGTATCCCGCTTTCGCGAATTGCCTTTCCGATACCGCGTTCGTTCTTGTAAATGGTGGCGGTGTCGATGTGGCGATAGCCGAGTTCGAGGGCCTCCGACGCCACGCGATACGCAATGTCGTCGTCGAGTCGATACGTTCCCAAACCGAGTTGGGGTATGGACGTGCCGTCGTTGAGCGTGATTTCAGGAACGAGAAGAGCCATGCCCTCAGCCTAGCGAGGACATGGCTCTTGACTCGTGAACTAGGACTTGCTTGTGCCCGAGTTGACTTCGTACGAGGTGTTGGTCGACTCGAAGAAGTTGACGAGCTGCAAGGTGTCGTTGGCTGCAGCCATCCACTTCGCTGGGTTCGGCACGTTGTAGTGTGCTTCGAATCCGAGCTCTTCAAGACGGCGGTCGGCCATGTGCTTCGTGTACTGCGTGATGTACTCAGCGTTGAGGCCGAGGATGCCGTTGGGGATCATCGCCTTGTTGTATTCCTCTTCCATCACAACGGCGTCCAGAATCATCTGCTTGATTTCCGCAGCGAACTCTTCGGTTGCAATGTCGGGGTTCTCTTCGAGGACCGTGAGGATGAGGTTAATTCCGAACTTGAGGTGAAGCGACTCGTCGCGCACGATCCAGTCAACGAGCGAACCGAAGTTGCGGAGCAGGTTGCGCTGACGGAAGCTGAGGGCAACCATGAATCCGGTGTAGAACCAGATTCCTTCCATGATGACCGAGTACGCAACGAGGTTACGGACGAAGTCCTGCTTACCCTCGGTGGTGGTGATGTCGATCGAGTGCTCTGCCATGCGCTTGATGAACTTGACTTCGAACTCTTCCTTGGCTGCGATTGCAGGGTGATCGACGTGCTGTGCGTAGATTTTTTCGCGGTCGACGGGGAACGTCTCAAGGATGTACTCGAAGCTCATGCAGTGGTTGGCTTCTTCCCACATCTGCTTGGCGAGGTAGAGGTGCGCCTCGGCGGCGTTGAGGTAGGGGTAAACGCCAAACGCGAGTGCCTTGTTGACGATTAGTTCCGATGGGTTGAAGAACGACATGAGGAACGTGATTGCCTGCTGTTCTTCGTCCGTCATCTTCTTGAAGTCGGCGATGTCCTCGCCGAGCTGGATTTCGTTGGGGAACCATGTGTTTGCCACGGCCTGGTTATACAGGTCCATCGCCCACTGGTATCGAACTGGCTTGAGAAGCAAGCCGTCTTGAATTCCTGTTCCGAGAATTCCCATGATGTATCTCCTAAGTGTTGTTGTGAGGTTGTGAAGCTACGGTGTTGTTGTTACTGGCAGGAGTCGCACTGCAGCAGATCCATTGGGTCTACCGGCACTACATAGTCGCCGAGGGTGGTGTCGTTCGGGTTCATTGCGTTTCTCCTTATGCTCCGCCGAAGCCGAATCCCTTGCGGGGTGCGGCAGCAGCAGCAGCGGGCTCAGCGGCGGGAACGGATGCACCCGAGCCGAAGCCCTTCTTGTTTCCTTCGACAATCGACTCCGACTTGTTGACTTTGACGGTCGACTGCTCGGCGGTGTGGCGGGGTTTCATGTGCAAGTAATAGGTGGTCTTGACGCCGCGCTCCCAGGCGCCCATATAGATGTTGACGAGGTCGTCCATTTCACGGGTTTCGAGGTACATGTTGCGGCTGATCGCCTGGTCAATCCACTTCTGTGCACGACCTGCTACCTCGAGGAAGGCGTAGGGCGAGAGCTGGAACGAGGTCTTGTAAACCTCTTTGAGGTCGTCCGGGATCGCGGCGATCGACTGAACGTCACCCTGGGCACGGAGGAGATCTTCGCGAACGCTCTCCCACAGACCGCGTTCCTTGAGGGCGTCGACCAGGTTGCGATTGACTTCAAGGAACTTCCCGCTCGATGTTGAGCGCGAGAAGATTTGTGAGAACTGGGGGTCGAGACCGGGGGTGGTTCCGGCGACGAGACCGATTGACGCCGTTGGCGCAATCGCCATGAGCGTTGCGTTCCGGATTCCGCCCTTGACCTTGACGCGGAGTGCATCCCAGTCGAGACGCGTCTTACGCGAGATATCAATCGACACACCGCGGTCCTTTTCGGCGAGGTCAATGGAGTCGAATGGCACGAGACCCTGCGACCAGCGCGAGCCTTCGAAGTTATCGTACGAGCCACGCTCGCGGGCGAGGTTCGTAGATTCATCAATCGCCGAGTAAGAGATGTGCTCAGTGATCGAGTCGATGAGTTCGTATGCCTCTTCCGACTCGTACGAGATTCCGAGACGCTCGCAAATGTCGGTGAAGCCCATGAGTCCGAGACCGACAGCGCGGTTTTCCTTGTTGGCCTTATCGGCTTCGTAGACGGACGAGCGCGTGATGTCGATGAGGTTATCAAGCTGTCGAACGGCGACGCGGGCGCTCTCGTCGAGCTTCACGTAGTCGATTGCTCCGTCGACGAGGTGAGTCGACAGGTTGATCGAGGCGAGGTTGCAGACCGAGACGTTCTCTGCGTCCTGCGGCAAGCAGATTTCGGTGCAGAGGTTGGACGAGTGAATCGTGCCGGTGTTGTTGTTGAGCGCACGAAGGTTGATCGTGTCTTTCCACGTGAGCCACGGGTGTGACGTCGACTGGAGGGAGATGAGAATCTGCTTGAACTGTTCGCGGGCAGAGATTTTCTTGAAGAGTTCGATTTCACCCTTTTCGGCCATCGCGATGTATTCCGCGTAGCGCTTCGAGAAGGCTGCTCCGTAGAGTTCGTTGAGGTCGGTGACTTCGAGCGGATCGAAGAGGTACCAGTCGTCGTCGTTCTGGACGCGCTTCATGAACTCGTCGGAAATCCAGACGGCCGTGTTGGCTGTGCGCGTGCGGCGGTAGGGGTCGCCGGAGTTCTGGCGGAGGTCAAGGAACTCTGGGAAGTCGAGGTGCCAGTTCTCCATGTAGAAGCAGAGCGCGCCGAACTTCTTGCCGCCGCGCGAGATAGCGCGAAGGACGGAGTCGATGGTGTGCATGAACGGGATTGGGCCCGTCGAGACGGTGTTGTTCGAACGAATCGGCGAGCCCTGAGCGCGAAGCTTGGTCACTGAGAGGCCGATGCCACCGGTTCCCTTGGTGAGCCACATGACGTCACGCGTGGTCTTAGCGATGTGTTCGATGTCGTCCTGCATTTCGAGCACGAAGCAGTTGGCGAGCTGCGGGTACGACGTTCCCGCGTTGACGAGAGTCGATCCGGCTGCCAAATACTCGAGGCTCGCCATTTTGCGGTAGAAGCGCAGTGCGACTTCGTTGGGGTTCTTCTCGTTGAGCGAGAGACCCATCGCGATGCGCATCCAGAAGTACTGGGGAACTTCGAGCGGGTCGCCGTTGCGCCCCTTCACTCCGTATCGGTTGTTGAGCGTGACAACACCGATGTACTTGAGGAGTCCGTCGTATTCGGGGACGAGTTCTTTTCCAAGCGCGTCGAGGTCGAACATTTCGGTGAGGCGAGAGTCGAGGAGGCCCTCTGCTACTCCGCGCGTGACGTTCTCTTTGAAGTGCTTGGCGTGAAGATCTTTGAGCTCGTCGGCTGTGTCGTAGTCGCCCAAGACGCGCTTGTAGATGGTCTTGAGAAGAAGTCGTGCGGCGATGGTGTCAAAGCCGGGGTCGTCCTTGACGTTCTGGAGCGCCACCTGGATGACTGCTTCGTCGAGTTGCTGCGACGTGATGCCATCGAACAGCGTCAGTTCGAGTTCAGTACCGATCTGGGTCACCCACGCGAGCTTGTCGGGGAAACCAACAGCAGCCTCTTCAATGGCGAGGTTGATTTTGTTCGCGTCATATGGTTCGCGCGACCCGTCTCGCTTGACGACTGTGATGTTCATGCGTTTATCCTTCGTGGAGTGCCTGAATTGGCTGTTTTTCGGTGAATTTTAACTGATTCGTGGTTGTTTCTGCCCAGTTAGAAAACACTATATGTTCCGACACATTTTGGTCAACAACCCCATATGTTGTGGCGTGTCGTACACAATTGTGGATAACTTATGCACGCTATCCACAGTCAACACCCCACCACCGACATAGGCTGGGGTCATGAAACGATACGGTGCGCTCTTTCGCGTGCCAGGACTCACCGCCGTCGTCGTATCACAGCTCATCGCGCGTTTCCCCGGCGGCATGGTTCCACTTGCACTTCTCATCCATGTTCAACAGAAAACCGGCCTCTACGCGATAGCTGGTCTGGTCCTCGCTGCCGAGGCAACGGGGCAGGCCATCGCAAGTCCGTTTGCGACTCGACTCATGAGCCGACTGGGGATACGGCCCGTCCTCGGGACGATGCTCGGGATATCGGTCATGACGATGATTGCCCTCGCCGTTATCCCCGTCAGCCCTCTCACGCACATCCCCCTCGGTTTGCTTCTCGGTCTCACGTTGCCGCCAATCCAACCGGCTGCTCGCGCGGTGTACCCAACGATTGTTCGAAAGAGTCAGATCCAAAGCCTGCAATCACTCGACGCGAGCGTTCAAGAACTCATTTGGATTCTTGGGCCCGTCATTACCGTCACCATCGCCACACAACTCGGCGGACCCGTTGGTGTCCTTTCGGCCGCGGCAATCGGCGGATTGGGCGGACTCTGGTTCCTCACCAGGCCAGCTGTCAAGAAAGCCACCCTCTCCCCCTCGACAGGGAAGATGGGTGCGGTCCTCAAGAAGCCAGCGGTTCTCGTGGTGGTATTCAGTGGTCTCCTCGTCGTCGGTTCTCTTGCCTCAATTGAAGCGGCCACTGTCGCCGCGTTCGGTAGTCAGAAGACTTCTCCGGCCGGACTCATCCTCGGCCTCTGGGCCGCCGCGTCGCTAATTGGCGGATTGGCGATGGGGCACACACCCATCGGCCCGTGGTCTCTGACTCGACGACTGCTTTTTGTTGCACTCGGGTCATGCCTCGCTATGTTAACGGTTGACCCGATTCTTCTCACGCTTGCCCTTTTCGTGGCAGGAATCGGCGTAGCTCCCGCGATGACCGTTCAGTACGCTGTTGCAACGGAATCCGTCGACCCGGGTGACCTCCCGGAAAGCCTCGGTTGGCTCAATACCGGATGGGTTATCGGTGCAGCGTTCGCGAGCGCTGTAGCCGGGTTCGTCATCGACGCCTGGGGAAGTGTCGGCGGTTTCGTGCTGGCTGCCATGTTTGCCATGCTCGCGGCACTTGTTCCCGTTTTCTGGATCAGGCACATGCCGAACCTCAAGCATCTCGTCACGGATCACCAGAGTTAACCCACCATCATGAGCGTGGTTCAACTGCCGACCATCTCGTGGGGGAACCCACCCTCGCCGATGAAGGCCTTGCTCGTCCACGGGCTCGGCAGCGACCGTCATACGATGTGGCAGTTGGGCGAGCACCTCGCCGACGCTGGCTGGTTCGCCGTTGCCGTCGACCAGCGCGGGCACGGCGCTGCACCTCGCACGATGACCTACCGAATCGACGATTTTGCGAACGACCTCCTCGCGTTTCCACGAACCGCTGCGTGGGATCTCGTCGTGGGTCATTCAATCGGTGGGGCAAACATCGTTCGCGCGAGCGCCATGGACCCGACCTGGGCGGAGTCACTCGTCCTCATTGATCCGGCACTCGCAACGACAGCCACAGACCGCGCAGAGATTTCATCTCGCCAAGTTGACAATCACCGAAACCTCACGGTCGAGCGCCAAGCTGCCCTCAACCCTCACTGGCATCTTCTCGACATCGAACTGTCGGTCAACGCCCAGCGAAACGCGTCAGAATTCGCTCTCGTGCGTTCGGTCGACGACAATCCAGACTGGGACGTCCTCGGGGACGCGAGCGCCCTCACCATCCCCACGCTCGTCGTCCAGGGCGACCCCGCGGTTATGGCCCGCTACACCGACGAGCACGCGGCAATTCTCGAATCGGCCAACCCGCTCGTCACCACAGTCACGATTGCGGGAGCTGGTCATAACGTCCACCGCGATGCACCGGCAGCGATGCTCGCCGCCCTTGACGAATGGCTGGGGCGCTAAACGAGCCGTGCGATTACCTTCGCCATCCGATCGCGAATGACATGATCGATTCGATCAACGGGGTGAGCGGTGACGGGCCCGATTCGCGTGGCTGCCTCTGTGCCCTTCTTTGACAAAAAGGGATCGATCGTGCCGAACACGAGCTCGACCGGAACTCGAACCATCGTGAGGTCTGTCAGGGTCGTTTGACCTTGAATGACGTTCGTCATTGACCGCCGCATGGGTTCCCATCCTCGTTCGTTGACCTCGATGATGTGCTTGATCGGGGAGAGTGCGTTGATCGCCGCCGCGGTCATTCCCGTGAACACCGGGTTGGCCTTGAGGTAGTCATAGAACTGCTGATAAAAGCCGAGTTGCGCTCTGTCCATTGGGTTGAGGACGGTGTTGAGCGGCGGATAAATGGGAGTCCCCACGAGCACCACTCGCCGTAACCATGCCCCGTACACCGTCGCGAATCGAGCCGAAATGATTCCACCCATCGAGTGGCCAACGAGCGTGAAGCGCCGAAAGACTCCGCGTCTGATGAGCGTTCTCCGCAGCGCTTCGACGTGGTCTTCGACGGTGTAGTCGATGTCGAGCGGTGCTGGCGACTTCCCACACCC
>CAXNHY010000006.1:0-19910 GCA_964202425.1 Microbacteriaceae bacterium MWH-Ta3 | reverse complement strand
GGAGAGAACTTCAACGTCACGCGTGAACGAATTCGCCAGATTGAATCGAAGACGATGGCTAAACTCCGTCACCCTTCGCGCTCACAAACCATCCGCGAGTTCCTCGAGTAATAACTGTGCTGGTCGCTCTCGCGGTGCTCCTCGGACGGTTTGTCCGAGTGGTAACGAGAATGCGCGGCGGCGGGTCGGCTCTACCCGGCTGGGTCGTGTTGAAACTCGTCCCCGATTTCGTTGCACGGGTGATGACGCGGATTCAATCCGACCACGCCGTCCCCATCGCAGAGGTCACGGGCTCAAACGGTAAATCGACGACCACATCGATGGCCGTTGCGATTCTTGAGGCTCATGGAAAACGTGTGTTTTCCAACCCGTCTGGCGGAAACCTTCCGCAGGGCATCGCGTCGGCGATGCTCACTGACGTCACGCTGGGCGGGACGCTCTCGGTCGACGCTGTTGTCCTAGAACTTGACGAGGCATACGGCGTTCGACTTGCCGATGCCGTTCGACCGTCTCACGCACTGCTATTGAACATTCAAGTTGACCAACTGAATCGCTTTTTCGAACCGGAACGCGTTGTCGAGATGGTGCGTCGTATCGCCGAGCCTGCCCACACCGTCATCGTCAACGATGCAGATGCCAACACGCGATCACTCGGCAACCAATTCGCGCCAACCCACGACGTTGTCGGATTCGATGTGGTCGATCGCGTTGCACCGGATGGCGTTTACGGCGCGAACGCTGGAAACGATGCTGCGAAGGATGCCAGAACACCGCTTGTCAGTGTGACGGCGGTCGACGGGGTAACCACAACACTGGCTTACGCCGGAACTTCGTTGGCTGTCAGGCTACCGTCACCGGGAATCCACTATGCCGTCGACGCAGCCGGGGCCATTGCTCTCAGTGCGCGGTTGTTGGGCGACGAATTCAATTCATCGGTGGCGGCCAGCGCGATTTCTGACATGAAGCCCGTTTACGGTCGCGGTGAGACCGTCGAGGCGTTCGGCGCACCTCTCACAATTGTCATGATGAAGAATCACCCGAGTTTGCAGGCAAATCTTGACGCGCTGTCAGAAACCCCCGAGTCGTTGTATCTGGCCGTTGACGGCGGAACCCCTGACCCGTCGTGGATCTACGACATCGACCTCTCTCGCCTCGACCACGTTGATGTCGTGAGCGGGTCGAAGGCGTGGCAGTGGGAAACACGACTCGCTTACGCTGACATTCCAACAGGCGTAGTCGAGGAGGATGCGCGGACCGCATTCGAAGCGTTCGGAACAAACACGTCACCGAAACGACAAAAGCATCGCACCGCAATCGTTAATTATGAGCAAATGATGGATTTGCGCCGCGAACTCGGCTACATGGAGATCGAGGGCGAATGACTCTCCGAATCGTTCACCTCTACCCCAGGGAGTTGGGCATTTTTGGTGATGTCGGCAACGTCATCGCCCTGCAAATGCGCGCTCGCTGGAGTGGGATTGTGGCGTCGGTCGAGAGCGTCGGTGTGTCGGATGCAGTCCCAGAAAACGCTGATATTTACATGATCGGGTCGGGGAGCACGGCTGGTTTACGCGCTGTTGCAGAAACAATGCCCACACTCGCACGGTCACTCACGAGGGCGCATTCGGCAGGCGCGACAGTGATTGCGATTGGTGCCGGGTTGCACCTGCTCGGTTCGCGCGTCGACATTGCGGACGGAGAGTCGGTTGATGGTGCTGGGTTGATTGATGCGACGAGCACACTGAGGGTGGAGCGCCTCGTCGGTCCGCTGTCCGGAAGCATTGGCAAACAGGGTGTTACGGGTTACGTCAACAGTGGACACCAACTCATTGGAGCATTCAATCCGTTGGTGGAAAGGATCGAAGGGCTCTCGATTGAGAGCGACGGCGTCAGCGCTGACGGCATTCTGGGAACGCACTTCCACGGCCCGTTTCTGCCTATGAACCCGACGTTTGCTGACGACATTATTGAGAAACACACGGGTGTCGCGGTTGACCAGGACGACCCGCGTGTCAGCCGTGCGACGGAGGCGGCGAGTCAGTCACGGGTTGCACTACGCCGTGAACTGGGGCTTTAGCCGCCGAAGACTCGTCGTGACGTCACGGGAATCCCTGTCACGATTTCGTCGCCAATGGTGTTGGTCCAGCTAGCCCAGTCTTCCGCGCTGGGTCCGCCGTGGCCGATGATTCCAACGGACGATCCGTCATCAAAGCCAGCCGGCCGCTCAGCTAGCGTGAACAGCGGGTGCACCGCCGTGATGGTGCATCGTTCACCGCCAACGAGCACCCACGCACCCTGCGGGTTTTGAGGAATTCCATCGTGCCAACCCGCATGAATTAGAACCGTCGCTTCGTCGTGCTCCTCGGCGGTGGACCTCAGCGACATGACGGGACTTAAGCCGAGTTGTTGCCCGCTCGACTCAGAGAAAGGGGAGACCCCGTAGGCGAGAATTCCGAATCGTACAACGTCGTACCGGGCGTCAGCGTTGGTGAATCCGGCCGCGCTTGCAGCGATGTGTCGAATTGAGGGCTTGAGCCCGACTGACTCTGCAGCGGCAATCGCGGTGTCAAACCGGGAGAGCGCAATCCGGTCAGCCTCTTCGCTGGCGTCAGCAAGATGCGACCAAACGCCGACAACGACGATCGACTCAAACCTTTCGTGATCAGCCGCGGCAGAGCACGCTGCGATCCAGTCCGATTCAGCGAAACCATTGCGGTGGAGGCCCGTGTCGACTTTGAGGTGCACCCTTGCCGGTACTTTCTGTACTCGACCAGCTTCGGCAACGGCGTCGAGCTGATCAAGGGTTGATACCCCGATGTCGATGCCCTGTGCAACGGCTTCCGCGAAATCGGTCTCCTGCCCGTGAAGCCAGGCAAACAGTGTTGCGGTGACACCGTGAGCGCGCAGAGACACTGCCGCTGGGATGTCAAGCACCGCCAGTCCGGTAGCGCCAGCTCTCAGCGCGTTATCGGCTAGCTCTGTCATTCCGTGCCCGTAGGCGTGAGACTTCAGTGCAATCCACACATCGGCTGGCGCTGCCGTGTTGACGAGCTTTGCGACATTACGTTCAAAAGCTGAAAGGTCGATATCGACGTGAAGCGTCATTCGGCAATCCATTCGCGTTCAACGCGCCAGCTCAGACCGGCGACAAGCGACAGCGGATCGCGTGTTGCAGAACCAGCCCACACGGCAATCTCATCGGGGTGTGACCAGAACAGCGCGTTGTCACCAACGACTACCGAGCAATTCGTCACATCGAGCACCAGTTGGTCCATCGCAATTCGGCCCACGACAGGTACTGAAGCTCCGCCGATCTGGGCGGATGCGACGTTTGAGCCAGAGCGAGGAACGCCGTCGGCGTATCCAAGGGAAACGAGTGCGAGTTGGGTCGTTCGCTGAGCAGTCCACGTGTAGCCGTAAGACACTGATTCCCCTGAGGTAATCGATTTCACTGCAACGATTTCGCCGATCAAGGTTGCGACAGGTCTCCCGATTGAAAGCCCGAATAGTTCACCTGTCGTTGGCGGAATCGGTTCGAGTGGGTTGTCATCGGTGAGAAATCGGTCACAACCCTCCAGCTCTGCGGCGGCCCGAACCCACGACGCGCCATAGCCGTAGGCATCGCACCGAAGATCGATGACGAGGCTTCTCGACCCAACTGCAGTCAGTCGGCGGAGATTATCTCGGAGTGCGTCAGCGGAAAATTCGACGCGGCGTCGAGGACTGTTAGGCACCGTGCTCGGTGCGAAGGCGATCTGACTCGTCGTGCCACTCAAGCGCAGTTGGCTGAAGAGCGTCGCGAACAGCAGCGGCGTGGTGGGCGCAGAAGAACAATTCACCAGACTGAACTCGAACACGCACGTATGCTTGCGCTCCACATGAATCGCAACGGTCAGTTGCATCGAGTTGTGGTGCAGCTGGCGTTACGGATTCCGGAGTGTGCGTCGATGTCATTGTTGTCCTTCCGACATCTCTATTCCACCATGAGGCACGGAGTTTAAATGTTCATCGCGCGGTGTTTTCGCCCGTGGCGTAAAACTTTGTCCACAGCGCGGAGTGCCTAATCCACGGCCAATCGAACGGGCCATAGTCTTATCGAAGTTCTCCAACCGAAGGTTTGTGTCCCCTTGCCCAACGATTACTCCGCTCGACACCTCAGTGTTCTCGAAGGACTCGAGGCTGTCCGCAAGCGCCCCGGAATGTACATCGGGTCAACGGATGAACGCGGACTCATGCACTGCCTCTGGGAGATCATCGACAACTCGGTCGACGAAGCTCTCGCCGGGCACGGTACCGCCATCGGCATCACACTGCACTCCGACGGGTCGATTGAAGTCGTCGATAACGGGCGCGGTGTTCCGGTTGACATTGAGCCACGGACTGGCCTAACCGGCGTCGAGGTCGTATTTACCAAACTGCACGCTGGCGGCAAGTTTGGATCGGGGTCCTACCAATCGTCTGGCGGGTTGCACGGCGTTGGCGCATCGGTGGTGAACGCGCTGAGCGTCCGGCTCGACGTCTCAGTGGACCGCGATGGCAAGACTCACTCAATGTCTTTTCGGCGAGGAGAACCAGGATCGTTCGCTGACGCGGCAGAGCCTTCGCCGAGCGCATCGTTTACTCCGTTCGTCGACCAGAGTGAACTGGCGACCACCGGGAAGGTCGCGAAAGGCGTTACCGGCACGCGCGTCCGTTGGTGGCCTGACCCGGAAATCTTCGTCAAGTCGTCAGTCATCGATCGAGAGGGCGTGGCGGCCCGAGCGCGGCAGACAGCGTTTCTCGTGCCGGGGTTGTCGCTCAAGCTCAACGACGAACGCGACGGAACAACGGCCAGCGAGGAGTTCCGATTCGACGGCGGCTTGTCCGAGTTCACTGACTTCCTCGCCCCGGACGAAGCACTGACTGGAACGTGGCGACTCAAGGGCGACGGAACGTTCAAGGAAACCGTGCCCGTGTTGGACGACAAAGGTCACATGGTCTCGACCGAGGTCGAACGAACCTGCGAGGTCGACGTTGCGGTCCGATGGGGCACGGGCTGCGACACGGTGCACAAGTCATTCGTCAACATCATTGCAACGCCGAAGGGCGGTACTCACGTCGCTGGGTTTGAGCAAGCGCTCATGAAGGTCATTCGTGCTGAGGTCGACAAGAACTCGCGCCGCCTCAAAGTCGGCACAGACAAGATTGAAAAGGACGACATTGTCACGGGGCTCACGAGCGTCGTCACCGTGAGATTCCCCGAACCGCAGTTCGAAGGGCAAACGAAAGAGATATTGGGCACTCCCGCGGTCAAGCAGGTTGTTGCACAGGTTGTCCAGAAAGCGCTTGAGGAACGCTTCTCGTCATCGAAACGTGACGACAAAGCGCAGACTGCGCTTGTGCTCGACAAAGTTGTGTCCGAAATGAAATCGCGCATCTCAGCGCGCACACACAAGGAAACACAACGACGTAAGAACGCTCTCGAATCGTCAACTCTGCCGGCAAAGCTCGTCGACTGCCGTTCGGATGATGTTGGACGCTCTGAACTGTTCATTGTCGAGGGTGATTCGGCTCTCGGCACAGCAAAGCTTGCGCGAGACTCTGAATTTCAGGCGCTGTTGCCCATTCGAGGCAAAATCCTCAACGTTCAGAAGGCGTCCGTTAGCGACATGCTGTCCAATACGGAATGCGCATCGATTCTCCAGGTAATCGGTGCGGGAAGCGGCCGGACATTTGACCTCGATCAGGCTCGCTACGGCAAAGTCATCATCATGAGTGACGCAGACGTAGACGGTGCGCACATCCGGACTCTGTTGTTGACCCTGTTCTTCAAGTACATGAGACCACTCGTGGAGGCTGGGCGTGTGTACGCAGCGGTGCCACCGCTACACCGGATCATTGCCATCAATGCCGGCTCAAAGCCGAATGACGTTATTTACACCTACTCAGATGCTGAACTTCACGCACGGCTCGATTCGCTCCGAAAGGCTGGGCGAAAATGGCAAGAGCCCATTCAGCGTTACAAGGGACTTGGCGAGATGGACGCGGATCAACTAGCCGACACGACAATGAGCACCGAACACCGGTCGCTCAGGCGGGTCTTGCTCAGCGACGTCGAAGGCGCAGCGACCATGTTCGAGTTGCTGATGGGCAACGAGGTCGCTCCTCGACGTGAGTTCATCATTGATGGACCACAACTAGACAGAGACCGCATCGACGCGTAGTCCCAGTTAGCGTTTCGTTGGGTTAGACGAGTCGTGTTCCGAGGACAGTGACGGCGTCTCCGAGCGGTGACCCGGTTCCGTCGCGCTTCCCCGCCTCGACCGGCAACGACCTCGGTGTACCGTCTGAAGCGCACGCGCGAGGGTCCGGTCCGACCCAGGCAAGGGCGAGTCCAACTTCTCCCTTGAGCAGGCCGTGGCTGCGGACGCCACTCGTTGCTCGCCCTTTCGACGGAAACTCTGCGAGCGGGGTCAGTTTGGCTCGCCCTGGGTCGGCCCCCGTCAGTGTGCTCTCGGCTGCGGTGATTGTCACCACTGTCGATGAGTCAACTCCCGTGACGGTGAAGTGTACGACCCGGTCGCCGTCAGACAGGTTGATTCCAGCCACGCCGGCCGCGCCGATCCCTTGGGGGCGAACCGACGCGATGGGGAAGTGGAGCAACTGAGTCGATGCTGTGACGAACACTGCGTTGTCCGTTTCCCGCACCTCAGCGGCGCCGACTACGCGATCGCCGTCGTCGAGATTAATGATGGAGAAGTCGGGCTTGGACACGAACGTTGAGGTGTCAATCCGCTTGATGACGCCGTGCGCTGTTCCGAGTGCGATGGTTGCGCTCGACATGTCGATAATCGAGACAACATTCTCCTTAGGTTGCAATCCAACGACGTAGTCGCTGACCTTGGTCGATGCTGTGTAGCTCACGGTGTCGCCCGACACACCGGGCAGAGCGATAGGGGAGAACCGAACAAGACGGCCGAGGTCAGTGACGGCACCAATCTCACCACGCGTTGTAGACCGGACAACAGCACTGGTCACGTCGTGCTTAACACGTTTGCTCGACGACGCGAACTCATCTGTTCGATCCGACCGAACGAGTCGACCCGTTGCTGTGAGAACGACGGTGCACGGGGAGTCCTCGACCTCGAGCCCAAGACTCGCGATTGCGCCCACTGCTGGGGCGTCTTCTGCACTGAGAAGCGTTGTGCGCCGCGGAGTTCCGAACCGCGCTGAGATGTCGGTGAGTTCATCCGAGACGAGCGTGATGAGTGTGTCGCGAGAAGCGAGAAGCGTGGTCAGGGACTGAATCTCAGCATTGAGTGCGTCGCGCTCTGATTCGAGCTCGATGCGACTGAACTTCGTCAGGCGCCGAAGGCGTAGTTCGAGAATGTAGTCGGCCTGTAGCTCCGAGAGGTCAAACACTGATTGAAGTTGTGCCCTAGCGGTTTCTGCATCGTCAGAGGCCCTGATGACCTGAATGACTTCATCGATGTCAACGATTGCACGCAACAGCCCGTCGACGAGGTGAAGGCGTTCCGTCCGACGAGCGAGCCGGTACTGCGAGCGCCGAGTGACGACTTCAACACGATGATCAATGTAGACGCGGAGCATCTCCTTGAGCCCGAGCGTGACGGGACGCCCCTCAACGAGAGCAACGTTGTTTATGGCGAAACCATCTTCGAGCGGGGTGAGGCGGAAAAGTTGATCGAGGACAGCTTCCGGCGAGAAACCGGTCTTCACTTCGATGACTAAACGCAACCCGTGTTTGCGATCGGTGAGGTCGATGACATTAGAAATTCCCGTGATCTTCTTTTTCGTAACCCCGTCTTTGATGCGCTCAATCACCCGCTCTGGACCGACGAGGTAGGGCAATTCGGTGACGATAATGCCCGTTCTGCGGGCAGAAACATGTTCGATAGTTGTGCGCGCGCGGGTGCGGAACGTTCCTTTACCAGTTTCGTACGCGTCGCGACTACCGTCGAGACCAACAACAATTCCGCCCGTTGGAAGGTCAGGTCCCGGTATGAACGCCATCAATTCGTCAAGTGTTGCATCGGGGTTGCGCATGAGGTGCTGAGTTGCGTTGATGACCTCTACGAGGTTGTGAGGTGCCATGTTGGTCGCCATGCCAACAGCGATTCCGCTCGCGCCGTTGACCAGCAGGTTGGGGAAAGCCGCCGGGAGAACCTCAGGTTGCAGCAGTTGACCGTCGTAGTTGGGAATGAAATTGACGACGTCCTCATCGAGACTTTCCGTCATCGACATGGCTTCAGGTCGAAGTTTCGCCTCGGTGTAACGGCTCGCTGCTGGACCGTCGTCTAGAGAGCCGAAGTTTCCGTGCCCGTCGACAAATGGCACCCGGAGGCTGAACGACTGAGCTAAACGAACAAGCGCGTCGTAGATCGCGGTATCCCCGTGGGGGTGGAGCTTTCCCATCACCTCACCAACTACTCGAGCGCTCTTGACGTATCCACGCTCTGGACGAAGCCCCATGTCCGCCATTTGGTAGATGATTCGGCGCTGAACAGGCTTCAATCCGTCACGTGCATCGGGGAGCGCGCGAGAATAGATGACAGAGTAGGCATATTCAAGAAACGACCCCTGCATCTCAAGGGACAGGTCAATGTCGTCAATGCGTTCGCGAGAGGGTGTGGAGTCAGTCACAATGTCCACGACTTTACCCGTCATCGCACCAACCGACCGTTGCCTCGCTGACGTTCTGGTGAGTAGTTTCCAGAGTGTCCGCGGTGTCGATAACCCTTTGTCACTCGGACGCGTTCGTCGCTCAGTGGTTGTTCTGGTTGACGGGTTAGGCAGTGAAAACCTCGCCCACAGAGCTGCGCATGCCAGAACCCTCGGTAGTTTGCGGCAGAAGACCGTGTCGTCCGGGTTCCCGACGACGACAGCGTCGGCGCTGAGCTCACTCATGACCGGCGTCGACCCCGGAGTATCCGGCATGGTCGGCTATGCGGTCAGAGATCCGGCGTCGGGGGAGATCGTCAATCAACTTTCGGGGCTCGACGCGGTCGACGTCTCGCGATGGCAACCCGTTGAGACAGTCTGGGAAGCGAATTCGGACATTCCAGCCGTCATTGTGTCGGCCGCTCGCTACCGTCACTCCGGGCTGACAAGGTCGATCCTTCGCGGAGCTGATTACGTGTCGGCGCAGTCCTACGAGGAGCGCCTTGCTGCCATAGACGGCTTTCTTCGTCTCAATCGCGACGGCGTCGTTTATGTTTACATCCCAGAACTCGACATGACGGCCCACGCGTCTGGCGTTTCCAGCCAGCAGTGGGCCCGCCGTCTAGAGGAACTCGACGGGTTCATTGCGGACGTCGTCAGGATGCTGTCGAAGTCGGACGGGCTCATCGTGACTGCCGATCACGGCGTGATTGACGTGCTTCCTCATCAGCACATCGTCATCCCAGAGGCATCCGAACTAACCGACAATGTTCTCACCGGTGGCGAGCCGCGTTTCCTCCACTTATACGTCGATGGAAACGTTGAGACCACTCTCAACGCGTGGAGGTCGATGGAGGGTTCACGTGCGCACATCGCAACGCGCGACGACGCTATCGCGGCGGGCTGGTTCGGCTTTGTCAGCAAAGAGCATCGCGAGCGAATTGGAGACATTCTTGTCACGCCACGAGGTCGACATGTTTACTACGATGCTCGAGTCGCAACGCTGCAGTCGATGGCGATGGTCGGCCAACACGGTGGATTCACGCGGGCTGAGACCCACGTCCCGCTCATTTTCGCTGGAGCCTACGCCTAGTCTGCGTCGGGTCGAGTGCCGAACACGATTTCGTCCCACGTTGGCATTGCCGCACGGGTTCGTCGATGGCGCTGGCTGGGTGTTTCGTCAACAAAAGGTTCAGGGTCCTTCGTTGCCGTTTCGGTGCCGCTTTCGCGTGTTGGTTCAGGTTCGACAAACAAGGGTTCATCGGGGAACTCAGGCGCTTGTGGCATCTCGAGCATCTCGGGGGTAATCACAGGAATTGAACCGGACGACGGGTGGCTCGACATCGCCTCGGCCCGTTCACCGCGGCGACGCTGAAGGTCGTCCAAGAGTTCACCAACAGTGTCGTCAGCGGCTTCAGTTCTAACAGGGGGAGTTGGCTCAACGACGGCGATTGGTACAGCCTCGAACTCACCGCTGTCGAATCGCTGCGGAGCCGTCGGCGCGACGACTCGGAGCGGAGGGAAAAGGGCCGCATCAACTGCGTCGGCCTTGGAGACGCGGACAGCTGCACTGTTGGAAGGAACAAGGGTGAGCTTTCGAGGATCGAAGGCCCAGGTGGCGTCCTCGGTGACGTCACCGACGTGGAACTCGGCGCCCACGACCCATTCGTCATCGCGACGGTAAGCCTGCCAACGCCCGACGGAGCCACCCTGCGCTGCGATGCGCGAAGCTATGGCCGCGCCAAAGGTCTGGGGCTCATCGTCGCCGTGCGTGGAGACGGGGACTGCCAGTGCTCGTTCAAGGACAAACGCTAACTCGGCAACAATGGGTGCTTCGAACCTGGAAACACTCTCGATGTCTTGGCCAACGCGCGAGGCAACTTCTGCGGCACTGAGCCCTGAGCGGAGGAGAGTTTGAATTTCGCGGGGCGTCGCGTGGCCACCATCACGAGCAGATCTTGGGCTGATGCCACTGCGAACAGCTGCATCCACGGGAATCGAGTATCTGTTTCCGTCCTTAGACACGGCAATAATCGAGTCGGGCGTTACCTCGATTACGGACAGCTCTTCCACGGTTACTCCTGATACCTCGTTGGGTGCGACTTTACCCTCTAGCGGCTTGATTTTTGCGACACACGGCGAGGCTAATTGATTTTCGAACCTTTCTGTTGCACACTACTCACGCCTAGTGGCATAGAAAGGTTTGACAGCATGGCTACCGATTACGACTCTCCGCGCAAGACTGAAGAAGATCACGAATCGCTTCAAGCGATTCAAGAGCGCGTTCCCGAACCACGTCCGGGTGCTGAGGTAGATGACGCTGACAACCCCGACAGTCTTGAAATGAGCGGGCAAGATCTCGCAAACATCGAACTCGATGTCGTTGTTCTTCCGCCACAAGCGGATGAGTTCACGTGCATGAGTTGCTTCCTCGTCAAAAACCGTTCGCAGCTCGCGAAGGAAAACAAGTCGGGCAGCTATTGCTTCGACTGTGAGGGTTAGCTCGCCTTAGCCTGCTTGCTCAGCGCAGCGACAAGCTCTTCCGGTCGTCGGGTGGACATGTACCAGTTCGGTGTCGGGTCATCGCGGTCAACGACGTCAACCATTACACCCTCAGGAATCCACGCTCTGAGCACCTTCCACGTGCGAGCATCGCTGATGGCTGAGAGACGGTCATCCTTGGTGATGACGCGCGGTTTGGAAATTGCGGAACGTTCGATTCCTGCTCGACCCGCGTAGAGGTGGGTCGTGGTGACACGGATTTGGGGTGCACCAAGGTGCAGCCATGCCTGAACGGCGAGGTAAATGCCGACGGCGTTTGCAACGCCACCGACGATCGATAACGGCGCGACCATCCCGAATCCCAGCGGGAGCAGTAGAAGCAGAGCGACGTGTAATCCAGGCCCCGGGGTCAGTCGTTCGCGAAAAATGTCCATGGCACCATTCGACCATGTAGTAGCCTGAACCCATGACACCTGAGGTCCTCGTCGTTGGAAATGTCCCGGTTTACGCGCATCCGGGCGACGCGGGAGCTGACATCACCGCTAACGAAACCGTTGTGATTGCCCCTGGCCAGAGAGCAATGGTCTCCACCGGGTTGTCTATCGCTCTCCCTCGCGGTTTCGCCGCGTTTGTCGTACCCCGGTCGGGGCTCGCGCTACGACACGGAATCACTCTCGTCAATTCACCGGGCACCATCGATGCTGGATACCGAGGCGAAATCGGTGTCATTTTGCTCAACACCGACGCTTCTGAATCCTTCACCGTTAATGTTGGAGATCGAATCGCACAGCTGGTCATCCAGCACGTTGCAACAGCACATTTTGTGCCCGTCAAGGAGCTACCCTCGACTCATCGGGGCGCGGACGGGTTCGGGAGCACAGGAACGTCCTCGAAAGGGCAACAATGACCACCAATAGGCTGGAGAACCGTTCGACGACCGGTCCATTCGACATCTCAGAGGTGAACGCTGTACAGCCGTTCATCAACCTAGGTTCAATCAAGATCACGCCTCGCGTTGGACTGCAACTCAAGCTAGACCTTGATGACGCCACGAAGAAGGTGGTCGCGGCGACACTGGATTGTGACGGCTCGACGCTTCAGGTGCAGGCATTCGCGGCACCGCGATCCGCTGGACTCTGGGCAGAGATTCGAAGCCAGGTGGTAGAGCAGGTTTCCAAACAGGGTGGTCAAGCAAGCGAGTTTGACGGACCGTTTGGGGTCGAGGTGCGGGCGACTCTCCCCACTCAAGACGGGGTGATTCGACCTGTTCGTTTTATCGGTGTCGACGGACCGAATTGGTTCTTGCGCGGTGTTGTGTCAGGAAAAGGTGCGGCGGAACCGTCCGATGCACTTGCAATTGAAGATGTGTTTCGCAGCGTCGTTGTCGACAGGGGAAACCAGGCCCTCCCGCCAAGAGAGTTATTGTTACTGACTGTTCCCGTTCAGGCTGGGTCGGCGGGTTGAGCGAACAACTGCGTCGAGGCCTCGGAGCGGTAAAGCCAGGGGAGACACCAACCGGTCAGGATCTGTTCGCTGCAATTGGCGGTGTTCGAGGTGTCATCGAATCAGTTGTACCGGGGTTCGTGTTCCTGATCGTATTCACGGTGACAGGAGAACTCCTTCCTTCGGTTGTTGCACCGGTGGGTGTTGCGGTGCTCGCCCTGCTGGTGAGGTTGCTCCAGAGGCTTCCCGTGATGCCAGCCGTCTCAGGTGGGATCGGCATTGCTCTGTCGGCCGGGTTCGCTCTGTGGACGGGGAGAGCCGAGGACAATTTCGTCGGAGGTTTCATCATCAACTCCATCTCATTGTCCGTCGTGGTGGTCTCGCTGCTTGTTCGTCGTCCAATCGTCGGTGTCCTCGCGTCTCTCCTCAGTCCAGATGTCGACTGGAAATCTTCCGCGCGTGCGGCCCGCGCTGTTCGTGTAGCGACCGTCATGTGGGGACTCTTTTTCTCCCTGCGATTGGCGATTCAGGTGCCGCTCTATTTTGCCGGTGCAACTGCTGCACTAGCGTCAACAAAACTGATTATGGGATTGCCCTTTTACGCTGCGATGCTCTGGGTCACTTGGCTTTTGCTGCGTTCGGTCTCGTCCCGCACCTCGCCAGCGTGAAAACGACGGCGCGATAGACTTAGGCCACGTCACGTTCTTAGAGGAGTTTTTCGTTGAGCAGCAATTCATTCGGTGCGCAGAGTGCTTTAACAGTCGGTAGTAACGACTACAGGATCTATCGCATCGACGCTGTCCCTGGACACGAACGACTTCCGTTCAGCTTGAAAATCTTGCTCGAGAATCTCCTCCGGACGGAAGACGGGGCGAACATCACGGCAGACCACATCTCTGCTCTCGGAAACTGGAATCCAGCGGCCGAGCCCGACACGGAAATTCAATTCACTCCTGCCCGCGTTGTCATGCAGGACTTCACGGGAGTTCCGTGCATCGTCGACCTTGCAACAATGCGCGAGGCCGTCGCCGACCTCGGTGGTGATCCTGAAAAGATCAACCCTCTTGCCCCAGCAGAGCTCGTCATCGACCACTCGGTGATTGCCGACCTGTTTGGGCGTGAAGACGCCTTTGAACGAAACGTCGAGATCGAGTACGAGCGCAACGGAGAGCGCTACCAATTCCTTCGCTGGGGGCAGTCGGCGTTCGACAACTTCAAGGTTGTGCCGCCAGGGACGGGAATCGTGCACCAGGTGAACATTGAGAACCTCGCCAAGGTCGTTTACACCCGCGAGATTGACGGCGTCAACGTCGCGTTCCCGGACACGTGCGTCGGAACCGATTCACACACCACGATGGTCAACGGGCTCGGTGTCCTCGGCTGGGGCGTCGGAGGTATTGAAGCCGAAGCAGCGATGCTGGGCCAACCCGTATCAATGTTGATTCCCAAGGTTGTTGGCTTCAAACTCAAGGGAACAATTCCTGCAGCTGTTACCGCAACCGACATCGTCTTGACCATTACCGACATGCTGCGCAAACACGGTGTCGTAGGAAAATTCGTCGAGTTCTACGGTGCCGGTGTGAGCCAGGTGCCCCTCGCAAACAGGGCAACCATCGGAAACATGAGCCCTGAGTTTGGGTCGACCGCGGCCATGTTCCCCATCGACAGCATCACGGTCGACTACCTTCGTCTGACCGGTCGACCAGCAGAGACGGTCGCGCTTGTGGAGGCCTACGCAAAAGAGCAGGGCTTGTGGCACAACCCTGACCTCGAGCCTGTCTTCTCTGAGTATCTTGAGCTCGACCTTGCGACGGTCGTGCCGTCAATCGCTGGCCCGAAGCGCCCGCAGGACAGGATTGAGCTCTCTAAGGCAAAATCTCAGTTTGCGGAAGACCTCGGAGCCTACGGTCCGGGCAAGGCGGCGTCCGTCACGCGTGATGGTGAAACGTTCACCGTTGACAACGGACACGTCGCGATCGCTGCAATCACATCGTGTACAAACACATCCAACCCGTCAGTGATGCTCGCAGCCGGTCTGCTTGCGCGTAATGCAGTTGCGAAGGGGCTCGAGGCAAAGCCGTGGGTGAAAACGACACTTGCCCCAGGGTCGAAAGTGGTCACGGAGTATTACGAAAAAGCTGGCCTGATGGACGACTTGGAAGCTCTCGGCTTTTACCTCGTTGGTTACGGATGTACGACGTGTATTGGAAACTCTGGACCGCTTCCCGAGGAGATTTCCCACGCAGTTCACGACAATGACCTTGCTGTCACCGCTGTGTTGTCGGGTAACCGCAACTTTGAGGGTCGAATCAACCCCGACGTAAAGATGAACTACTTGGCGTCCCCGCCGCTTGTCATTGCTTACGCCTTGGCCGGCACGATGGACTTCGACTTTGAGGCTGAGCCCCTAGGCCACGACTCGAACGGTGAACCTGTTTTCCTTGCTGATATCTGGCCTAGCGCTGCTGAAGTTCAGTCAACGATTGACTCGTCGATCGACACTGAGATGTTTGTCCGTCAGTACGCGGCTGTTTTTGATGGCGATGAGCGCTGGCGTTCACTTCCCACCCCGACGGGCAATGTGTTCGAGTGGGACGCAAAGTCGACATATGTCCGAAAGCCTCCGTACTTTGACGGAATGTCGCCGACAGCATCTCCGGTGAGTGATATCGCCGACGCGAGAGTGCTTGCGCTTCTCGGTGACTCCGTTACAACCGACCACATTTCGCCAGCCGGATCGATCAAGGCCGATTCGCCCGCTGGTAAATACCTCGAGGCCCACGGCGTTGGTCGTGACGATTTCAACTCCTACGGATCCCGCCGAGGCAATCACGAGGTCATGATTCGTGGAACGTTCGCGAACATCCGTCTCAAGAATCAGCTTCTCGACGGCGTGGAGGGCGGTTTTACTCGAGACTTCACAACGCCGGACGGTTCCCAATCGTTCATCTTCGATGCGTCAACGGCCTATGTTGCAGCTGGAACACCTCTCGTGATTCTCGCCGGCAAAGAGTACGGTTCTGGTTCGAGCCGCGACTGGGCCGCCAAGGGAACGAGCCTTCTCGGCGTCTCGGCTGTTATCGCTGAGTCGTTCGAACGAATTCACCGGTCTAACCTGATCGGAATGGGTGTCATCCCACTGCAGTTCCCGAGCGGCCAAACCGCTCAGTCGCTCGGTCTCGATGGCACAGAGTCGTTCTCAATCACCGGAATTGTCGCGCTCAACGACGGGATCACTCCGCCGACTGTACGAGTCGTCGCCGTGCCCACAGCACATTCAGCAGCGGGTAAGTCGGAGATCGAATTTGACGCCACGGTCCGGATTGACACGCCAGGCGAAGCCGATTACTACCGAAACGGTGGAATCCTCCAGTACGTATTGCGGTCCCTCCTCTAGTGGCTACCGTGTTGGAGGGAATCTCGTCGCCGGACGATGTGAAGAAGCTGTCAGCAGCTCAGTGCACAGTTCTGGCTTCAGACATTCGCGATTTCCTCATCGACAACGTTTCCGTGACGGGTGGTCATCTCGGGCCTAACCTCGGCGTTGTTGAGTTGACCATCGCGCTTCATCGAGTTTTTGACTCACCAACTGACCCCATTATTTGGGACACCGGGCACCAGTCGTACGTTCACAAGCTTCTGACCGGTCGTCAGGATTTTTCGCGTCTTCGAATGGTCGACGGCCTCGCGGGATATCCGCAGCGTTCCGAATCGGTTCACGACGTTGTCGAGAGCAGCCACGCGTCTAGTTCGCTCTCGTGGGCTGAAGGTGTCTCTAAAGCGTTCGAGATGACGGGTCAAGACGATCGGCATGTAGTTGCGGTCGTGGGGGACGGCGCCCTCACTGGCGGAATGACCTGGGAAGCACTGAACAACATCTCGCATGACAATTCACGCAAACTTGTCATAGTCGTGAACGACAACGGTCGTTCTTACGCGCCGACGATCGGTGGGGTGGCACGCTTCCTGTCTGATGTCCGGACGAAGCCCTCGTATCGCCGTCTGCACAACATGTCATGGTCGATAGCTAAACGCCTCGGCGGAACCGCTCGCGCGTTCTACCGCGGTTTTCGCGGCGGTGTCCGAGGTTTCCTCGCGCGGTTTACCAACAACGAAGCTCTCTATTCAAATTTGGATATCAAGTACATCGGTCCAGTCGACGGACACAACCTCCGCGATGTCGTTCGCGCGCTCGAGCAGGCGAAAGACTATGGCACGCCTGTAATTGTGCACGTCATCACCGAAAAAGGTCGAGGCTACGAACCAGCGCGCGCAAACGAGGCTGATCAGTTCCACGCAATCGGAGCATTTGACCCCAAGACGGGCGAAGAGCAGGCTGGATCTGGAACGTCGTGGACCAGCATCTTCTCGAACGAACTTGTTGCGGTTGCGACAGAGAACGAGAAAGTGGTAGGCATCACGGCAGCGATGTTGAGGCCAACGGGTCTTAACGCGATGGCGGAGAAGTTCCCCGAGCGGGTGGTTGATGTCGGGATTGCCGAACAGCATGCGACAACGAGTGCTGCTGGACTGGCGTACGGTGGGTTGCACCCGGTCGTCGCCGTGTACGCAACGTTCATGGGTCGCGCTTTCGATCAACTCCTGATGGACGTAGCACTTCACAACGCCGGGGTGACCTTCGTTCTTGACCGCGCTGGCGTCACAGGCCCAGACGGCGCTTCACATCACGGCCAGTGGGATCTCGCGATGCTCAACATTGTGCCTGGAATCCAAATTGCAGCGCCACGGGACGAGCCCACCCTCCGGGAAGCCCTTCGTGAAGCGATTGCCGTCGATGACGCTCCAACGGTGATTCGTTTCCCGAAAGGCAATGTGCCTCAACCAATCGCCGCGATTCGACGGATGCCAGACGGAGTTGACGTCATCAGCGAAGGAAAGTCGAGCGACGTACTTCTCGTCGCCATCGGCTCGCTCGTACCCTTGGCCCAGAAGGTGGCTGAACTGCTAGCGAAAGCGGGCATTGGTGCAACGGTAGTCGACCCGCGATGGGTTATTCCCGTGCCTGAATCAATCGTCGAGATGGCTCGCACCCACCGCCTGGTTGTCAGTATCGAAGACGGCATTCGTGTTGGTGGAATCGGTACGCGCATCCGTCAAGACTTGCGGGCAGCAGGCATCGACACAGGTGTTGACGAACTCGGTTTGCCAGACGAATTTCTCGAGCACGACACGCGCGACAACATTCTCAAGCGTGTTGGACTTGACCCGGAAACAATCGCAGGGAAAATCAAGGCTCAATTCGCAGGTAAAGAAATCCCTCAAGCAAAGCCGTAGGCGTTACGAGTTGGGGTGAAACAGCGACCCTCGGACGCGCACCGATGCTCCGCACTCGTCAAGATACTTGCTGATTCCGCCGCAGGCGACCGGCCACGCTGCTCCATTGATGAGGCACAGGTCGACGTCCTCAATAGCATGAACGACCGATTCGGTGAGTAGCGTGTCGATTTCTCGGGTGATGGCATCTTCGACGAAGACTCTCAGAGTGTCGGAGTCACGTTGTTCAGCCAGAGCAATTGACAGGGTGTCAATATCGGCTTCGATGCGATCAGAGTCTGGTTGCTTTTCAAGTTTGGCGAGTGTTTCCGAGGTGGGAATCCGGTCAGGCGCAAAATCGTGGAGCGATTGGATCATGTGAAGCGTGACGGTTCGCCCAATCAGGTCAACGAGCGCGAAAGGATCCATCGGCAGTCGAAGCGCTTCGAGTGAGCGAGAGATGTGGTGCGGCGGCACTCCACTGTCGACGAGTTCGAAGACAGCGCTCAAGTAGGCAGAGAGCACTCGATTGACGACGAAGCCTGGTTGATCACGAACGAGGACGGGCGCTTTGCGGAGGAGACCAGCGACCGATGCCGCGGTGGCCGTGGCAGTTGGGTCAGTGAGCCGCGTGGCTACGATCTCAATCAAGGGCATGACTGCGACGGGGTTAAAAAAATGGAAGCCCACGAGCCGCGATGGTTCGGCGAGCGCTTCGGCGAGTTTCGTGACTGACAGCGATGAGGTATTGGTTGCGAGAACGGTCTCGGTTGACACAACCTTTTCGATTGCAGTCAGCACATCTCGCTTCACCTCGAAATCTTCAAAAACCGCCTCCATAACGAAGTCGCATTCGGCAAAATCGGAATGGTCGAGAGTCGTGTTGATTCGTCCAAGAATCGCGTCACGCGTGCTCGTGTCAATGTGCCCCTTCTCGACACGGGAATCAAGAGCTGTCGTAACACGAGCAACCGCGAGGTCCAGTCGCTCGTGGCTCACGTCCGTCATAACGACGGGAACCTCAAGCCTCTCTGCAAAAAGGCTCACGAACTGCGATGCCATGAGTCCGGCTCCTATTACTCCGACACGGGAAACAGTGCGGGGTGCGTCAGCAGGGAGCCCACTCGGCTTTCGTGCGCGCTGCGACGTGAGGTGGAACGAATAGACGCGGTTTCGAAACTCAGAGGAGCAGATGAGGTCGGCAAGGGCATCAGCTTCGAGATGCATTCCGACTGAGATCGAGTCAGATTCCGACACCACGTGGTCAAGTTTGTACAACGCATCGGCGGGGTTAGCCGGACGGCGTGACAACACCTCCACGAGAAGCGCGAGCTCGCGCTTGTCTACGTCGGTGACGAGAACTGCCTGTCGTGGTTCGATTGCTTTGCCAGCACGCTTTGCGGCAACCTCGATGAGGTTGTCATCGTCACACAGTTCGTCGATGATGCCCAGACTCAGCGCATCGGACGATGTGAGGAGTTTGTTTCCCTTGACCGGGTTGTCGACAAAGACTGTCGTCGCGACCTTCAGCCCAACGAGCCGCGGAAGCAACGTCGTTCCTCCCCAACCGGGAAGCAGCCCAAGACTAACCTCGGGCAAACCAAGGGCCCTGATGCTGCTCGTTGCGACGCGGGCAGAGCAATGCAGCGCAAGTTCTAACCCGCCACCGAGGGCAACACCGTTGATGGCTGCCACGACAGGCACGCCGAGTTGGCCAAGCCGACCAAATACGCGCTGACCGTGTTCAGCAAACTCACGCGCGGTCTCGACATCGGTCAAGCTGGCCATGAAATCCAGATCTGCTCCGGCGCAAAAAGTCCGATCGCTACCCGTGATGACAACACCACTCACAACGCCATTCGAGATGGCCTCTGAAATCTCGGTGAGAGCTGAATCGAGGCTGTTCAAACCCTCAGGACCGAATACCGCTGGCTTACCGGCAACCCCTGGAACAAGAGTGATGATTGCAATGCTCGCAGAATCCGACATCCTGCGCGTCGTCACGACCGCGGAGAGTGGAGCGAACTCTT
>CAXNHY010000005.1:0-21266 GCA_964202425.1 Microbacteriaceae bacterium MWH-Ta3 | reverse complement strand
TGTGGTCGACGATTCCGAAGTTCGTGGTGCCGCCCGTCGCAACGACTGCGAAGACCCGCTCCCATTCATTCCCCACCGCCGCCTCAAGATCGGGTCCCGTCATGCGGCCGTCGTCTCCAACAGGAACCTTGATGACATCGACGTCCATCACGCGCGCTGCGTGAGCAAGCGAGGAGTGCGCTTCCTCAGAAGTGGCAAACGCCCAACGGGCCGGGCGAGTCAGCCCAGCTTCTGTTAGTCGCTGTTCAGCATCGAAGCGCGCAGCGACGAGCGCTGAGAGATTCCCGTTCGTTCCGCCCTGAACAAACACTCCTCCAGCCGTGGCGGGAAGTCCGGCTTCCTTTGCGAGGAACTTGAGGACTTCGTTCTCCGCATAAATTGCTCCAGCACCTTCCAGCCACGACCCACCAAATATGCACGAGGCCGAGACCACGAGGTCAAAAAGAATGGATGCTTCCGTCGGGGCAACGGGAATGAAGGACACCATCGCGGGGTGATCGGTTGACATCGATGCCGGGGCCAGCGTCTCAACGAACAATTCGAGGGCCTTGTCACCGCCAATGCCAGCTTCCGTGACGGTGTCGGGCATGAGCGCCCGAAGTTCCGTGAACGGCATCCCCTTGTCGAGGGGTGGTGGGTCGAACTCCAGGCGTTCGCGGGTGTATTCAAAGATTTTTTCCCGAAGTGCAACAGTTGCTGCATCGTGCCTGTGCATGCGTGTGGGGTCAGACATTGTGAGTTCTCCTAGGAACGTGTACGCCCCAGATTACTGATTCGACCTGGTCAGACGGTGAAGTCGAGTAGTTTCCACAACACACACGCAATGAAGCCCCGCTGGAGCGAGTTTCGCGACGAATTACTGCGCGACGGAATGAAGAGCGGCCCGGAGTACCTGGCCACGGCCGCCAATAAATTCGGAATCAATCGACTCGCTCAGCGCCTCGTTGAGAGTAAGCCATCGAATATCGAGCGCATCTTGTCGCGGCTGGCACTCGCCCGTCACGGGAACTACAAAGACGAGGGACACTGCGTGCTGACGTTCGTCGGTCAGCCTTGACGGGAACGGAAAGTATTCAGCGATCGTTGCCGGAGTCATGGCGACGGGTAATCGGGGAAAAGCCAAAGCGCCCAAGTCTTTCTCTAGGTTCCGCATCAGTGCCTCACGAATAGATTCGCCGTAACGAATTCGACCAGCGACGAGCGCAGAGCGCATTTCCCCGAACGAATCAATTCGAATGAGCACTCCGACGTCAGTGACAATTCCCGACTCGTTAACGCGCACCGGGACGGCCTCGACATACACAATGGGGATCTGTCGACGGATGTCATCAAAATCGTCGTCGGCAAACCAACCGTTGTCCGGGGTGCGCACGTCGCTCATCTCCCCATTGTCACAAACCAATCGCTATCCGCACAACCGCCACGCGTCAGCAGCAAAGCAAAGACCCCGACCACATTCAATGTGATCGGGGTCCGAAGCTCAGTTATTACTGGCAGCTGTCACACTGCAACAGGTCCATCGGGTCGACGGGAACTGCGTAGCCGCCAACACTGTCGTTGTCGAAGTCCATACGTTCCTCCTATAGTTCAAGGTTTCGGCGGGTTCGCCGTAGAGCACCACTATATACCGTGAATAACAAACCTGTAGTTCCACTACATCTTGTGTTTTCGGCGTGTCGCTGATTGGCGCTGCGGGATGGCGTCGAATCGGAAGAACACATGATTTCGCACGACGACTGAGAAGGTGCTAATCTCGCATGGTGCCTTCGTGCACGCGCCCCGATAGCTCAGTGGTAGAGCACTTCCATGGTAAGGAAGGGGTCGTCAGTTCAATCCTGACTCGGGGCTCGACCAATATAAGGTTGCGGCGGGGTAGCTCAGGTGGTTAGAGCACACGGCTCATAATCGTGGTGTCGCGGGTTCGAGTCCCGCCCTCGCTACCAATTGGCCTATTGAGCGGTGTTGGCTTTCAACCACGTGAATGGGTCCATCTGAACGCCGTTGACGTGGATCTCCAAGTGGAGGTGAGCTCCGGTTGATGTGCCAGTGCTGCCAACGCGACCGACATAGTCGGTTACGGCAACCTTGTCTCCGATGTTGAGCGTCACCGAGTCGCGTTGCATGTGAGCGTAAATGCTGTCGAACTGAAGACCGTTCACATCGTGGCGAATGACCACCCAGCGACCAAAGCCCCAACGGTCGTTGTATGACTCGACAACTACTCCGTCGGCAATCGCATAGATTGGGCTTCCTGCACCAGGGTTGAAGTCGAGTCCCTTGTGGTCGCTTGAACACGCGGCACACGGCGCTTGGCGGTGTCCGAATCCAGACGAGATCGGGACGGCCGCGGGGAAGGGCCAGCGAATTGGTCCCGTGTTGAGGACGGTGTAGGAGTAGCTGAGGCTACCGAAGCGAAGCCCATAAAGGTCGCCGTAGGAACTGACCTTGTAGCCGTCGCGCTTGATCGCCGTTGCTGTCTCGGCTGTGTTCGAGGCGGTCACGACTTGAAGTTCGACATCGCTCTGTGCGGCGAAACCGGGCGCCGCCAGGTTGAACCCGGTTGACGGCAGTGACACGGTGGCCATGAATGCCCCGACCACCAGAACAACAGCGCTGCGGAGGGAAGTCGACCAAGCACCCTTGTGGTCTTTCGCAGCCGGCTTTGTCGCGCGCAGTTTGCTTCGTCGGCCCTTCGGTCGCTGACGAGCGGTTCGCACTTCGACTAGAGGGACAGACGGGCTTGCGGAAACGTGAGCACGCCGGGAACGCCGGGTCGTCGACTCTGGCTCGATAAGGGTGAACGCTTCGACTGGAATGGAATCTGTCACCGACGCTGCAGTGGCTGCGGGTATCGGAGGGGCGAAAGGTGCGTCATTGTTCAGGGCTGCTTCCATTGCTGCACGCGCCCTGGCTTCCTCGATCAATCGCTTCTCGCGACGGCTTTGGGGCTGGGCAACGCCAGAACTCGCCTCACCGCTAAGGGGTGCGCGCGGTGTCAACTCTGAGTTGTCAGACATGTCTCCCCCTCCCGTTGTGACGGCTTCTCGACAGTTTAGGCGAGTCAGCAGCCGTGCGCCAATCGCGTCGGTGGTCGGCAATACCGTGAAGGTATGTCGTTCATCGTTTCTGTCGCTATCGGCGTCATCATCTCAATCGGTGCGCTGTGGATTGTCGGCGCGGCAATTTTTGCTCTCTACGACTGGGCAACCGAGTATCGAACACCTCAGCCTTTTACTGAGACGGACGACGAAATCGATCACCGCTTCTACTGAACGAACAATCCCCGGCTCGTGAGAGACCGGGGATTGGTGGTGGATGAGGGATTCGAACCCCCGAAGGCTGAGCCAGCTGAGTTACAGTCAGATCCCTTTGGCCGCTTGGGTAATCCACCCGATGCGTGCCGACCATAAACCCGCGGTCGAGCGCGCAGTTGTCAAGAATACAATAAGGAACACCGTGCACGAAACACGGGTTCACTCGGGAGGCGACTATGGCGAGCATCGGCGATGTTGCGCGCGCTGCCGGAGTTTCCAACGCCACCGTTTCGCGGGCAATGAGCGGTCGCGGAGCTGTTTCGGATGATGCCCGCGAAAAGGTCCGCGCCGCCGCACGGGCGCTCGGGTACGTTGCATCTGCGAGTGCGGCATCCCTGTCAACGGGCAGAAGCGTCAACATTGGGATTCTCACCCCCGTCATCAATCGCTGGTTCTTCACTGAAGTGATCCGAGGTGCGCAGGAAGAACTCGCGCATCACGGATACGACGTCACCCTCTACACACTGGGCACGGAAATGTCACAACGCACTCGCATGATGGATGACTTCATTCGCCGAGGACGCGTTGATGCGTTTATTGCGATTGAAGTTCCCCTGACGCCAGATGAAGTGCGTGGACTTCACGCCCTCAATAAACCCGTCATCGGGGTCGGTGGCGCAATCCCTGGCGTTCGAACGATCTCAATTGACGACACCGAAGTCGTGCGAATCGGAATGCAACACCTCCTCGAACTCGGACACACATCGATCGGGTTCATCGGCGGCAACGACGACGACGTTGACGCGTTCAATGTCGCGTCAACTCGGCGCAAAACCTATGAATCGACTCTCCGACAAGCCGGAATACCCCTCCTCCCCGGAATGATGGAATTCGGTGACTTCACCATTCCGTCCGGTCACGTTGCTGCAAAAAAGCTCCTGACAAGCCCCAACCCGCCACGCGCAATCATTGCCGCTTCCGACGAAATGGCGTTTGGTGCCATCATGGCGGCTCGAGAACTGGGGGTTTCGATCCCCGACGAGTTGTCCATCGTTGGAATTGACGGACACGATCTTGCGGAGTTCTTCTCCCTCACCACAGTCGACCAGAACCCTGTTCAGCAGGGACGAACAGCTGCGACAATCCTGCTTGACGAGATTCTCCCCCACCGGTCGGAAACGATTGACATCAACACCGCACTGCCGGTCACTCTCGTGCAACGCTCCTCGACCGCTCGTCGCTGACGCGTTCGGCTACCGCGCGGTAACGAGCAACAGGTTTAGGGTTGAAGCATGGCTGATTCATCTTTCGACATTGTGAGCAAAGTCGACCCCATGGAACTTGACAACGCCGTCAACCAAACCGAAAAGGAGCTCGCGTCGCGATTCGACTTCAAGGGTGTTGGCGCGTCAATCGAGAAGAAGGCCCTCGCGATCAACCTCGCCGCAGCGAGCGAAGAACGCGTGAAGGCTGTCCTCGATGTATTCGAATCGAAACTCATCAAGCGTGGCATCTCACTGAAGTCACTCGACGCAGGGAAGCCGTTTGCGTCCGGAAAGGAGTACCGAATCGAGTCCACGGTAAAGAGTGGAATCGCGAGCGAACACGCGAAAGAGATCGCGAAGATTATCCGTGAAGAGGCTCCGAAGACGGTCAAGTCGCAGATTCAGGGTGATGAACTCCGAGTGTCATCGAAAAACCGTGACGATCTTCAAGCGACAATCGCACTGCTCAAAGGAAAAGACTTGCCGATTGACGTGCAGTTCATCAACTTCCGCTAGCGGGTGAACTAGAGGGCGTCGCCCCTCGAGATGGCAATCATGTCATTGCGCGGGACAACCTTGATTCGCTCTCGACCTTCTTGTTCGCCGAGCGCCTTCTCCCACTCGTCAAGGCGCCGCCAGCCATCGAGGTTCGTGTACTGGATTCCGCGGCTGTCGAGCAATTCCTTCACAGCAGCCTCTGACGGCTCAGGGGGCGACCACCACGAGGACTGGTCACGCACGAGGTGGGACACAGTTTCCATCGCATCCGACTTGGTGTGTCCGATGAGTCCGATGGGCCCGCGCTTGATCCAGCCCGTTGCATAAACCCCGGGGACAACCTCGTTGCCAGCATCCGTCGCGCGACCCTCGCGATTGGGAATCACTCCCCGCTCCTCGTCGAACGGCACGTCGCTGAGCGGTGAACCGAAATATCCGACCGCGCGATACACCGCTTGAACGGCAACCTCCCGCATCTCGCCGGTGCCCCGAACCCCGCCGGCTCCGTCTGGCTCGGTTCGTTCGTAACGGAAGCCACTGACGCGCCCGTCTTCACCGACAACCTCAACGGGCTTTGCGAAAAAGTGAAGATGGAGACGACGGCTGGCGTTGCCCGTTTCACGTTGGCGCCACTGCGTGAAAACCTTGTCGATGACAAAAACCTGCTTGTTCGACTCAACCGCCGCCTTCGATGCGTCGTCGTAATTGAAGTCCTCTTCGTGAAGAACGATGTCGACATCGTTCATCTCACCGAGTTCACGAAGTTCAAGAGGCGTGAACTTCACTTGCATCGGGCCGCGACGTCCAAACACGTGGACATCGGTGACCGGGCTTGACTTGAGTCCTCGATAAACGTTGTCGGGAATCTCCGTCGGTAGCAGGTCGTCGGGGTGCTTCGCAAGCATGCGGGCGACATCGAGGGCCACGTTTCCGTTGCCGATAACCGCAACCTCTCGGGCTTCGAGGGGCCATTCGCGGGAAACATCCGGGTGTCCGTCGTACCAACTGACGAAGTCGGCTCCGCCATAGGAGCCGGCTAGGTCGATTCCGGGGATGGTGAGATCGGCGTCGCGAATCGCTCCGGTTGAGAAAATCACGGCGTGATAGTGGCGCTTGAGATCGTCCATCGAAATGTCGGTTCCGAAATTGACGTTGCCAAAAATGCGAATGTCGCCGGTGTCCAAAACATCGCGAAGCGCGTTGATGATTCCCTTGATTCGCGGGTGATCGGGGGCAACTCCGTATCGCACCAATCCGTAAGGAGCTGGCAAACGATCAAATAGGTCGATGCTCACGTCAAACGAGCGCTCGTGTTTGAGGAGAATGTCGGCAGCATAAATCCCCGCCGGTCCGGCGCCAACGATGGCAAGTCGCAGTGTCGACACTACGAACTCCTTTCAATCACTCGAGACGCGAATCGAGTTAAAGCGTTCTTTGATAGTCCGTCTGGGAGCGCATCGAGCCCGTCGATTGCCTCCTTCGCCCACGTGCGCGCAATGTCGAGCGTTTCCGTCGCGAATCGGCTCGCCCGAAGTTCGTCGACGTACTTGTCAAAAAGTGCGGGGTCGTCAGACGAAGCGCTTTCCGACAGAGCCGTATTGAGGTCGCGGGCATCGGTGTCTTTCGACGCTCGCATGAGGAGCACAGGAAGCGTTGCGACACCGTGACGCACGTCGGTGCCTTTGCCTTTGCCCGTGGCACCGCCGTCCAAGTCAAGGACGTCGTCGATGATTTGGAATGCAACTCCGATTTTTTCGCCGAATTGACGAAGCGGCTCACGAACCGAAAGGGGTGCACCGGCGACCATTGCGCCGGCCAAGGCGCTCGAGGCGATCAGTGACCCCGTCTTGTCGGCGAGGACCTGAAGATAGTGCTCGATCGGGTCTACATCGGCTGCCGGTCCAGTGGTCTCGTGAAGTTGGCCTAGGCACAAACGCTCGAAGGTTGAGGCGTGGAGTCGCACCATCTCGTCACCGAGTTCGGCAGCGAGTGAGCTCGCGCGCGCAAGAAGAAGGTCGCCCGTGATGATCGCGACCGAATTGCTCCATTTGACGTGAGCGGTGGTGACGCCACGACGCAAATCCGCGTCGTCCATCACGTCATCGTGATAGAGCGTTGCGAGGTGGATCAGCTCAACGACCTGCCCGGCAAGAATGAGGTCCGACGACGACGAATCTCCGAACTCAGCCGCGATGAGCGTGAGGAGGGGGCGGACGCGTTTTCCACCCGCGAAGAGGAGGTAGCGGGCAACGGTATTCGCGTATTCGTCGCCGAAATGAAGGTTCTCGGCGAGCGCCGCCTCGATTTTCGTGAGGCCTTTGTCGAGCCTCGACACGAGTGCGCGCTCTTCGGCTGTCGCGGTCAGTGCGGCACCCAGTCCAAAGTTCTGGGCGATGGTCGTGACGTGACTCATGACTCGGCTCCGAGCGGTACGCGGCCACGGTGGAGGGCAACAACACCGGCTGTGAGGTTTCGGTAGCCAACGTCGGCAAACCCAGCTTCACGCAACCACCCGGATAAAACGCCCTGGTTTGGCCAGTCTTCAATGGACTGAGCGAGGTAGGTGTACGCCTCCGGATTGGTGCTCGCGAGTTTGGCAAGTTCGGGCATGACCTTGGTGAGGTACATCATGTAACCACCCCGCACGATGGTGTTCGGTGGCGTCGTGAATTCACACACCACGAGACGACCGCCCGGGGTGAGTACACGGCGCATCTCGGCTAGAGCGCGTCGTGGATCGTTGACGTTTCGGAGTCCGAACGAGATGGTGACGGCGTCGAATGACGCGTCATCAAAAGGTAGTTGTTCTGCGTTTCCTACAACGAATTCAATGTCGGGGTGACGTTCACGCCCAACCTCGACCATGCCGGGTGAGAAGTCGAGTGCCGTGACGCGCGCACCCGTTCGTGCAATTGCTGCCGACGACGTTCCCGTGCCAGCTGCGATGTCAAGGACTCGGTCGCCGGCGGTGATGGACAGCGCGCGAACAGTGGCGATTCGCCAGAGAGAACTTGCTCCCAGCGAGAGAAGCGCGTTCATTTTGTCGTACGCGGGTGCCACCTTGTCGAACATCGCCGACACGTCGTCGGGGTCTTTACCTAGGTCGGCACTCGTCACGATTAACAAGTCTATCTGCGCAGGCGTAGCCTTATGTGGTGACGTCTTCTTCCGCCCCACGTGTGACTGTTGACACGATGCCGACGGCGCGAATCGGGTCACTCGTTGAGTTTGCAAGCCCCACTCGTCCGCTCTACTACCGTCACGGCGAAATCGAGATTGTCGGCGTCGGTGAGCTCCATCGCTGGACAGCCTCAGGTGAGAAACGTTTTGATCAACTTCGAACGTCGTGGGAGGCGTTCGTTGCGTCGATTGCCCCGGAGCGCCGAAGCAACCTCGTTGCACTCGCCAGCGGCACTTTTGAACCCCTTGGTGCGGCCGATTTGGTTGTCCCGCGAGTGGCTATCGTGCGACGAGGTCGAAACGTCACGATGGTGTCGATCTCCGACGACGGGACTGTAATCGACGCGGTGCGTCGCCCACTTGAGGCCGCACCCGTGGTCGACTGGCCACTCATCGATTCGGTCTATCGTGACCGAGTTCGCGCTGCGCTGGCGCGACTCAATGATGATTTCGGGAAAGTGGTTGTGGCGCGGGCCCTGACGGGAACTGTGACAACGCCGGGTGACGAGCGCGCTCCACTCCACGCACTCACCGTGGAGTACCCAGACACCCACATTTTTGCGTTCGACGGGTTGTGGGGTGCTTCGCCCGAGACTCTCGTCGACGTCGTTGACACCCGTGTTCACGCGCGCGTCCTGGCAGGCTCAGCCGCCCGTGGTTGGGACAGCGCGAGCGATGGCGCGGCGGCGAGCGGACTTGCGTCTAGCGCTAAAGATATTGACGAACATGCCTACGCCGTTGGCAGTGTCGTGTCGGCGCTGTCTCGTCACTGCCGTGCAGTGGTCGGTGCTGCCGTTCCTTTCACGCTCCGCCTTGCGAACGTGTGGCACCTGGCGAGTGACATCACCGCCGTGCTCGCTCCCCGCTCAACGATCTTCGACCTCGTGGATTCCCTGCACCCGACGGCCGCCGTTGCTGGCGTTCCAACGGATACCGCGCTCGCCGCTATCGCCGAGGTCGAGAAGATTCCGAGGGACCGATACGCGGGGCCGGTTGGGTGGATTGACGCCCAAGGAAACGGTGAGTTCGCCATCGCGCTGCGCTGTGCTCAGTGGACGGACGGCGGGATTGTTGCCCACGCCGGCGCAGGAATCATCGCCGACTCTGACCCCGAATCCGAATACGCCGAAACCGAGTTGAAGTTCAGGCCCATTCGCGACGCGCTCGCGAACTAGTGTTTCGGAAGGACGACCTCAACGAGTGTGGGGCGAGCGGTGTTGGTCAGAGCGGTGGTCAAGTCGCCACGGTTCGTCACCTTGATGTAGCCGAGGTTGAACGCACGGGCAACTCCCTCGAAACTAATGTCCTGAGGTGTACGCATGACTCGTTCAAAGTGATTCGGGTTGGCTTCTTCGGCCACAGCTAGGTCATCGAAGATTCGCCCACCTCCGTCGTTACCAACAATGATTTGAATTCGTCCCTTCACTGTCGCAAGTGCGCCGATGTCGTGTTGAGCGGCGAGGTCACCAAGGACGACGCGCGTCACCCCTCCCTGCGTTGCGAACGCATCGCTCTGACTCGCGCTGGCGATTCCCGCCGCGGTGGCGATTGTCCCGTCGATGCCAGAGAGCCCTCGGTTTGAGTGAACGCGAATTGGTTTTCCGGGGAGGATGGCGTCGGCCACACGGATCAACCTCGATGCTCCGAACACGATTCGATCGTGCGGCCATGTCACGTCCCAGACTGCGCGCACGAGCATCTCCGGAGTAACCGGCTCGCGTTGAATCTCCATTTCGTTTCGCGCAAAACTGGCGCGTTCGGCGTGTGTTTCGGCGGCACTTCCCTCAACGTCTGCTGCCGGTTCGCTGCTCTGCTGGTCGAGTCCAGCTCGCGAGAGGCGCGCCCACGGCAGCGCCCAGCGCTGCGAGTAGTCTTCACCACGACCCTCAATGTCAATCGTGTCAACGACAAGCGCCCGCGGGTTTGGCCGATACGGCATGGCTTCCGGACCTCGAACGACAATGACGTCCAGGTCTTGTCTCGCGCACAGCGCTTCAACCTCGCGCGACAGCGTCGGTCGTCCCACGACAATCACCGAATTAATCGCGTTCGCAAACTCTGGAAGTTGCAGCAAACGTCGATAATCCGTGACGAGGTGTGGGCCGAAGTGCGCCCCACTGGAGATTTCGGCGATCAGGGGCGCGCCGAGTTCTCGCGCCCACTTCTCAGCGCGGGACCCTGCGCCGTAACCGGCAACAACAACAGTGCCGGGAGCGGCGACGACACCGACACCGCTTTCTGCGCGGCTCAGTTGTGGGGGCACACCGGTTCGAATTCCGTCGAAAAGTCGCGCCTCAAGGGGAGACGACAACGGGGGAACGAATTGAACGTTGAGGTGGACTGGCCCGGACTCTCGGACAGCGGCTGTCACCACATCATCAGCGACCTGAATGGCCGACCTCACGTTGTGCGCCTCAGGAGGCGGAACATCAAAACTCGCGCGTGCGGCTTCGCCGAACATGCCAACCTGAATTGTTGTTTGGTTCACTCCAGCGTTTCGAAGCGACGCCGGTCGATCCGCGGTGATGACAATGAGGGGAACCCCAGCGTGATGCGCCTCAAGCACACCGGGGTGGAGGTTGGCTACGGCCGTGCCCGACGTTGTCAGAATGGCAACGGGTCGCTTTGTTTCGACGGCAAGACCGAGTGCGAAAAACGCTGCTACGCGTTCGTCAATGATGACGTGCAAGTCAATTAACTGTCGATCCGCAAACGCCGCAGCTACCAGCGCAAGCGCTTGAGAACGTGCACCGGGTGAGACGACGATGTCTTTGACACCTCGACTGACGAGTGCCTCAAGGAAGTGCAGTGACCATGAACTGGAAGGTGCAACATCCCCTGGAGTCACGGTTTGTCCGGCCCTGGTTGGTCAGGATCATCGATGAACGGATCCGGCGGCATGTTTTCCTCATCGTCCAATCGGCGAAGCTCCTCTTCAAGCCGCGTGATTCGGTCGCGTGCAGTTTCTCCGTCAGGGGCTGTGAAGTTGGGGTCGTCGTCAGGGCCGAGTGGGCCGTCGGCGGCGTTCTTCTTTTTCTTGCCAAGAATGAACCACAAGACGGCGCCGATTGGTGTGATGACGATGACGATAACAATCCAGAGCCACTTGTTGAGCGATCGAAGACGGTTGCGAGCAGTCAACGCGATGTCGGCAATGACATAGATATCGACCGCAACGGCGATGACCGCCAACGCAAAAAGCACTCGGGGAAGCATGTTCAAATACTAGGTGCCATCGGGGCGCTTACGATTGAGTCATGAATCAGTGGCTCGCATACGTTGTGGCTCGATTGGGAGTTTTTGTCGTCGCCCTCGCCGTTCTCGTGATCGTCAGAGTCGATTGGGGATGGGCGGCGGTGTTTGCAACACTCATTGCGCTTGCCATCAGCCTTCTGTTTCTCGGGCAGCTTCGACAGCGCGCAGCCAATGACCTTCAACGACGCACCGAAAAGCCATCACCCGACAACGACTCCGCCACCGAAGACGCACAACTCGGTCGTTGAGCGTTTAGCTCAAGAACCCTCGAAGCAGCGCTGCTGACCCAGAGAGGTGATCGCGCATTGCGGCTTCTGCGTCCTCTGGCCGGCCGGTGAGTATTGCCATGACAATTTGCTCGTGTTGCGAATTGGAGTGAGTGATGTTGGGCGCGAGGAGCGGAATCTCGTCGAGAAGTTCGTTGATGGCAACCCGTGTCTGAGCAACGTGATTGACGAGCGCGTTCGATCCCGTGAGCTCTGCAATGAGGAGGTGGAGGCGAGAGTCGAAGCGGCGATAATCGCGCGGCTCCGACGCGGACGTCTCAAGGTGTGCATTCCACAGTCGCTCTCTCGCATCACCCGTGAGGTCCGTGACTGCCGCCTGAAAGGCTGCTCCTGGTTCCAGCACGGATCGAACAATCAGCAGATCGTGAATCTCAGCGGACGAGAACTTCTTCCGTTTTGATAACTCTCCGCTTCGCCCGATAACGACGGGCCCTTCTGGGAGGTTAGGGGCGATGAACGTACCGCCGTAGCGGCCTCTCCGAATGACGAGATACCCGGCGTCGGTGAGCGACGCAATTGCATCGCGGACCGTGTCGCGCGAAATCTCCATCATCGTTGCGAGTTCACGCTCAGGTGGTAACTGGTCGCCAGGGTGAATGAGCCCCAGCCGGATGGTGTGAAGTATTCGCTCAACCGCTTCTTCGTATGCGTTCCCGCCTCGAATAGGGGTCAACAAGAGCGACCTGTCTGCTCCACCCACCGACACATCGGGGGCCGTCGAGGCAGACAGATCGAACTCGTTCATTTTCAGAGTGGGGTGACGTAAGCCCCGGAGATACCGCCGTCGACGAGGAAGGTCGCCCCGGTAATGAATCCAGCGTCGTCGCTCGCGAGGAATGCCACCGCTGCGGCTAATTCCTCTGGCTTTGCAAAACGGCCGAGCGGGATGTGCACCAATCGGCGTTGCGCCCGCTCCTGATCCTTCGCGAACAGTTCCTGAAGCAACGGTGTGTTCACTGGGCCGGGGCAGAGTGCGTTGACTCGGATTCCCTGGCGGGCGAACTGAACACCGAGCTCACGGCTCATCGCAAGGACGCCACCCTTACTCGCGGTGTACGAGATCTGGCTGGTTGCGCTTCCCATGACCGCAACGAACGACGCGGTGTTGATGATCGAGCCGCTCTGCTGCTTGGTCATGTGGCGAAGCGCAGCGCGGCAACAGAGATAAACGCTCTTGAGGTTGACGTCTTGGACCTTTTGCCACGCCGGGAGTTCGGTCGTCTCGATTGAGTCGTCATCGGGTGGTGAGATTCCGGCGTTGTTGAACGCGATGTCGACGCTGCCGTATTTCGACGCGGCGGTGTCAAAAAGGTTGTTGACTTCGTCCTCATCGGTCACGTTGACCTTGATGAACAAGCCGCCGACCTCTGCCGCGGCCGCTTCACCGGATTCGGGGTTCATGTCGCCGATGACGACGATGGCACCTTCTGCAGCCATGCGTCGAGCCGTCGCGAGACCAATCCCGCTCGCTCCACCGGTGATGACCGCGACTTTGCCCTTCAGCCGTTGTGTGAGATCCATTTTTTCAATTGCCATGGTGAGTCCTTTCTGTGACTAATCGGCGGGGATAAAAACGTTTTTTTCTTCGGTGAAGTGAAGCGGTGCGTCGGGCCCCAGTTCGCGCCCGAGCCCTGATTGTTTCATTCCGCCAAAAGGAGTGTTGTAACGCACCGACGAGTGCGAGTTGACGGAAAGGTTTCCGCTTTCCACCGCGCGCGAAACCCGGATTCCGCGTCCGATGTCGCGGGTCCAAATAGATCCGGACAAACCGAACTCGGTCGCGTTGGCAATCTCGATGGCGTCGGCTTCATCATCGAAGGCGTGGACGGTGACGATCGGCCCGAAGATTTCGTCCGTCATGCACGGGTCGGTGACTCCTCGAGACATCGTTACCGTCGGAGCGAACCAGTTGCCTGAGCCGCTCGGTGCTGACCCGCGGAACGCAACGTCGGCGTGCTCGAGGTATTTCTCGACGCCAGCCTGGTGTGAGGCGTGGACGAGTGGCCCCATTTCGGTTGCCTCGTTTGTCGGGTCGCCCACGACGAGATTTGACACAGAGACCTCAAGCTGTTCCATGAATCGATCGAGCACAGATTTCTGAACGAGAATTCGCGACCGAGCGCAGCAGTCCTGGCCGGCGTTCTCGAACACGGAGTATGGGGCAGTCGCTGCAGCTTTGTCAACGTCGGCGTCGGCAAACACGATGTTCGCGCTCTTTCCGCCGAGCTCGAGGGTGACGCGCTTGATCTGGTCGGCCGCGCCGCGCATGATTCCTTTGCCAACCTCGGTTGAGCCGGTGAAGACAACCTTGCGAACGGTCTCGTTGGTGATGAAACGGTGACCGACGACGCTTCCCTTGCCAGCGAGAACCTGGAAGAGCCCGTCGGGAAGTCCGGCGGCAACACCGAGTTCGCCGAGGCGAATGCTCGTGAGCGGAGTCCATTCGGCTGGCTTGAGCACGACAGCGTTTCCCGCTGCGAGCGCCGGGGCGAACCCCCACGACGCGATTGTCATCGGGAAATTCCACGGCGTGATTATTCCAACAACACCGAGCGGGTCGTTGAACGTGATGTCAATGCCGCCTGCGACGGGAATCTGCTTTCCGAGCATGCGCTCTGGCGCGGCGGAGTAGTAATCGAGAACGTTCCGCACGTGGTTCGCTTCCCAGCGCGCTTGGGAAACGGGGTGCCCGGAGTTGCGCACCTCGAGCGCTGCGAGAGTCTCAACATCGTTTTCGACGGCTCGCGCAAAGCGGCGCAGCGCCTCGCCTCGCTCGGCTGGAGTAAACGACGCCCACTCCTTTTGAGCGACGCGCGCACGTTCAATCGCGTGGTCGGTCTCCTCGACGGTGACGTGTTCGATGGTTTCCATCGTCTCGCCCGTTGCCGGGTTGATCAGGGTGTAGCTCATGTGTTGCTCCGATACTTCTGGGCTGCGGCGGTGAGTGATTCAAACAGTCGTGCGTCTCGAGCTGACGTCACCTCGGGGTGCCACTGGACGGCGACTCCGAAGGCAGCGCCATCGATGTCTAAGGCTTCGATGATTCCGTCGTCGCTTCGAGCTGAAACAGTCAGCCCTGCTCCAACGCGATCGACAGCTTGGTGGTGGTAGACGTGTCCGATGACTGTGTCTGCACCGCCGAGTGCGGATGCAAGTGCACTGCCGGGCGTCACCGTCATCGTCTTCTCCGTGAATTTCCCACCGCCGAGCTGGTAGGTGTCGTTGCCGACAACGTCCGGCACATGCTGGTGAAGTGTGCCGCCCTTGAGGGTGTTAAGAACTTGCATTCCACGGCAGATGGCGAGGACGGGAAGGTTTCGTTCCAGCGCTGCCTCGAGCAGAGCAAACTCCCACTCGTCACGGACGGTGTCTGGCTTATCGGTGAACTCTCCTGGGGTCTGACCATAGCGTTCGGGGTTGACGTCACGCCCGCCCGCCATCACAAGCCCGTCGACGCTGTCGAGGACACGCTCGATGAAACCGGCCTGAGGAGGCTGCGGTGGCAATAGAACTGCGCCAGCACCCGTGGCTGTCACGCTCGCGAAATACCCGGCGGGAAGGAACGCAGCCTCAACGTCCCAGACACCCATAACGGCTTGCTGGCGATACGTTGTGACCGCAATGACTGGTTGGTTAGAGTCGCTCAAACCCGCGCACCCGCTCCCAGTCGGTGATGGCGCTGTCATAGGCGCGAACTTCGATCCGTGCAGCGTTGACGAGGTGGTTGACGATGTCGTCGCCGAAAATTCTCCGAGCGTGCGCGCTGTTTTCGAAAAGGTCGGCCGCTTCACGGAGGGAGGTCGGGACGTGTGGCTTGTCAGCCTCGTATCCGTTTCCTCGTGTCATTTCTTCGAGCTCGAGTTTGTTCTCGATTCCGTGGATGCCGGCTGCAATCAACCCAGCAACAGCGAGGTACTGGTTAACGTCTCCACCCGGGACGCGGTGCTCAACGCGCATTCCGTGACCGTGTCCAACCACGCGAAGTGCGAGAGTGCGGTTGTCGTGCCCCCACGCAATCGCGGTCGGCGCGAACGAGCCCTCTGCGTAACGCTTGTACGAGTTGATGTTTGGCGCATACAACAGTGTGAATTCGCGCATCAGTGCAATCTGCCCTGCGAGGAAGTGGCGAAACATGTCCGACATTCCGCCTTCCGCTTTGGGGTCGGCAAAGACAGGCTTGCCGTCTGTGTCGCGGAAGGAGATGTGGATGTGGCACGAGTTGCCTTCGCGTTCATTGAACTTCGCCATGAACGTCAGCGACTTGCCGTGGTTGTCCGCGATCATCTTCGCGCCACTCTTATAGATGGAGTGGTTGTCACACGTAATGAGAGCGGTGTCGTAACGGAACGCGATTTCCTGCTGCCCGAGATTGCACTCACCCTTCACGCCTTCGCAGTACATCCCCGCTGCGTCCATGCTGACGCGAATGTCGTGGAGAAGTGGCTCAACGCGGTTGCTCGCGAGGAGGTCGTAATCGACGTTGTAGTCCGTCGACGGGCGGAGGTTGTCGTACCCCTTCGACCACGCCTCACGGAACGAGTCGTCAAAGACGATGAACTCAAGTTCTGTTCCGACATAGGGCACGAGCTTCATCGCCTTGAGGCGATCAATCTGTGCGCTGAGGATTGAGCGTGGCGCAATGGGCACCGGTTCGTGGTCTGTCGTTTGCAAATCAGCCATGACGAGTGCGGTGTGGGGAATCCACGGAATGACTCGAAGGGTCGACATGTCGGGAATCATCGCCATGTCGTTGTAGCCCTTTTCCCACGACGAGAACTCGTAACCGGGCACCGTGTTGTTCTCAACGTCGACGGCGAGCAGGTAGTTGCAGCATTCAGCTCCGTGCTCGATCGCGTCTTCAACGAAGAGCCGGGCCGACATTCGCTTTCCGACGAGTCGCCCCTGGATATCGGTGAACGCAATGATGACGGTATCGATGTCACCGCCCTTGACGAGCGCGCCGAGTTCGGTGACGGAAAGAAGGCCAGTGTTGTGTGCCATGTCGTAATTCCTCTTCGTTGAGGTTGGGTTTCTAACCTTTAGAAAACACCCTCAACGCGATTCTGTCAACCCTGCGCGCCCAAAACCTCTAGATTTCGTGGCAAACCGACAAATGACCCAACACGCCACGAAAAATTTCTAATGGTTGGTTATTGACATCTTTCACAAAGTGTGCGCACAATCACATATCACTTAATGCCTCGGCCAAAAGTGGCCGTGGCGGGAAAGGACTACAACGAAGTATGTCTAATGAAAAACTGAAAGTCTCGGGTGTCACATACACCACCCGCGATAAAGATTATTTTGACAAGCGCGAGCTGAAACGCAGTGCAGGCATCTGGGGCCTTTGGGGTCTCGCCGTCGCCGCAGTTATCTCTGGAGACTTCTCCGGTTGGAACTTCGGTGTATCTGCAGGCGGTTTCGGCGGTCTGCTCATCGCATTCGTCATCCTCGTCGTGATGTACTACGGGTTGATGTTCGCGATTGGTGAAATGTCAGCTGCAATGCCCCACTCCGGTGGAGCATATTCGTTCGGTCGAAAAGCAATGGGGCCATGGGGTGGTTACATCACGGGTCTCGCTGAAACGATCGAGTATGTAGCGACAACCGCGGTCGTTGTCTTCTTCTCGGCCGCCTACCTCAACCCTGTAACGGCTGAACTTTTCGGACTCGACCTCACCGGAAACATGTGGATCTGGTACGTGGTGTTGTACATCGTATTCATCGGTGTCAACTCGCTCGGCTCGAACGTGTCCTTCAAGTTCTCGATCATCGTGTCGATTATCTCGCTCGCGATCATCCTCCTGTTCTCCGTAATGGTTCTGTTCTCCGGCCAGATCGACTGGAACAGCCTGTGGAACATCGCGCCGAACCCCGACGCTGCTGGTTCTAACTGGTTCCTTCCTGAGGGCTACCTCGGCATCTTGTACGCCATTCCCTTCGGTGTGTGGTTGTTCCTCGGAATCGAAGAACTCCCCCTCGCCGCTGAAGAAGCGCACAACCCCAGCCGCGACATACCCAAGGCCGGATTCTGGGCACGTGGAACTCTTATCGTCACGGGTCTTCTCGTCATGTTCATCAACACCGGCATTCTCGGTGCTGAAGCAACCGGCGCAGCGGGCGAGCCCCTCCTCGACGGATTCCGTGCAATCGTCGGTGACGGGTGGGCTGCCGTACTCGGTATCTTCGCTCTACTTGGTCTGCTCGCGTCTCTCCAGGGAATCATGTTCGCCTACGGCCGAAACATGTACTCGCTCTCGCGTGCGGGCTACTACCCCAAGGTGCTTTCCATCACGGGCAAGAACAAGACCCCGTGGTTGGCACTCACCGCAGGTGGAGCAATCGGACTCGCGGCGCTCGTGTACCTCGACTGGTCGGTAGCTGCTGACCCCGAAGGTATGGGTGCTCTTGCTGGACCGATCATCCTCAACATCGCAGTGTGGGGAGCAATGCTCGCCTATCTGATGCAGATGGTCGCGTTCATCATCCTTCGCCGCAACCACCCCGAAATGGAGCGCCCCTACAAGTCGCCCTGGGGTATTGGTGGAGCGACCTTGACGGCACTCATCGCTGCCTCCGCATTCGTTGGTTTCTTGCTCAACGAAGCGTTCCGTCCCGCGATCTACGCCATCATCGTGGTGTACGTGGTAATGCTGCTCGCCTTCGCTGTGTGGGGACGACACAACCTCGTCCTCTCGCCAGAAGAGAAGTACGCGGTACACGGCACCAAAGAGTAAAACGATGACGCTGGTGGGTTGGTGCTGTTCCGGCCAACCCACCGGCGTTTCTCTTGTCTGATAGAAAGAACATTGTGACATCACTCACCGCTCTCGATCTCTTCACGGTAGGCATTGGGCCATCCAGCTCCCACACTGTGGGGCCGATGCGTGCGTCTCGTCGGTTTCGTGACGAACTTTCCGCCGCCGGCCTCCTCGACGCGGTTGGGCGCATTCAGATTTCGCTGTTGGGCTCGCTTGGCGCAACGGGTGTCGGCCACGGCACCACAAACGCCCTAGTCGCAGGTCTAGCTGGCAAAACCCCCGAGGGTTGTGACCCGCTCGACGTCTCCACCGCATACGACCGCGCTCTTGAGACCAGTCTGATTTCACTTGGCGACCGAGGCATTTCCTTCGCGGCGGACGACATCGCTCTTCGCCCACTGACACGCCACCCGCACCATTCCAACGCGATGCAGTTCGAGGCGTTTGACGCAGCGGACGAACTGCTTCACACCCGCATGTATTTTTCCGTCGGTGGCGGTTTCGTCGAGTCCGATGATGAGAGTGGTGTTGACCAGGGCACAACCTCGGTGACACTGCCCCACGAATACACGAACGCCGCTGAACTCGTTGATCTGTGTGAAGCGTCAGGGCGTTCAATCGCTGACCTCGCTTACGACAACTGCGTTGCCGTCTATGGGCAGGCAGAAACTGATTCACGACTTCACAGCATTTGGTCCGCGATGACAGCCTGCGTCGATGCTGGGCTCGTCACCGACGGAGTTCTGCCTGGTTACCTCAAAGTGGATCGTCGCGCAGCTGGCATCGCTCGTCGACTTCAGGCAATGGAAGATTCCGGCGAGCCAGCTAGTGAACTCTCCAACGAATGGTTGCAAGCCTTCGCCATCGCAGTCAATGAGGAAAACGCTGCAGGGATGCGTGTCGTTACGGCACCAACTAATGGCGCAGCGGGAATCATCCCAGCCGTTGGCTACTACGCAGCGAGGTTCAAGAAGGTTAGCCCTTCACAAATTGAGCGCGACTTCCTCTTGACGGCCGGAGCAATCGGCACCCTGTACAAGCGCAACGCCTCCATCTCTGGCGCAGAGGCCGGTTGCCAGGGGGAAGTGGGCTCAGCGTGCTCGATGGCGGCGGCTGGTCTTGCTGCGGTGCTCGGTGGCACGACTCAGCAGATTGAAAACGCTGCAGAGATTGCGATGGAACACAACCTCGGCCTCACGTGCGACCCGGTTGGTGGATTTGTTCAAATGCCGTGCATTGAGCGCAACGCCATCGCCGCTGGCACGGCCGTTGCTGCTGTCCGACTTGCCCTTGCCGGCGACGGTTCGCACAAGATCTCGCTCGACACCGTAATTGAAACCATGCGTCAAACCGGCCTTGACATGTCCTTCAAGTACAAAGAGACGTCGACGGGCGGGCTCGCCGTCAACGTCATTGAGTGCTAACTCGACGACGATTGCAGAGTTCGGTTAGGCCGCCAGAGTAAACGCGGCAATTGCAGCGAAGCCAAGGCTGCTCCACACACTGAGCTTGAGTGCGAGCACGTATTCTGGTGCGGTTCGTGCCGTTGCAACGATGATGATCGCGGGAAGCGCGCCGATTGTTGCGAAGAAAATCCAGCCCGTATTGGGGATGGTCAGGGCGAACCACAGCGCGACGGCGAAAGGGCCGCTGAGGTAAATGCCGAAGGCAACCCGGTTGAGCCACATCGGCATTCTGGTTGCGAGTGTTCGCTTGCCCACCGCGATATCGGTGTCGCGATCGCGCATGTTGTTGGCGAGCAATACACCGCAGGCAAACAATCCGTGCGCGACACCGAGCAGTACTGGCTCGAGCCAGACGGTGTTTGTCAGGATGTAGACGGTTCCGACAACTTCAACGAGTCCGAAAAAGACAAACACGGATAGCTCACCGAGTCCGGCGTACCCGTATGGGCGCTTTCCGCCGGTGTAGAACCACGCCGCGATGATGGCGACGGCTCCAACCGCGGGGAGCCACCAAATCTGCGTGATGACCGTGATTCCGAGTCCCGCGAGTGCTGCGAGGCCGAAGAAGATGAAGGCAAACAGTCGAACCTTCGTGGGTTCAACCTGCCCACTCGCGGTGAGGCGCTGTGGTCCAACGCGGTTGGCGTCGGTTCCGCGGATTCCGTCTGAGTAATCGTTAGCGAAATTCACGCCAACCTGCAGGAAAACTGCCACGAGGGCAGCGAGCGCCGTCAGCGCCCAGACTGTAAGCGAGTTCGTTTCTCGATCGACAGCGCGAAGGTGCAACATCGCCATTCCCCAACCAGAGACGACGGGCGCAAGCGCGAGTCCGAGAGTTGCTGGTCGTGCGGCGGATACCCAATCACGCCAGCCGATCGGCCGGCGCTTTACCGTTGCGGTTGCGGAGTGCGCGACTGTCTTGACTGCGCCGGGCTTGCCTGAGCGCTTCGCGGATGATGATGGGTTTTTCTTTTTCTGAGCCACGCCCATAATCCTAAGGTTTGTTGCGCTCGGCAATCTCGTGAAGCGCCTGTCGGTCAGGTTTTCCCGATGGCAGGGTGGGGATTGCGTCGACCGTCACAACTCGATACGGCCGAGCGGACTTCCCGAGTTCACGTACAACGTGTGCGCGAACAGCATCGAGATCGAGGTCGAAATCGGCCACCACTGCTGGCACCTGGCCCCATTCGTCATCGGCAAACCACGTTGCGAGAGCGGTACCGCCGAACTTCTCAAGCACCCGGTCAATGTCTGCGAGAGAAACCTTCACTCCACCCGTCACGATGATGTCGTCAACTCG
>CAXNHY010000004.1:0-21754 GCA_964202425.1 Microbacteriaceae bacterium MWH-Ta3 | reverse complement strand
TGGCTTCGTCGATGTCGAGTGGTTACGAGAAGGGACTGCGCCGGCGAGGCGTGAATCCAGGTTGTTGTTTTCGTTCATGTCTTGTTTATGTCCTTTCGGATTGACATCTTTCACGATGACTGATCGAGTGCTTCGCGAAGTTGGGTTCGAGCCCGATTGAGCCTCACGCTGACGGCGTTCGGCGTTACACCCAAAACGCGTGCAACCTCCGTCACGGAGAGGCCGTCAACCGCGACAAGCGCTAGTGCCTCTCGGGATGTCGTCGGCAGAGTTGCCCACGCTCGTGACAAATGAACATCAGCGATCGCAATGGACTCGGCTGACGGGGAAGAATCCGGCGCAACGAGTTGCGCAAGGAAACGCACTGACCTAGCGTTTTTCCTTCGGTGGTTGGCAATGAGATTGTGTGCAATTCGATACAGCCACGGCAGTTCCTCGCCAGCCGTGACAGCCTGTCGCTTACGCCACGCAATCGCGAACACATCGTTGACGATTTCCTCGACGTCCTGGCGGCCCTCAACGCGGCGGGAAATGAAACGCGAAACGGGTGCGACGAATTCGCCGAACTGTTGACTAAAGTCCTCTGGACTCACGAGACCCTCATTTCTTCTATCTGGATTATGTCGCGGAATGCGCGAATCTTTCTCACGACATAGGCTCGGGTAATGCCGACTGTGTCACTGACCGCACGAGTACCAGCTTCTCCTGATGAAATGTGGCGAGCCGTGGTCTCACCGGTCGGCTTTCGGTTTGTGTCCCGCGGCCTTGTGCGATGGCCTGTCGTGGCAACCCGAACGGCGCGGTGGCAGGAGGGGGAGACGATCGAAGGTTGGATGTTCTTTTTCGGGTTCATTCCTGTTGCGCGCCATCGTCTCACGTTCATAACTCTCGCTGACGACTCACGGACGTTTCGTACAGATGAAAACGGCGGGATAATCGCGTCCTGGAACCACACAATCACCGTCACGGCTGCGCCCGACGGTAAGAGCCTTATTCACGACACCGTGACGTTCAGTGGCGGAGTATTCACCCCGGCTCTGTGGGTGATGGTGAAACTGTTCTACGCGATTCGAGCACCACGCTGGGTTGGGTTGGCGCATGCCGTCCACTCGGGTGAACTCGAACTCTAGCTTCTGTCGTACAGGTGGAATTCGGTCAGTCGCTTGAACCCAACGCGTTCGTAGAGCGCGAGCGCCCGTGATTCGTTGCCCGTGTCGACGGTGAGATCAACGTCCGTAAACCCTCTGCTCGCACAGTATGCGAACGCCCATCGAAGCAGAAGTTCACCGAAGCCACGGCCCTGAAACTCGTGACGGACGCCCAGTAGGTCGACAAAGCCGCCATTTTCGTGTTCGTTGTCGTTCGTGCAGGAAACGAATCCCGCGACGTGCCCGTCGACGCGAAGAAGGAATCGACCGTCTGGGTCTACTGCTTCGTACTCCTTGAAGTGGGGAATCCACTTGTCAGCCGGCCTCGGAGTGAACCCGAAGTGCTGCGAAAAAGCATCCTGATGGGCTGCGTGCCATTCGACAAAATGATCGTCTGTCGTGATGACGTCGATCGTTGTCCCCTCTGGCAATTCTGGGTAGGGCGTTGGTTCGAGCGTCCGAGTCAGAATGTGGTACTTCCTGAGGAGCGAGAACCCCGTTTCGCGGAAAACTTCAGCTAGTTCTTCATCAAGGTAGTTGCTCGTCGGCCACAGTGTCCACCCAGCAAAATCCTCTGCGCCGGTCGTCAAACACCACTCCCACACAGCACGGGTCTCTGGGAAGCCGGGTGTTCGGAACAGTTCAATTTCAAGGCGGTTACGGAGTTCGTCTGGTTGCAGGCTCGCCCACGCGACGATCTGCCCTTCATCATTCACCCACACGGTGTTTCGGGGGGAATCGTTGTGCCCGCGAAGGAGTTCAATGGGCCACGCGTCGGCGGCCGGCTTGTGTCGCGAGTCCAGCGTCGACTCTTGCAAGTCGATCAGCGCCTTGAGCTCTGGCACATCGGCTTCAGTCGGGGTTCGTGTTGTCAGGCTCATGCCGGTGTCCTATCTTTCTTGCGCACATACGCTTCCCTGTGTTTGCCTGCGAGATACGACCCCGCGACAATCAAAGGCAAACCAATTATCACACCGGGGGTGATCGGTTCGCTGAGGAGCACAACCCCGAGAAAGGCCGAAACGACGAGGTTGATGTAGGTAATCAGTGATGAGCGGCGCGGCCCGACTTCGCGAATGAGCGCGAAATAGAACACAAACGCGAGCGCCGAACTGAAAACGCCAAGAACAACAATTGACGTCCACGCCGTCGGGCTCGGGCCGTTGGCGATGTCGGCCGGAAGAGTGACAATAACGAACGGCGTGTAGATCACGGCGACCATCGCCATCGACACGGCCGTCACTCCCAGTGTTGACGCCGCCGGGAGTTTTTTATTGAGGACGATTGGTGCAACGGCGTAACAGATCGCCGTAACGACGAGTAGGAGAGTGGGGCCGATTGCCAGGTGCCCTGTGAACGCATCGATCCCGAGGAGAAAGACGACACCGGTAAATCCAACCACTAGCCCGGTGACCGTGAGGGGGTGGCCGGCCGCCTTGTCGCCGAGAAATACGCCCGTGATGAAGGCCGACATGAAGGGGATCGTGGTCATCATGAGCCCGACAAGGCTTGACGAAACGGAACGCTCTGCTTCAGTAATGAAATACCAGGGTCCGACCATCTCAACAACAGCGAAAAACAGCACCCACGGCCAATTACGAATTGTGTCGCGCAATACTCCCCGCTTGAGTGCGAGCGGAAGAAGAAAAAGTGCGCCAATAACGACGCGAAGCCACACGATGGATGGCGTCGAAAACTCGCGCCCCGCCAGCGCAATGAAGAAGTATGGGATTCCCCACAAGACTCCGACGACAGCGAAAAGGAGAAGGGCGCGCCTCGACACCTCGTTACTTCGCAGTCAATCGGTGAAGTTCGACGAGAATCTCGTGCGTCTCCTTGTGAGCAGCCATCACAGCGGCGTGTGTTTCGGCGTCACGCTTTTCCGTCTTTCTCCCCTGGACCGATTGCCCCACCATGATGATTGGAAGAAGAACCAATTGAAGGAACGTCTGTGCCACCCACGCGACAATGATCACTTCATCGCCAGACGCCAGAGCGCCGGGCAGTGAAACGAGCGCAAGAAGCGCGAACACAATTGCGGCCCACATTGTTCCGACCGCCGACGTAATCTTCTCGCCTGCGACCTCAAGCATACGGCTAATCCGGGTCGGGCGGGGATTCTTTGAGTTGGAAGCGTTCACTCGCCCAGTTTAGGGCGATGTGTGGCGCGAAGGTTCGAGCATGGTGGCCCGCTTAACGAACAACACCCCCGTTTCCCGAGGGTGTTGTGTTGTTGTGGAGGCTAGGGGAATCGAACCCCTGACCTCCTGCTTGCAAAGCAGGCGCTCTACCAATTGAGCTAAGCCCCCAACGTACGATTCGTGCGGAATCGCGTGGGGCTACCAGGACTTGAACCTGGGACCTCTTCGTTATCAGCGAAGCGCTCTAACCGCCTGAGCTATAGCCCCTAAAACCTTCACGAGCCTATCAAAGATTAGGTCGTGTCAAAAACCGCGACTAATCGTTGGTGAATCCGACGCGTAAACCGCCAGTGATGCGAGCGATGAAGTTGAATGCGACGGCCCCGAGTGCCCCGAGTGCTGTGCCGCAGACGATATTCACGACGGCCGTGAGGAGTGTAAACACAATCATCGACGGGAACGACATGAGGTCGGTGAGGCCGAAGAAATCTACTCCGAGGATGTCGCTGATCGTGGTGTTGATGATGTCGATGACGCCGAGCACCGTGAGAAGCAACCACGTGACGAGGTTGAAAACGAGAAGGATCGTCGAGAGCGCGAGGGTCACAACGAATGAGTTGCGGACGGCTGACCAGAAATCGATGTGGACGAGGCGAAGGCGAACTTGCTTCGCCGGTGCTGGCTTATTCATTATCTTCTGCTTCCGTTTCTGTGCTGACGTCTGGCGTTTCCGTGTTCACGCCGTCCTCTGCGGTGTCGTCTTCTGTCGACGAGTCTAGATTACGCTCGCTATTCCGCGCGATGGCAAGAATTCGATCACCGTCGTCGGGGCGTGCGAAGACGACTCCCATTGTGTGGCGGCCGCGAGCTGGAACCTCGTCGACGGAGGAGCGCACGACCTTGCCGCCTTCGAGGATGACGAGAACTTCATCGCCGTCGTCAACAATCAGGCCACCAGTGAGGCCGCCGCGCTCGTCGGTCAGCTTGGCGACCTTGATTCCGATTCCGCCACGGTTTTGAACGCGGTAGTGGCTGACCGCGGTGCGCTTGGCGTATCCCGATTCGGTGACAACAAACACATATCCGGTGTCCGAGACCACGGCTGCTGACAGGAGTTGGTCTCCGGCGCGAAGTGAGATTCCCTTGACGCCAGCTGTCTTGCGACCCATGGGCCGGAGGGCTTCGTCTGTTGCTGCGAATCGGATCGACATTCCACTGCGCGAGACGAGCAATATCTCCGAGTCCTTGTCGACGAGCATCGCAGAGACAACAGTGTCGAGATAGGTGGGTTGCCCGTCCTCGTCAAGAATGGGCTTTCCGTCTTTGCCCTTCTCGACGGCAAGGTCGATCGCGAACACTCCCCCAGATCGGTTGGTGTTGTAATCGGCGAGCTTGGTCTTCTTGACAAGCCCCTTTCGAGTTGCGAGCACGAGGTACTCGGCGACGTCGTAGGTGGGAATGTCTACGATCTGCTGGACCGTTTCGCCGGGGAGAAGCGCAAGGAGGTTGGCGATGTGCTGACCCTTGGCGTCTCGAGCTGCTTCGACTACTTGATGGGTGCGTGCACGATAAACGCGACCCTTGTCAGTGAAGAACAAAAGCCAGTGGTGCGTCGTAGTGACGAAGAAGTGCTGGACAACGTCATCAGCTCGAAGCGTTGCACCCTTGATGCCCTTACCGCCGCGGTGCTGCGACCGGTAGTTGTCGCTTCGCGTTCGCTTGATGTACCCGCTTCGCGTGACCGTGACAACCATTTCCTCTTCAGGAATGAGGTCTTCGTTGGTCATGTCCTCTTCGCTCGGAACAATCGCCGTCCGGCGGTCGTCGCCGAACTTGGCCACAATTTCGGTGAGTTCGGTGGAGATGATCTCGCGCTGGATGGTTTCGCTCGCGAGAATCGCCTTGAATTCAGCGATGAGCTTCTCTATCTCAGCTGCCTGGTCGAGGATTTTTTGGCGCTCGAGTGCTGCGAGTCTGCGGAGTTGCAGGTTGAGGATTGCCGTTGCCTGAACGTCGTCAACGGAAAGCAACTTCATGAGGCCCTCGCGAGCCTCGTCGACCGTCGGTGATTTACGAATCAACGCGATCACGGCGTCGAGCGCGTCGAGCGCTTTGAGGTATCCCCGCAGGATGTGGGCATCCGCTTCGGCCTTGTTGAGGCGGAACTGGGTGCGGCGAACAATAACTTCGACCTGGTGCGCAACCCACAGCGTGATGAACTGGTCGATCGTGAGGTTGCGGGGAACACCATCAACAATGGCGAGCATGTTGGCGCCGAAGTTTTCCTGAAGCTGCGTTTGGCGATACAGGTTGTTGAGGACGACTTTCGCGACGGCGTCTCGTTTGAGAACCACGACGAGTCGTTGCCCTGTTCGGCCAGACGATTCGTCGCGGATGTCGGCAATTCCTTGAATCTTGCCTTCCTTAACGAGGTCGGCGATTCGAATGGCAAGGTTGTCTGGGTTGACCTGATACGGGAGTTCACTGACAACAAGACAGGTTCGCCCGTGGATTTCTTCCGTCTCGACGACAGCGCGCATGGTGATGCTGCCGTGACCGGTTCGGTAAGCGTCTTGAATTCCGCGAGATCCGAGAATCTGGGCGCCGGTCGGGAAGTCTGGGCCTTTGACGCGTTCAAGGATGGCGTTGAGTAGTTCCTCACCGACAACGCCGGGGTTGGCGAGGTGCCACAGCGCAGCCTCGGAAACCTCGCGGAGGTTGTGTGGCGGAATGTTTGTCGCCATACCAACCGCGATACCGACGGAACCATTGACGAGCAAGTTGGGGAAGCGAGCCGGCAGAATCGATGGTTCCTGCGTGCGGCCGTCATAGTTGTCTTGGAAATTGACGGTGTCTTCGTCGATGTCGCGGACCATTTCCATGGCCAGCTGCGCCATGCGGGTCTCGGTGTATCGAGGCGCTGCCGCTCCGTCATTTCCGGGGGAGCCAAAGTTTCCTTGGCCAGACGCGAGAGGGTAGCGAAGGCTCCACGGCTGGACGAGTCGAACGAGCGCGTCATAAATTGCCGAGTCGCCGTGTGGGTGGAACTGTCCCATCACGTCGCCGACAACACGCGAGCACTTTGAGAAGGCCTTGTCTGGGCGGTAGCCTCCGTCAAACATCGCGTAGATCACGCGGCGGTGGACCGGCTTGAGTCCGTCGCGAACGTCGGGCAGTGCGCGCCCGACGATGACGCTCATCGCGTAGTCGAGGTATGACCGTTGCATCTCCATCTGGAGATCAACGGGTTGAATTCGGTCTGTCTGCTCGCTCATAGTGTCATTCCGCTCGTCGACTAGATGTCGAGGAAGCGCACATCCTTTGCGTTCTGCTGGATAAAGGTTCGGCGTGCGCTCACGTCTTCGCCCATCAGGGTCGAGAAGACCCCGTCGGCGATTGCGGCGTCAGCCAGTGTCACCTGCAACAGCGTGCGGGTGTCGGGGTTCATCGTCGTGTCCCACAGTTCCTGGTGGTTCATCTCACCGAGTCCCTTGTAGCGCTGAATTCCGTTGTCCTTAGGAAGCTTCTTTCCTTCCTTTGTGCCGGATTCCACCATGGCGTCACGTTCACGATCGGAATACACGTACTGGTGTTCCGAGTTGTTCCACTTGAGGCGATAGAGCGGGGGCTGTGCGAGATACACAAAGCCTGCGTCGATGAGCGGTCGCATGTATCGGAACAACAGCGTGAGGAGAAGTGTCGTGATGTGTTGGCCGTCGACGTCGGCATCGGCCATCAGGACGATTTTGTGGTACCGCGCTTTTTCGATGGTGAATTCGTCAGCGATTCCACATCCGAATGCGGTGATCATGCCTTGAATCTCGGTGTTTTGGAGGGCGCGATCAAGTCGGGTTTTTTCGACGTTGAGAATTTTGCCACGCAACGGAAGGATCGCTTGAGTTTCAGGGTTTCGGCCCTGAACGGCCGAGCCGCCGGCCGAGTCGCCCTCAACGAGGAAGACTTCGGAAATGCTCGGGTCCTTCGACTGACAATCCTTGAGCTTGCCTGGCATGCTGTTGGATTCAAGAAGGCCCTTGCGGCGAGTGCTTTCACGTGCCTTACGCGCAGCAATTCGAGCAGCGGAAGCCTGAATCGCCTTGCGGATGATGTCTTTCGCTTCGCTGGGGTGGCTGTCGAACCAGTCCCCGAGCTTGTCGCCCACAGCTTTTTGCACGAATGATTTTGCTTCTGTGTTGCCGAGCTTGGTTTTCGTCTGTCCTTCGAACTGCGGTTCAGCAAGTTTGACGGAGATAACGGCGGTTAGCCCTTCGCGGACGTCGTCGCCTGAGAGGTTCTCGTCTTTTTCTTTGAGGAGTCCCTTGTCGCGCGCGTACCGGTTAATCAATGACGTGAGTGCCGCACGGAACCCCTCTTCGTGAGTTCCGCCCTCATGAGTATTGATCGTGTTGGCGTAGGTGTGGATGCTCTCCGAGTAGGCGTTAGTCCACTGCATTGCGAGCTCGAGAGAAATCGTACGGTTCTTGTCCTCTGATTCGAGCGAGATGATGTCGGGGTGAATGACTTCGATCTTTTTCGCCGAGTTGAGGTATTCAACGTAATCCTCGAGTCCGCGCTCGTACATGAACGTGTCACTGCGACCGGAGGAACGCTCGTCGCTGAACGCAATTTCGAGCCCCTTGTTGAGGAACGCCATTTGCTGAAACCGCAGGCGCAGGGTTTCGTAGTCGAAATCGGTGGTTTCGAAAATCTCTGCGTTGGGCCAGAAAGTAATGAGGGTCCCGGTTTCGTCCGTCGCGGCCCCCTTTGCGAGTGGCTTGACGGGAACACCGTTGTTGAACGACATCGAGTAGGCGTTGCCCTGGCGCTTAACTTCGACATCAAGCCGAGTGGAGAGCGCGTTGACAACGGATGAGCCAACACCGTGGAGGCCACCGGAAACCGCGTAACCGCCGCCGCCAAACTTTCCTCCTGCGTGGAGGATCGTCAAAACGACCTCGACCGTCGACTTCTTTTCCGTCGGGTGCATGTCGACCGGAATTCCTCGACCATTGTCGTGGCAGCGAACAGCGCCATCCTTCATGATGGTCACGACGATTTTCGAGCAGTGCCCGGCAAGGTGTTCGTCTACCGCGTTATCGACAATTTCATAAACCAGGTGGTGGAGACCGCGCTCTCCGGTCGACCCGATGTACATACCAGGACGCTTGCGAACCGCCTCGAGACCCTCGAGGACTTGGATGTTTTCCGCCCCGTATTCTTCGGGGGAATCCTTCGGTTTCGCTTCCGTCATGTGAGCTCCTGTCGTGCGCCGAAGGCCTATCTAAATACCTCTTTATTCTACCGCGGAGTAGCCCTCAGAAATCGGTGATTTTCGCTTCTGCGCGCCTTAAATGTGGACAAACAGCAAAACAGTCCGATTATCCGTAAGTATCGCGGGGACCGCGCCATTTCACGCTACGAGGACCGCGAATTTGGTTAGGGGCACCCGGCCCTACGACGTCCACTCGCTCGATTCCGCAGTCGGGGAACCGTTCGATGATCTCGTGTTCAATCTGATGGCGCAGCATTCGAAGTTGCGTCGCCCAGGCCGACGAGTCGCACGACACAACCACCACGTCGTCGACAAGCTCGGGGGTCGTGTGTCCGGCAACATCATCGCCGACGATATCGGCCCAGTTCGCGAGCACTGCCGCTCGAGCAACGAAGGGCGTCCAGCCCCGATCGTCAAAGTTCTTCGTCAACACCGCCCCAAGTAGCCGCGGGTCTCTCCCTGCTTGAAATGGTTGTGATGATTCCGGGTCGGCTTTCACGACACCGCGTCTGCGCTTTGTTCCGGAGAACACGGTGACGAGATGGTCGAAGAAGCGCACGGCCTCGGGGTTACTCGGCATTGATCGTGCCCCCCTCAACCCTGAATCGCTCCCCTGCGATGCTGGGTGGAACAGTTGCGTCGTCGGCCGCCGTGACAATGAGGTGTTCAATGCCGACAAGGTGTTCGCCGAGCCTGGTCCGCCTGCCCTCGTCGAGCTCTGCGAACACATCATCGAGAATGACGACTGGATCCCCGGCGAGGGAGTGCTGTGTGACAACGTCCTTCATGGCAAGACGGAGCGCGAGCGCCAAGGACCACGCTTCGCCTTGGCTGGAGTGTGTGCGTGCGGGCAACCCGTTCAAGGTCAAGGTTAAATCATCACGCTGTGGCCCGATCAGAGTGGACCCGCGCTCGATTTCGTCGTTGCGTTTCACGTGAAACATTTGCCGCAGGGCGTTCGAGATTTCTGAATCGGGGGTCTCGTTGCCGATTGACTCGCTCAGTGAGATTTCAGCGGTGTCGTTGCTCCCGGCGATGGCTGCATAGTGAGTGGCGACCGCGGGGCGCAATTGTGCGACGATTCGCCTCCTCGCCGTCATGACACGAGCACCGGCGCCAACAAGTGCCTCTGTCCACGTGTCAAGCGTTCCCCGTTCGGTTTGGCTTTGAGAATTCCGGAGTGATTTGAGCAGAGAATTACGTTGTCGAAGAACCCTGTCAAACTCGGAGAGATCAGCCGCCTCCTCAAGAGAAATCTCGTGGACCACATCGTCAAGGAACTGTCGTCGGCTCGCTGGCTCACCGCGCACAAGGTCTAAGTCTTCGGGCGCAAAAATCACGAGGGGAAACATCCGCGCAACTTCGCGCTTTTTGGCCGGGTTTCCGTTAATGCGGAGCGTGTTGTTTCCGCTCGAGGTGACCGCCAGATCGATATCAATTTTTCGATCGCTGTTCTCCACGCGCATCCGGACCACGGCACGATCCTGACCTGCCGCGACGAGCGTTGCGTCCAGGTGAGTGCGGTGTGAGCGCCCGAGCGCCGCGTACACCATCGCCTCAACGAGATTGGTTTTTCCTTGACCGTTCTGGCCGACGAAAAGCGTGGGGGACGTAGTCATGACGACGCTCTGTGACTGGTAGTTTCGCCACCCCGTCAGCTCAATCGCCGTGACCTTCATTGCCGGCTAGCGGGCAAGAAAGTTGGGTTGCATGAGATAGCGGTAATCCTTAAGCACTTCGGCGGAGTCTCGAGACGAGTGTGCGGTGAACAAGACCGGACCTGCTTTTCCGACCTCGTTTGACGACGTGAAGCCAAGTCGAACAAACTGACTGTGGGCGCCGGTCAGGCCGTCGATCACCAGACGAGGTTTGAGCCACACTGTGACGTCATCCCCGACAACGTGCGCGTCGACGAGTTCTGAGGCTGTGGCGGCTTCCCCCGACTGCGTCTCTAGAAGGGCGCCCTCGGATGTGAATGTGTATTTCAGAACCGCGTCGCGCTCGACGACCAATGAGACTCGTTTTGTAGCGTCAATGAGGTCGGATGCAAGGACAATCGCGAACCCTTCGCCTGGGCCCTTCTCATCGAGGAGAGCTCGAACACGAGGAAACTGTCCTTTTGCAAGAGAAGACGTCACGACCTTCGAATCAACGGAGAGGGCGATGATTTCGCGCTCACCGCCGGAGAGGAGCGAGAGTGTCACCTTGTCCGACGTGTTAAACATCTTGCCGGCCTCCATGAGGACGCGGGCCGGCACGAGCACCTGCTGTCCTTCCTCTTTCGAGCTAGAAGTCCACGGGATATCACGAGATGCGATTCGGTATCGGTCGGTGGCCGTCAGCGAAACGGCGGCTGGTGTGATCTCAACGGAAATGTTCATCATCGCGGGAAGTCCGTCATCTCGGAGCGCAGCGACTCCCACCTGAGCGATTGCCTCCGAGAACGTCTCGCCATCGAAGGTTCCGATTGCCTCTGGAATTTCGGGGAGGTTTGGATATTCGTTGAGTGCCATGAGGCTCATGGAAAATTTAGATGAGCCAGAGGTAACCACGAGCTTCGCGTCAACTACAGCGAGCGTGACGGTGTCACCCGGGAGGCGAGTAACGATTTCTGCGAGCATTCTGCCGGAGACAAGAACCGCCCCTTCCTCGGACGCGTCAACCGAGATAGTTGTTCTGGTTGAAACGTCGTGATCATAGGAAGCGAAGGTGACATCGCCCGACGAACTGACATCAATCCGTACACCCGAGAGTGCTGCCGTTGCCGGTTTGGGAGCAAGAAGCTTGGTGACGAAGATCACTGCTTGAGACAGGACATCTTTATTCGCTTGAAATTTCACTCGTAACCTTCCACATCGTGCGGTCTCTTATTGTGACACAAATCAGGGCAGTCTGTATACGGGCGTTGCGCTGCCCCGGCCGAGCTCGTCCACAGTTTCGTTAACGGGAGAGCCAACGAGATAGAGATAGATGTAGTCGTATTAACCCCGGTGTAAATGTGGATAACTGTGGATTACAAGCCAGGAAACTCAGAACTACATCCGTGAAAGTTGTGAGTGTCGTGTGCACGCTTTTCCAATAACTCTGGGCACAAACGTACGCCGACGAAGTTGTCCACAGGGCTTTAGGCGTTTTCACCTGTTGTGCACATATTAACAAGCCAGCCTGTGGAAAATTACTGGGAACCCTTCTTGATGATGTGGGTTAGGTCCGTGACCTGGTTGTAGATCGAGCGGCGCTCTTTCATGAGGTCAGTGATTTTCTTGTTGGCATACATCACCGTTGTGTGGTCCCGGTCAAGCAGCTGGCCGATCTTCGGTAGTGACAACGACGTTAGTTCTCGACAGAGATACATTGCTATCTGGCGAGCTGTTGCAATAGCCGCCGAACGGGATGAACCATAAAGATCCTCAAGGGAGATCTCAAAGTATCGGGCAACGTGTTCGATGATGTCGGACGGAGCAATCTCCCCGTCTTCGAGGGTGATCATGTCTTTGAGAATTGTTTGGACAAGGGGAAGGTCTACCGAAACCCGGTTGAGGCTGGCAAACGCGGTGACGCGAATCAACGTTCCCTCAAGCTCCCGAATGTTCGAAGCCACCTTTGAGGCAATGTATTCAAGAACGTCGTCACCAATTCCCAAATTCTCAGCGGCCGCCTTTTTTCTCAGGATCGCAATTCGAGTTTCAAGATCGGGGACTTGGATGTCGGTGATGAGACCCCAGCCGAACCGGCTACGCATTCGCTCCTCGAAACCAACGAGCTGCTTCGGCGGCACATCACTCGTGATGACAACTTGCTTGCCGTGTTCGTGCAGCGTATTGAACGTATGGAAGAACGTGTCCTGGGTCGAGTCCTTGCCACCAAGGAACTGGATGTCATCGATGAGGAGAAGATCAACTTCGCGATAACGCTGGTTGAACGAGACGATCTGGTTTGTTGCGAGCGAGTTGATGTAGTCGTTTGTGAATTCCTCGCTCGAGACGTATCGAACCTTGGCACCGGGAAACAGACCCTGCGCGTAGTGGCCGATTGCGTGGAGGAGGTGCGTCTTACCCAAACCGGATCCGCCATAAATGAACAGTGGGTTGTATGCCTTGGCGGGGGATTCACCGACCGCAAGAGCAGCGGCGTGGGCGAACCGGTTCGACGGGCCGATGACGAAATTGTCGAAGGTGTACTTCGGGTTGAGGCGCGCTTCACCGGTGTTCGTTTTGAGTGAGCTCGGTTCCGTCGCGACGACGGGGAGCGACGACGTGATGTTGTCGATTTCATCTGAATCGCGAAGGTTGGGGTTGACGACGATCGAAAAGTTCGTGATCGGTTCTTCGGACAATTCACGGAGAGCCGCAACAATGCTTTCACGCGCCCGGCCCTCGATCATGTCGCGAGCGAAATCGGACTCCACTTCGACGTAGAGGGTTTCTTGCATGACACCCTGGGGAACGGCCATCTCGATCACGGCAATGAGTCGTGGCGTAATGAGTTGCGAGTCGCGAGAGACCTCATTGACTACATTGAGCCAGAGCTTTTCGAGCGGTGCGGACATTGAGTCATCCATTTTCTGCTTGTGGATAAGTCACCATATTAGCCAGTTTGAATAATCCACAAGAACCACGATGTTCCTTGTGGAGAACTACACGACGGTGATTAGGGTGCGGTTTGACGAGAAGAGAATTTTCCCGTACTCTTGTGAAGTTGCGCTCGTGGCGCAGCACATTTCACGCATCCGGCTCAACGCCGAGGAGATCACATGTCGAAGCGCACTTACCAGCCCAACAACCGCCGCCGTGCGAAGGTTCACGGCTTCCGTTTGCGTATGCGCACTCGCGCGGGACGCGCCATCTTGGCAGCTCGTCGTCGCAAGGGACGCACCGAACTTTCGGTCTAGTTCCCGCTCGTGCTCGCGCGGCGAAATCGAATCGTTGAAGCCGACGATTTTCGCACGATCGTTCGGCGTGGTCAGAAAATTGTTGCCGACTCAATGATCGGCTACCGCATTGCCGCGGACGGTTGCCGCGTCGGGATTGTCGTCACCGCGAAAACCGGAAACGCCGTTGTGCGCAATTCACTGCGACGAAAGACCAGGGCCATCGCCCACGCTTTGATTCTTCACGGCGGGCTAACGGGTGACGTCGTGTTCCGATTCCGCGACACGAGCACCGTTCCGTCGTTCTCAGAGATTCAGAACGACGTTCAGCGATGTGCCGCCGAGTGGAACCGCGCATGAATACGGAAGCGGTTCGTCGAGTTGTCGCAATCGCGTGGCTGGCCCCGCGCAACGCGCTGATCGCATTCATCATCGGCTGGCGCCGGGTTATCTCGCCGCTCTACGGGCAGGTCTGCCGTTACTACCCGAGTTGTTCCGCTTACGGTCTTGGAGCGGTTCAAAGGTTTGGGGTTGTCGGAGGCGGAGCGCTGACGCTCTGGAGGATCCTCAGGTGCAATCCGTGGTCGCGGGGAGGAATTGACAATGTTCCTGAGAGAATAGGACAACACTTCGCGCTGACACCGCTGGGTTTTGTAATCCCCCAAAAGAAAGAAGTTTGACGTGGACATTCTTGGAACAATCTTGTGGCCGTTCCGGTGGGTCATCGAGGCGATTCTTGTCTCCTTCCACTGGGCCTTCACTGCGTTCGGTCTCGACACCAACGACGGCTGGACGTGGGTTCTTTCCATCGTGGGTCTCGTGTTGGTCGTCCGCGCGGCACTGATTCCGCTCTTTGTCAAGCAAATCAAGTCACAGCGAAAAATGCTTGAGGTGGCTCCTGACCTTCAAAAGATTCAAGCCAAGTACAAAGGAAAGCGCGATCAGTTCTCTCGGGAGGCAATGACCAGGGAGACGATGGCCCTCTATGGCAAGCACGGAACATCACCGTTCTCGTCGTGCCTTCCGCTCCTGTTCCAGATGCCGGTCTTCTTCGGTCTATTCACGACGCTTAGCAATGCCGCTCAAGAGATCCCCGGAATCGGGCTCATGGACAAGGCACTCTCGGAGAGCTTCGGTCAGGCTGTCATTTTTGGATCGGCACCCCTCCACGCATCAATGTCGACGGCAAACGGAAACTGGCTCGTCATCTGGATTGCGGGAATCATGGTTGTCACCATGACCGTCACTCAGTTCTTCCTGCAGAAACAAATTATGTCGAAGAATATTTCGCAGGCTGTAAAGGAAAGCCCCACCTACCGCCAGCAGCAAATCCTGTTGTATGTCCTCCCCCTCGTGTTCCTTTTCTCTGGCTTTGCGTTCCCGCTCGGCGTAACCCTGTACTGGCTCGTTTCGAACTTCTGGACGATGGGTCAGCAGTTCGTCGTCATCAGAAACATGCCAACCCCGGGGTCGCCGGCCTTCGCCGAGTGGGAAGCGCGCCAAGCTGCCCGCAACGCGCGCAAGGGAATCGTTGCTCCCGAAGTGACGGAAGCAGATGAAGCACCCAAGAAGCCACAGCGCGAACAGCCACGGGGTAAGAATCGCGCGAAGCGCGGAAAAGGAAAGAAATAATGAACGACGTCACTCCTGACGCGGCAGACATCGCCGCTGACTACATCGAAGGTTTTCTTGATATTGCCGATCTCGACGGCGACCTTGAAATCGCCCACTCGAACGGCCGCGATTACGTGTCCGTCGTTTCGGGGGAAGGAGATGACCTCAGCGCACTGTCGAAAGCCGACGCTGTAGCCGCACTCCAGGAGCTCACGCGAATTGCTGTTCACTCGAAGACCGGCGAGTTCTCGCGTTTGATTTTGGATGTCGCGGGCTCACGAGACGCTCGTTCGAAGGAACTCGAGCGACTCGTGGATCGCGCCGTTGAGCGAATCGAAGGCGGAGCCGCCTCGGCAGCCCTCCCACCGATGTCATCGTACGAACGGAAGCTCGTTCACGATTTCGTGAGCGACCGCGGGTTCGTATCGAACTCAGAGGGCGAAGGATCCGACCGCCACACGGTCATCAGCCGCGCATAGTTTCACGTGAAACATTCGGGGATTGAGCCGGAGCCCGCGGTAGCGGTGGAACTCTGCGGTAACGGAATAGAGCCCGTCAGGGCGTTCACGCAGGAACTCGCGACAGAAGGCGAAACCCTAGGCCTTATCGGGCCAGACGAAGCGACCAGGATTTGGACCCGCCACATTCTCAACTGCGCACTCCTGGCTCCAGAGATTCCACACGGGTCGCGCGTCGCTGACGTGGGAAGCGGGGCCGGGTTGCCCGGGCTCGTGCTCGCCATGCTTCGCCCTGATTGCCACTTCGTTCTCATCGAACCGCTTGAGCGCCGCACCCGCTGGCTCAGCAACCAGGTTGAGCGCCGTCATCTCACGAACGTGACCGTGTTCACCGGTCGAGCCGAGGACTATCCAGATCGCGGTTCGTTCGCGGTGGTAACCGCCCGAGCAGTAAAGAACCTCAAGGGGCTTATTCCATGGCTCGCCCCACTCGCCGAAAACGAGGGCCGATTGCTCCTTCTCAAGGGCCAGCGGATCGACGACGAGATAGTTGAGGCATCCGGAGCCATCGCGAAACACAATCTCGTCAAGGTTTCGTCCAGCGTGCTGGGCGAGGGGAAAGTTTCGGAACCCACCCGTCTTTTCGCCGCTACAGTAGAACGGTGAACGCCGTGAATGTTTCACGTGAAACATTCGGCCGATTCCAGCCACAGAGAACATCGCTAGTCCGAAGGGAGACCCGCCAATGAGTGACCCCGCGGAGGCCTCCCCACTTGCCTCTGAACTCATGGATCTCACGCGTCGGCGAGCAGCCCTCGACGCGCGAACTCCCCCGTTACCCCCAGACACACGAATCATTGCGGTGTCGAACCAGAAGGGGGGCGTTGGCAAAACGACGACGGCCGTCAACATCGCGGCAGCGCTTGCCGACGCCGGAGCGCGGGTTCTCGTAATCGACCTTGATCCTCAAGGAAACGCATCCACGGCTTTAGGGATTGACCACCACGCGGCAGTCCTTGGCACATATGAGATTTTGCTTGGCCAAGATTCCCTCGAGTCGATCATTCAAGTCAGCCCCGAACACCCCAACCTCTGGTGCGCTCCCGCAACGATCAATCTTGCCGGCGCAGAGATTGAACTCGTCGCAGTATCAGCCCGCGAAGGGCGCCTAAAGCGCGCCATCGAATCGTATCTCTCGTCGGTTGAGACCAAACCCCACTACATCTTTATTGACTGCCCTCCGTCACTCGGGCTCCTCACCGTCAATGCCCTCACCGCAGCGAACGAAGTATTTGTCCCCATCCAAGCCGAGTATTACGCGCTCGAAGGAGTGACCATGCTGTGGGACAACATCGGGATGGTTCGGAAGTTCCTCAACCCCCGAGTGACCATCATGGGAATCCTCTTGACGATGTACGACCACCGCACAAACCTTTCGCGCGAGGTCGCCGACGAGGTCAGGCGACACTTCCCCGACCTGATTTTCAGTTCTGTTATTCCTCGGTCCGTTCGCGTTTCCGAGGCTCCGAGCTATCGACGCACAGTGATTGATTACGACCGGAATTCCATCGGGGCTGTCGCTTACCGCGAAGCCGCGTTCGAATTCGCTGAACGAGGGGTGTACTAACCATGGCTGAAAAACGAACTGGACTGGGCCGAGGAATTGGAGCCCTGATCCCGACCGGTGGATCCGAACTAAGCGAGCGAGGAATCGACGTATTCTTCCCGCAAGAGGGGTCTCAGCCGGCACGCGAGGTACCCGGTGCTCGATTCCAACTCATCGACCCCAACAAAATCGTTCCCAATGCGCAGCAACCGCGGAGCGAGTTTCGCCCAGAAGACCTAGCCGAACTCGAACATTCCATCCGCGAATTTGGAGTGCTTCAGCCCATCGTTGTTCGTCCACTCTCTGGGACGGGGGCTGATGCGACCTTCGAGCTTGTCATGGGCGAACGACGACTGCGTGCATCCAAAGCCATCGGCCTCGACGCTATTCCCGCAGTTGTTCGTCAAACCGAAGACGCTGACATGCTTCGGGATGCGCTCCTCGAAAACCTTCACCGAGCTCAACTCAATGCGCTCGAAGAAGCATCGGCGTACCAGCAGCTTCTCGAAGACTTTGGGATTACTCAAGACGAGCTTGCGAAACGCATCGGACGGTCACGTCCCCAAGTGACCAACACCCTTCGCCTCCTTCGTCTTCCGACCAAGGTTCAACAGCGCGTCGCGGCCGGAGTGCTCTCCGCCGGACACGCCAGGGCAATCTTGTCGGTGACCGATGTTGCTGCTCAAGAGCGACTGGCCGACAAGATCATCAACGAAGACCTCTCGGTGAGGGCAGCGGAAGCGGCCGCTGGCATGATGGCGGGGGCGAAGCCGAAGAAGCCGAAGGCGAAACCCGGGAGCCGAGCCGACCACTTTGCCACTGTCGCTGAAAAACTCGGAGACAAGCTTGACACACGGGTCACCGTTGCACTCGGCAAAACCAAGGGAACCATCACGATCGAATTTGCCACAATCGCTGACCTCAATCGAATCGCTACCGAACTTGGCGTCAACCCCAACGCCTAGAACAACGAGGGTTTTGGGAACGAGCTAACGCTCCCGTCAAACCAGCGCGAGATTAAACGAGGAACTCAGCCAGGTCTTGTTCAAGTGCCGGGCGCGGCTTTGCACCGATAACGGTCTTGACGACAACGCCATCCTTGAACACCTTCATAGCTGGGATATTGAGGATGCTGTACTGGGCTGCGAGGTCAGGGAACTCGTCGACGTTGAGCTTGACGATGTCAATCGTCTCGGCGTTATCGTCGGCAATTGCATCCAAGATGGGGGAAACCGCACGACACGGGCCACACCACGGCGCCCAGAAATCAACAATCACGGGCTTTGGATTATTGAGAACCTCAGCTGCAAAAGTTGCCTCAGTTACATCGCGCGCGCTCATGAATGTCCTCTCGTGGTGCATTCATTCTAACGAGCGTTAGTCCTTGAGGGCTTCTAGGTGATGCTGAGCGTCGAGCGCGGCGACAGCGCCGCTTCCCGCAGCGACAATCGCCTGACGATACGTCGGGTCAATTACATCGCCCGCCGCAAAGACGCCGGGGAGTGATGTCTTGGACGAGCGCTCCTCAACCGCGATGTTGCCTTCGGCCGTGAGAGCGACTTGAGACTCCACGAGAGCGGTGCGAGGATCTGAACCGATTGCGACGAAGAGCCCATCAATCTCGAGCGTGCTCGACGTGCCGTCTTTGTGGTCGAGTGTTATTCCGGTCACGACGGTTTCACCGAGGATTCCCGTAACGGCCGCGTTTGTGACGAACGTGATTTTCGGGTCGGCCTGCGCACGCGTGAGCATCGCGGGAGAGGCCCGGAACTGGTCGGAGCGATGAACGATGTAGACGAGATCAGCGAAACGAGTCAGGAACGTCGCCTCCTCCATCGCCGAATCCCCACCTCCGACAACGGCGACCGTGCGATTCCGGAAGAACGCTCCGTCACACGTTGCACACCACGAAACACCCGACCCCGAAAGGCGGTTCTCGTCAGCGAGACCGAGTTTGCGATATTCGCTTCCCATCGCCAAAATGACGGTCTTCGCCTCGATCACGTCACCGCTACCCACGGTGATTCGCTTCACCTCACCCGTGAGATCGAGCGATGTCGCATCGTCAAACAGCAGCTCGGCACCAAATCGTTCAGCCTGCGCCTGCATCTTCATCATGAGATCCGGGCCCATCACACCCTCGGGAAACCCGGGGAAGTTGTCAACTTCGGTGGTGTTCATGAGGTCTCCACCCATTTGAACACTGGACGTGATGACCAGGGGAGAAAGTTCAGCGCGAGCGCCATAAATGGCTGCGGTATAGCCGGCGGGGCCAGATCCAACAATGACGAGGTCGCGCACGACAATTCCCTTCGACAGCAGTGAACCTCAGTCTACGTGCGGTCGCCGTCACCGCGGCGGAGTGGCGCGAGAAGTGAGCGGGTCGTCGCATCCCTCAACAGCAACAGCGACCCAACATAGGACCCGGACATGACAACTCCGACAGCGGCAGCCGCAAGGAGGTGAGTTGTCAGAGAGCTGGTGAGGCTCACGCTGAATACATCGTTGATGAACGCTGATGTCAGCCAGCCCAGGAGAACCGTCGGTACAAGCGCGAGCACAAACTTTCCTATCGACGAGATTTCGGTTATGTCAAACAGTTTCCCCAACCGCTTGTTGAGGACGAGGCCCATCACGAGCGCATGCACCCAAGTCGACACGCTCAGGGAGAGCGCAAGCCCGAATGCGAGCTGAGAAGTTGGACCGATCGCTGTAATCACAGCACCGACGCAAAACACGACTGCTTGAACAATCTGAATGTAGAAGGGCGTCTTGGTGTCACCGAGTGCGTAAAAGACCCGCTGCAGCACAAAGACAACGCCGAAGGGGACAAGGGCGAGAGCGAACAGCGAAACGACAACACCCAGACCAGCGTCGGCGTTACTCGAGAAAATCGCCGCAATGTGCGCCGACGTCACCCAGAGCCCAGCACTCGCCAGCACCATGAAGAAGCCGATCCGCGCAAAAGATTCGCGAATGTCACCCGAAAGACCGACCCAGTTGCCGTCGCGAGCAGCCGTGCTCATTCGCGTGAAATAGGCGGTGACGAGGGACACAGTCACGACGGAATGGGGGAGCATAAACACGAGCCAACCGAACCGAAGCACGGCGAGACCAGGGTCGCCCGTCGCCGTCGCGAGCGAAGCGACGTTGCTTTGCACGACTCCGGCGATTTGCGTGACGATGATCATGCCGAACGTCCACGCCGCCACTTTGCTCGTGTCGCGCAACCCAACACCGCGGAAACCAAAGTCGAGACGGAATCGAATCCCCGCGCGGCGAAGGAACGCAAACAGGATCAACGATTGCGCAGCCACACCCACTGTGGCACTTCCCGCGAGCACACTGATCTCCAGCGAGCCCCAGTCGCCCGCGGTGGTGACAGAACCGGTGAACAACGTCCCGAGCCACAACATTCCCGCGATAGCGACGATGTTGTTGAGCGCCGGTGCCCACGTGAAGGGACCGAACAGCCCACGCGCGTTGAGCACCTCACCGAGCAGACTGTAAACGGCGTAGAAAAAGACTTGGGGAAGACACCACCACGCGAATGCGACAGCGAGCTGAACGGTCACCGAGTCGAAACCTGCACCGTTTGTTCCCGATGATTGCTGGGCGTACAACGACACCAGGAGTGGCGCTGCGAGGGTAGCGAGCAAAGCGATCAGGCCGAAGATGACGATGCCGAGCGTGAGAAGTTTGTTGATGTACGCCGCACCGCCATCGGGGTTGAGATGCGATTTGATGATATGAGGAACGAGGACCGCTGAGAGAACGCCGCCAGCAACAATCGCGTAGATGTTGTTGGGGAGCTGGTTTGCGAGGGCGAATGCGTCCGCACCGGACCCGACCAGCCCTAGCGTTCGGGCGAGCACAACTGCGCTGATGAAACCGAGGATTCGCGAAACGACGGTTCCTGACGCAAGTAACGCGCTGGATCGGCCGATGCCCGCCATCAGGAGACCGCCCGTCGACGACGAACCGTTCGAAGTGCCCCAATTGCCAGGATCGTCACGACGACGCCACCGAAGATGACGAGCGTGACCGCTTCCCATTCGGCTTGAACGGTAACCGGCAGCGTCACCTCTCCGCCGATCGCCTCACCCGATTCGGACACTAACGACGCAACAAGCATGGTTCGACCGTTCGCAACGGTAGAGATGGGAACCTCAATTCGAACGTTCGAGCGAGGTTCAATTGTCACCGCAACGATGGGCGTGTCCACTTGGACAATGGCCGAGGTGGCACGAACCTTCACGAGAACGGTGACGAGCGCATCGGAGTTGTTACTGACGCTCAACGGGACGTCAGCTGCGTTGGACAACACCGTGTACTCACTCGCGAGCGAGATGGACACGACACTCGACAACCAGCTCGTGTCAGCAAGGAAAAGTTGGGCCGCCGTGTCGAAGCGAGGCACCGAGAGGTCTCTCGACAAAACCATGACCCCACGTACTCGATTAGCGAGCAGCTCGGCGCGATCGGCGGTAATGGCCGCCACTAACTCTTCGTCAGAATTCACAGCCTCGAGTGCCTCGGCGAGGAGCTGAGGGACGGCACCGACGTCGGCGAGCGTGACGTTGTCAAGAGTCGACGTCGGGGCGACGGAGGAGAACGTGACTCCCATTTTTGACAGTTCGTCGAC
>CAXNHY010000003.1:0-23183 GCA_964202425.1 Microbacteriaceae bacterium MWH-Ta3 | reverse complement strand
GTTGCAGCGCCCTGATGGTGGTGGGGTTGAACGCTTTACTGATGAGCGACTTGAGCCGTGTGTGCTTCGGAGGCTCCGAGTCGAGAATCGAGTCGGCGTGCAACCAGTTGAAGTCGAACCACTCGTCCTCCGGAGTGCGGGGTGTGAAGATTCGACCCAGGTTCTTGTCGCGAAGGACCGCGTTGGCATCGGCGTGACGAGCGGCGAGAAACATTCCTGTTTCCTCGTGCCACACGGGCTTGCCGTGAGTGCGAAGTTCGGCGAGCGCGGGGTAAGGGTCGTCGTGAAAATCAGGCGACTGAAAATCAATCACGGGCGGCTTCCGTTTCAGGTGAGTCGAGCGGCGCGCGATAGACCGCACGCCCCCACACGACGAGCGTCGCGAGTGCGAGCACGCTTCCTGCGACCATTACTTCGCGAACTCCCCATGCCGCGATGGCAAGCCCCGCGAACGCCGTCGCGATGAGGTTTCCGAAGTTGACAATTCCACTGAACGCTGCGTTGACGCGCCCGCGAATGGGCTCAGGTGTCCGTGTCATGAGAATCGACCCCGCGACGGTGTGTAGGACAGCGCTTCCAATCCCCGTAACGGCATTAAGCACCCCGATTACCCAGAGTTCCGGTGCGAGGGCTATTCCGAGAATTCCCATGCCGAGCACCCACACCGAGAGCACGAGGGCTCGAGGCTGCCACGGCAGAGAGATTGCCTTCCAACCGAGCAGCACAGAGCCGACCAGGTTTCCCACCGCCCACAGCGATGTGAGTACGCCGTAGGTGGCTTCGTTGGCTCCGAGCTCATCCATGACAAGGAAGACTTCGCCAGTGTTGACAACTCCGATGGTCACAATGAATGCACCGAGCATGGCGGTGACCGCCTTGAGGAGCGGGTCGCTCCACAAGTGCTGGTAGCCGGCAACAGCCGATTCCTTTGCGTCCTTGTGGGGCCTGTGCCCTGCGCGGTTGACGTTGAGAATGAACGGCACAAACGCGAGAAGGGCGAATGTCGCGGCATCGATGATGAATGGCCACACGTAGCCGGTGGTCGCGACGAGCACGCCGGCTGCAACGGGTGCTGCGATGTTGGCAACTGACGAGTACCCGAGTGAAATTCCGTAGGTCCTTGTGAGATCTTCCGGTGCGGCGATTTCTGGAATCACCGATTGCCACGCAGGTGAGTCGACCGCTCCTGCGACGTTGTAGAGGAACACTGCGCTGAGCACAGCCCAAAACGGCATGTCGATGATGAAGACGAGGGTAAGGACAACCTGCGCGATTGAGACCACGGGAATGATCTGCTTCGTTGAAAAGCGATCCGCAATCCAGCCAGCCCACGGGCCGAGCAAAATATAGGGAAGCCCGGCGGCGATGAACAGGGCAGAAACAGCAATCGGGCCTTGATCGCGTTCACGGAAAATCAAAGCCCAAATGACAAGCGAAGTTCCGAAATCACCAATCGCACGCGCGACTGCGATGGCGTGAATCGCGCGCCACCGAGTCACGATGGTGTCAGAGACGGACCTGCTCATGAAATGAACTTCCGAAGGTCTGCCTCGAGCGCAGCCACAACCTGGTTTACTCGCTCGATGCGGTTATCGCCGTCAGTCACTGCCGCATCAATGTAGATCTTGAGCTTTGGCTCGGTCCCCGATGGGCGCACGATTACTCGCGAGCCACCGTCAATCGTCAGGCGAATGAGGTCACTTGGGGGGAAGTTCTCGAAACCGTCGGCAAAGTCGTTGATTGCGGTGACCGCTCGGCCTGCGAGAGTTGCTGGTGGCGCTGTGCGGAAGCGACCTGAAATCGCAGGAATTTCAGCGAGGTTGTTGACTCGAATGGAAATCTGTGTTGACGCGAATGCGCCAAACGTGTCAGCAAAGTCGCCGAGATGTTCAGCGACGGTCTTTCCATCGGCTCGCAACTCGCCGGCCATAGCGAGGAAGTCGACGGCAGCCGATATTCCGTCTTTGTCGCGCACCTTGATTGGGTCGACGAGATAACCGAGGGCTTCTTCAAAGCCAAAGATGAGGTTCGGCACTCGATTGACGTATTTGAACCCCGTCAGGGTGTCGGAATAGGGGATCCCGTAGTGAGCTGCGACCGCCCGAAGCGCTGGAGACGAGACGATCGATGCAGCAAGAGCGGCAGGCTTTCCGGAGCCTTTGTGCCGCTCAGCCGCACGCCAACCCAGTAGTGCGCCTACTTCGTTGCCCGTGAGGCGGCGCCACTCGCCGCCATCCTTGATGGCAACGGCGAGGCGGTCGGCGTCGGGGTCGTTCGCGATGATGAGGTCGACTCCAGCCCTGTCCGCCGTCGCGTAAGCGAGGTCAAGGGCCCCTGGTTCCTCTGGATTGGGGAATGCGACCGTCGGGAACGCGCCGTCCGGGTGGATTTGCTCTGCGACGACGATGGCGTTGCCCAAACCGCTCGCGAGATATGCACGGTTGGACACGTCCCAGCCGACTCCGTGCATCGCGGTGTACACGAAAGGAATAGGCGTAGCGGGGTGCGTTGACATTGATGCCGTTGCCGACACGTAGTCGTCGATGAGCGATTCTGGCGCGAGAGCATACGAGTCGGAGCGCGGGTATTCAGCGACAGAAATTGACGTTGCTGCGACAATGAGCGCTTCGATCTCGTGATCAGCTGGTGACACAATCTGCGATCCGTCATCCGCTCCGCCGAGGTAGACCTTGTAGCCGTTGTCGCGCGGCGGGTTGTGGCTCGCGGTCACCATCACACCGGCAGAGACGTTGAGGGCGCGAACCGCCGTCGCGACGACCGGTGTTGGAACAACGTGCGGGAAGAGCGTCACGGCAATTCCGAGCCCTGCGAAAATCTCGGCGCTGTCGCGCGCGAACACGTCTGAATTGACGCGGCCGTCGTAACCGATGACGACAGAGGGTGAGCTTTCTCGGTGAAGGAGAAACTGACCAAATCCGTAAGCGGTTTGCTGAACGAGCACACGATTCATCCGATTGGGCCCAGCCCCGAGTTCGCCGCGAAGTCCGGCTGTGCCAAACGCAAGGCGAGCGTCAAAACGGTCGTGTAAGTCGTCAATCGCCGCACTGTCCCCAATAGCGGCAAGGTCAATCAGCGCCCGCAGTTCAACCGCAGTTTCCGGGTCGGGGTCTTGCGCAAGCCACGCGTAGGCGCGCGCAAGCAGGTCAACGTTCGACACGACTAGTCCTTTGTGATGGTGTTGACGACGTCAGCGAGCAGTTTTGAGATGACCGGCTCGGCATCTTTACCCGCTGCAATCACCTCTGCGTGGCTGAGTGGCTCCCCGAGCCCTGCCGCGAGATTGGTGATGAGCGAGAAGCCAATGACTTCCATGCCGGCTTCCCGCGCTGCGATTGCTTCAAGTGCTGTCGACATGCCGACGATCTGTCCGCCCATGCGCCCCGCCATCTGCACCTCTGCCGGAGTCTCGTAGTGAGGGCCGCGGAATTGAACATAAACACCCTCGTCGAGGCTCGGTTCGACGGTGCGCGCGAGGTCGCGCAGACGGGCCGAATACAGGTCGGTGAGGTCAATAAACGTTGCACCTTCGAGGGGAGAGGTTGCCGTCAGGTTGATGTGGTCGTTGATGAGGACGGGCGTTCCCGGCTGCCACGACTCCTTGAGCCCTCCAGCGCCGTTCGTGAGAACCATGATTCTGGCACCGGTAGCGGCCGCGGTTCGAACAGAGTGGACAACTCGTCGCACGCCGTGGTCTTCGTAGTAGTGAGTTCTGGCACCGATTACAAGGGCGTGCTGGCCGCTCGCGGTGCGGATCGATCGAATGGTGCCGACGTGGCCTTCAACAGCCGGCTTCGAAAATCCCGTGACTTCTGTTGCGGGAAACTCTGCGACGGTCTCCCCGATGAGGTCGGCAGCTTTTGCCCATCCTGATCCGAGTGTGAGTGCGATGTCGTGTTTCGCAACGCCCGTCTTTTCAGCGATTTGGGCAGCGGCTTCGCGCGCGATTTGTTTCGGGTCGTTGTCGCGGTCATCGAGTGGATGGTTGTTGGCATGCGTCATAGCAACAGCCTAGAACTCAATTGCGCGCGGTGAAACGTGGAACGGGTGGAACAATGGACACGTGCCCGCCCGTTCGTCCGTTCCCCATCGTGTTGTCGTTATTGGCGGCGGACCTGGTGGTTACGACGCCGCTCTCGCGGCGGCCCAATTAGGGGCAACGACGACGTTAATCGAGCGCAGCGGTGTCGGCGGGAGTGCAGTACTCACCGACGTCGTTCCATCGAAAACACTCATCGCTACGGCTGACGCCGCGATTGCTGTTGGGGAATCGCACGACCTCGGCGTTCACTTCTTTGTTGACGACGATAACGGTCACCCTCGCAAGCCCACCATCGCGGTGAATCTTGCCGTCGTCAACGAGAGACTTCTCCGCCTTGCCAAAGAAACGTCAACCGACATGGCTGCGACGCTCACGGCAGCCGGCGTAACGGTTGTCATGGGTGAGGGCCGGCTCGACGGCACCCGCCGCGTTGTCGCGAAGACCGCTGGCCCAACGGGGAAGGATTTCGACTCCTTCGACGCCGACACGATCATCGTTGCTGTCGGTGCGCGGCCTCGCACACTTCCCACGGCAGAACCCGACGGTCAGCGAATCCTCACGTGGACGCAGCTCTACAACCTGACGGAAATCCCGGAACATCTCATCGTCATCGGTTCCGGTGTTACGGGGGCGGAGTTTGCGTCGGCATACACAAACCTTGGGTCGAAAGTGACGCTCGTGTCGAGCCGCGATCGGGTTCTTCCCGGTGAAGACAAGGACGCTGCCCAGGTTCTCGAGGACGTGTTCACCCGCCGCGGGATGACTCTCCAGTCGAAGAGCAGAGCGGAGAAAGTCGAGGTCACGGAAAACGGTGTTCTCGTGTCACTCGAGGGAGGCGCCACGATTGCCGGGTCGCACTGTCTCATGGCGGTTGGGTCAATCCCGAACACGGCGACTCTCGGACTCGAGGAGGCGGGTGTGACTGTCGGCGAATCGGGGACAATCACCGTCAACAAGGTCGCCCGCACGTCCGTCAGCAACATCTACGCCGTTGGGGACTGCTCAGACGCCCCTCCGCTTGCGAGTGTCGCGTCTCACCAGGGGCGAACCGCCGTTTTCCACGCGCTGGGAGATTTTGCGAAGCCGCTCGACACTCGGCTTGTGTGTTCAAACATCTTCACGTCACCCGAAATCGCCTCGGTTGGATACACCGAACACGACGTGGAGAGCGGACTCGTCAACGGCATCGTTCACAAACTCGACCTCGACGCAAACCCGCGAGCCAAGATGCAGGGGACGACCGACGGGTTCGTCAAGCTCATTGCTCAACCCGAATCGGGAATCCTGATCGGCGGAGTCATCGTTGCACCGCGCGCCTCTGAACTGATTAACTTCTTGAGTTTCGCGATGGAACACCGTCACACCGTCGACCAAATTGCTCGGTCGTGGAGTGTCTACCCGTCCTTGGCCGGTGGAATATCCGAAACAGCCAAGGGCATGCACCAGCTGACGAAATAGAGGGGTCTAGTCGTTCTTTTCGAGCGTGATGAGAACGTGACCGGCTTTGATGGTCGTCCCTACCTCAGCGCCAACCGAAGCCACGACACCGTCTCGGGGTGCGGGGATCGACTGCTCCATTTTCATTGCCTCAAGCACAACAACCGTTTGCCCCTTGACGACCGCGTCACCGGGCTTGACCTCAACCTTGATGACCGTCGCCTGCATGGGCGAGGCTACTGAGTTTCCGCCAGAGCCACCTGAACCCCCACTTGTTTGGGAGCGAGCCGGTGCTTGAGGTTTGTGAACGCGCTGAGAGGTTGGGAGCAAACTGTCGGGGACCGTCACCTCGAGGCGCTTGCCGTCGACCTCCACGACAACGGAGTGGCGCGTGTCAGTCGCTTCAATCGGCGAGTTCAACGCCGGTGCCGGTTCAACGGTGTTGACAAACTCTGATTCAATCCACGAGGTGTAAACGGAGAACGGTGAATCTCCCTCTGGCGCGAACGCCGGGTCGTTCACGACGAGGCGGTGGAACGGAAGAACTGTGGGGAGCCCAACAACATCAAACTCGGAGAGGGCACGCCGCGCCTTCGCGAGCGCATCTTTTCTGTCTGTTCCCGTGACAATCAACTTGGCGAGGAGTGAGTCGAAGGATCCGGAAATAACGTCACCTGCGACAACGCCAGAATCGACACGAACACCAGGACCGCCGGGGATGCGGAGGAGCTTGACCGGTCCCGGAGTTGGTCGGAAGTTGGCTCCGGCGTCTTCACCGTTGATACGGAATTCGAACGAGTGGCCTGTCACAACGGGATCCGGGTAGTCGACTAAACCGCCCTCGGCGATACGGAATTGTTCACGGACGAGATCCAGTCCGGTCACTTCTTCTGAAACCGGGTGCTCGACCTGAAGCCGCGTGTTTACCTCGAGGAATGTAATCGTTCCGTCAGATCCGATGAGGAATTCGCACGTGCCAGCTCCAACGTAACCAACCTCTTTGAGGATGTTTTTCGACGCGCTGTAAAGCAGGTCGCGCTGCACGTCACTGAGGAACGGGGCCGGCGCTTCTTCGACAAGTTTTTGGTGACGTCGTTGAAGCGAACAATCGCGTGTCGAGACGACGACAACATTTCCCGCTGAATCAGCAAGGCACTGAGTTTCGACGTGGCGTGGCTTGTCAAGGTATTTTTCGACGAAACACTCGCCTCGACCAAAAGCGGCAACCGCTTCGCGCGTCGCTGAGTCAAACAGTTCAGGAATCTCTTCGCGCGTTCGCGCTACCTTGAGTCCTCGGCCGCCGCCACCAAACGCAGCCTTGATGGCAACCGGCAAACCGTGGGTGTCAACGAACTCAAGAATTTCCTCTGCACTGGTGACCGGGTTGATTGTTCCCGGCGCGAGCGGTGCGCCGACTTTCTCAGCCACGTGACGGGCGCTGACTTTGTCGCCCAAGCGCTCAATGGCGTCAGGAGTCGGGCCAATCCAGATGATTCCAGCGTCAATGACTGCGCGAGCGAAATCCGCATTCTCGGCGAGAAATCCGTAGCCGGGGTGAATGGCATCGGCACCGGTTCGCTTGGCGGCCGTGATGATTTTCGCGATGACGAGGTAGGTGTCGGCGCTGGTCGTTCCGTTGAGGGCGATCGCTTCGTCGGCGAGCTTGACGTGCTGCGAGTTGATGTCCTGGTTCGCGTACACGGCAACCGTTTTGATTTGTGCATCGCGGGCGGCACGGATGATTCGCACGGCAATCTCGCCGCGGTTGGCGATGAGAACTTTCGTGATGCGCTTCGACATGTTCTCCACCCTATTAGCCAGCGCTCGCGCTGTCATCTAGAGGTCAGCGGTTCCAGAGGTCAGTCCACTCGATACCGAACGAGCGGACAAGATTTCGAAGCGCTGGGAGCGAAAGACCCACGACAGTGTGCGGGTCGCCGACAATTCGGTCGATAAACGCGCCACCGAGGGAATCAATGGTGAAGGCGCCAGCCACTGAGAGTGGCTCACCGGTCGCAATGTAGGCATCAATTTCGGCTTCGGTGACATCGGCAAAATGCACTTCGGCGTGAGTGACGATTCCGACACCGCCACTGTTTGATCCGTTGCGGTAATCGATCAGCCAGTGCCCCGAGTACAACACACCGCTTCGACCGGTCTGACTCAACCACCTCGCTTTGGCAACGGCAGGGTCGTGCGGTTTTCCGTGGATTACTCCGTCAATCACGAACGCCGAATCGCCGCCGAGGATGAGACCGTCGATGTCCTCGCCGAGCCGGTCGGCGACGGCCTCGGCCTTTGTTCGTGCCAAGAGTGCAACCATGTCGTGGGCTGAAAGCTCGCCCGATGCAGCGACCACCGCGTCTTCGTCAACCTGAGGGGAATGAGTTATTGGCTCGATCCCGGCCGACCGGAGCGTCGCGAGTCGCGCTGGCGAGGTTGAGGCGAGGAACAGGCGCACGATTCGACCCTATAGCCCTCGTAGGCTGGAGTCATGGGTGAATGGCTTGGTGCAGATGTCGAAATCACGACGACAGGGATGGCGCACGGTGGCTACGCCGTTGCACGTCTTGACGGACGAGTGATTTTCGTCGCTGATGCGCTCCCCGATGAGACCGTCATCGCGCGTGTCACGGACGACAGCAAGGCTAGTTTTTGGTGGGCTGACACGGTTTCCGTTGTCTCCCCGTCGCCTCATCGAGTTCCTCACATCTGGGCTGAAGCCGATGTCTCGCGCGATTTAGGGCGTCGAGTGGGCGGTGCTGACTTCGGTCACATTAAACTCGCTCATCAGCGAACCCTCAAGCGCGACATTCTCGAGGATTCACTCAAGCGATTTGGAAAAGTTGATGCAGCCACGCTGTCGGTCGTCCTCGGTCAGGTCGAGTCGATGCCGGGTGATGATGATGCCAACGGCCTCGGATGGCGGACGCGCGTCCGACTCCACGTTGACGACGAGGGCAGAGTTGGGCCACTCGCCCGCAAATCACACGACGTCATCCACGTCTCAGAATTGCCTTTGGCGAGTGCCGGGATCAACTCGATCGCGCCGCTGAGTGAAACATATGGCGCAGAAGGGCTTGTTGACGTTCTCTCTCCTTCCGTCGGTGATCCTCGCCTGATTATTGGCAATCAAAAGCCGACGGTGATTCGTGAACGAGTGGGCACTCGCGAGTTTCGGGTCGACGACAACGGGTTTTGGCAGGTGCATCGAGAAGCGCCAGCAGTCCTCAGCGAGACGGTTGCCGCGGCAATCGATCGAGATCGATTCGACCCCGTGGCCTACAACCTCGATCTTTACGGTGGCGTCGGGCTTCTCGCCGCGTCGCTTGCCGATGTCGGAGGACCGTCGACGCGGATCACGAGTGTTGAAGCGAACGAACGGGCGACCGAGCACGCGGGGGAGAATCTCGCAGAGTGGGTGGGGGCGTTTGCCGAAACGGGGAAAGTGGAGGGTTGGCTCTCGAATCTTGACAATCGGGCTACGCCGGCTGAACGCGCACGCCTGAGCGCCGCCACGGTGATTCTCGACCCACCGCGAACAGGTGCTGGGCGCGAAGTGATGGCTCTCTTGACGAGAATCGCACCAGCCCAGATTGTTTATGTTGCCTGCGATCCCGTTGCTCTCGGACGTGACGTTGCGTTTGCGCAGGCAGCCGGCTATCGCCTCTCGAAGCTTCGCGCGATGGATATGTTCCCGCACACCCACCACAGCGAGGCTGTCGCGACTCTCGTTCGCGAAACCCAATAGTGACGGAAATGAGTGCTCTCGGTATCCTGAAAGGGTGACCGAAAACACGACGCCGGATCTGTCCACCACAGCTGGACGAATCGCCGACCTCAAGGGCCGACTCGAGAACCTGGACATTGCCCAGCGCGAGGCGAGCGAGAAGCAGCGCACGCGAGGCAAGAACGGTGCGATGGATCGCATCAAGCAGCTCGTTGACCCCGGAACTGGCTTCACCGAGATCGATAAGTTCCGCAAGTCCCGCGACGACGGAAGCGGCGCGAAGCGCCCTGACCGCGATGCCGTCATCATTGGCGTCGGAACAATTCACGGCCGTGAGGTCGCAATCTTCAGCCAGGACTTCAGCGTCTTCGGTGGTTCACTCGGTGAAGCCGCTGGAGCAAAAATCGTCAAGCTCATGGAGTACGCGCTGAAATCGGGAGTCCCGCTCATCGGAATCTTGGATTCGGGCGGAGCCCGCATTCAAGAAGGCGTCACAGCGCTCGGCAAATACGGTGAAATCTTCCGCCTCAACACGGCCGCGTCTGGAGTGATTCCCCAGATTTCCATTATTTGCGGTCCTGCGGCTGGCGGCGCCGTGTATTCACCAGCACTAACCGATTTCGTTGTCATGGTCGATAAGACGAGCCAAATGTTCGTGACCGGCCCCGATGTCATCAAGGCCGTCACCGGTGAAGAGGTCGGCATGGAGGAGCTCGGTGGTGGACTGACCCACTCCTCTCAAACCGGCGTATCGCACTATCTCGCCAGCGACGAGCCAGACGCGTTCGATTACGTCAGAACCATGCTCTCGTACCTGCCCCAAAACAACCTGGCAGATCACCCCAACTATGCGACGGTCACAGAAGAGGCACCCAACGATCGTGACAGGGAACTCGACGTCATCATCCCCGACAGTGCGAACCAGCCCTACGATATGCACGACGTAATCGACCACGCTGTTGACGAGGGCTCGTTCCTCGAGGTGCATCAACTCTTTGCACCGAACATCATCGTCGGGTTCGCCCGAGTTGAAGGAAAACCCGTCGGTGTTGTGGCCAACCAACCAAAGGAAATGGCGGGAACACTCAACATTGAGGCTGGCGAGAAAGCTGCTCGATTTGTTCGCTTCTGTGACGCGTTCGGACTTCCCATCATCACCCTCGTCGACGTTCCCGGGTACCTGCCAGGGACCGACCAGGAGTGGCAGGGTGTCATCCGTCGAGGGGCAAAGCTGCTCTATGCATACTCCGAGGCAACAGTTCCGCTCATCACCGTCATCACCCGAAAGGCGTACGGTGGCGCATACATCGTGATGGGATCCAAGCACCTCGGAGCCGATATCAACATGGCGTGGCCCACCGCAGAAATCGCGGTGATGGGTGGTCAGGGAGCCGTCAACATCCTGTATCGACAGGAGCTGAAAGAGGCTGAAGAGCGCGGAGAAGACGTCAACGCTGTTCGTACTCAACTCGCCAATGACTACACATACAGTGTCGCGAGTCCGTTCCTCGCGGCCGAACGCGGCGAGATTGACAACGTCATTTACCCGCACATGACTCGGGTTGCGATTATTCGGTCGATGCGAGCGCTCAAATCGAAACGTGCGACGGGCTCGCCCAAGAAGCACGGGAACATTCCCCTCTAATGCCGGAGAACACTGCACCCGACGACGCGCTCGACCAAATTCGGGTTGTCGGGGGAGAACCGAGTGCTGAGCACGCGGCCGCTGCGATCGCGGTGGTTGCGGGAATGCTGGTCGAAGGCGGAACCGTGGATGCGGAAAACCGCGAAAACGATTGGGATAAGTCGGCTCGCGCCCCGCGCACGATCATTGATCGCTCGCGCGACACCTGGAACTCCGCCACTCCGCAGTGACGTCGTTGCTGTGGCTTGACACCGCGGAATCCACTAACGCGGTTGTTCGCGACGGAAACTTTCGCCACGGAGACGCCGTGGCGACGGTCAATCAGACCGCGGGACGCGGTCGAATCGGTCGTGAGTGGCTCGAGTTACCGGGACGCGGATTAGCCCTCTCGCTGAAACTCGACCAGCACGAGATCACTGACACCGTTCCGCTCACGCTTGTTCCGCTCGTGGCGGGTGCAGCGCTTGTTGATGTACTAGACGCCGTCGCACCGGGGGCGCCACTCTGGATGAAATGGCCGAACGACGTCTATCTCGCAGAACACAAAGTGGCTGGCGTGCTCACGGAGATGGGCGAATCGACAGGCATCGTCGTTGGGCTCGGCGTCAACATCTCCCACACTGCAGCAGAGTTACCGCTCGCCACAGCAACGTCATTAGTTATTCATGGCATCCACATCGACGCGACGACACTCGCTGAGCACTGGCTGGAACGCTTTTTCATTCTCGTCAACGACACGGAGACAGACGCAAGGATTGAGCACATTCGCAGTCGTCTCGGGATTATCGGGGAAAAGGTCACGGTTGCGATGCCAGACAATTCCGTCCTGTCCGGGACGGTCACGGAACTCGCTGACTCCGGTGCACTGGTCGTCGATGACGGAAATCGTCTCGTCACCGTTTTTGCCGGCGATGTGCGAACACTCCGTCCACGCCGCTAACGCCTCAAGTAGGCTGGCGCGAGAAGCCCGTTCGAAGGAGCACCGCATGACCGTCATTGGTGTTATCGGTGGAGGGCAACTCGCACGAATGATGATTGGTCCAGCCATCGAACTCGGGATCGAGTTACGCGTCCTTGCTGAAACGGAACTCTCGTCAGCTAGAGACAGGGCAACGGCAATCGGCGATTACCGCGATGTGAACGCAGTTCTTGCCTTCGCAGCAGGAGTCGATGTGATCACCTTCGACCACGAGCATGTTCCGACCGACGTTCTCGCCGCTGTGGAAGCGACCGGGGTGCCCATTCACCCCCGCCCTTCGGCGCTCGCCGTCGCACAGGACAAAATTCACATGCGACGCGTCCTCGACGAATTGGGACTGCCTGTGCCGATCTGGGCTCATGCAGAGAGCTCCTCTGCGGTGGACGAATTCATCGCGGCTCGGGGTGGTCGGGCGGTTGCGAAGACTCCGCGCGGTGGATACGACGGCAAAGGGGTTGCCGTCATCACGTCGTCGAGTGACATCTCGCACTGGTTGGACCGCGGGCCGGTTCTTCTCGAAGAATGTGTCGACTTTTCGCGCGAACTCGCTCAGTTGGTTGCGCGGAGGCCGTCCGGCGACACCGTGACGTGGCCGGTTATTGCCACAATTCAATCTGACGGTGTGTGCACGGAAGCAGTATTGCCAGCTCCGAAGGCGAGCCAACGGCTGATTGATGAAGCTGCTCAACTGGGAAGGACGATTGCCGAGGGGCTCGGTGTCACGGGCGTGCTCGCAGTCGAGTTGTTCGAAACCACCGACGATCGCCTTCTCATCAACGAACTCGCCATGCGCCCGCACAACTCAGGGCACGTCACCATGGACGGCAGTGTCACCTCTCAGTTCGAACAGCACCTTCGCGCTGTTGCTGACATCCCGCTTGGCTCGACAGAGTCACGTAACGACTGGGCCGCGATGATCAATGTCTTTGGCGAAATGGACACCGACCGCTACCAGCTCCTCGAGTCGTCAAGCTCGGTGAAACTGCACAACTATGGAAAAGACGCGCGCCCCGGGCGGAAAGTTGGGCACGTAACCGCGACAGGGGATGATTTGGACGACGTCGTCTACCGGGCGCGAGCCGCAGCCGCCATTTTTAGCCAATCGAATTAGCATTGAGTAGTGAGTACGCCACTTGTTGCCATCGTGATGGGGTCAGATTCTGACTGGCCATCGATGAGTGCGGCGAAGGACGTTCTCGATGAATTCGGTGTTGCGAGTGACGTTCAGGTGCTCAGCGCTCATCGAACCCCTGAAGCAATGATTGAGTGGGGCAAGAGCGCTCGCTCGCTCGGGTTTTCGGTCGTGATTGCCGGCGCCGGCGGAGCAGCCCATCTACCGGGGATGCTTGCGTCCGTAACATCCCTGCCGGTGATCGGTGTTCCCGTCGCACTTGCCCAGCTCGACGGTATGGATTCGCTGCTATCGATTGTCCAAATGCCGTCAGGGGTGCCCGTTGCGACGGTGGGAATCGGAAATTCCAAGAACGCCGGACTCCTCGCTCTTCGAATTCTGTCGGTGTCACATCCGCATCTTGCGAAACAACTCGACGAGTTTACCGAAGGCCTCAAGGACATCGTGGCCACGAAGAACACGGCACTCAAAGATTCACTGTCGTGACCCTCACTTCTCCAATTCGAACCCCGGACGTCAACAACACACCGGTCATGACGCGGCGCGCGTGGGTGCTAATCTTCTTGACACTCCTCGTTCCCGGCTCTGTGCAACTTCTCGCTGGGAACCGCCGACTCGGCAGGGTCATTCTCGGAACGTGGCTGAGCGTCATCGCCTTGGGTCTTCTCGGTTGGGCGGTGCTGTCGTTCTTTCCTGCTTTCGCCATTACCGCGGTGACGTCGTGGCTCGGGCTTCTGACAATCCAAATCGTCTTGGGTTTCCTCGCGCTCACGTGGCTCGTGGCCGCCCTCGACACGTTCCGACTCATCCGCATCGTCTACGTTGGTCCACGGGCGAAAGCCTGGGTCGCCATCGTGGCTCTCATTGCCGTCATTGTGCCGTCCGGTGCCGCTGCGTACGGTTCGTATCTCGTCGGAGTTTCGCGTTCCGCGTTCGCCGACCTGTTCGCGGATGCTCCCGCGGTCGAGCCAGTCAACGGTCTTTACACCTTCATGCTCGTTGGTGGTGACGCTGGCGCTGACCGGATCGGCATGCGGACCGATTCGATGAGGTTCGTCACGGTCGATGCAACCACAGGCCAAATCACCATTGTCGGGTTGCCGAGAAACTTGTACAACGCACCATTTGTCGAAGGCTCACCGATGCTTCGGGATTGGCCGAACGGGTTCAACTGCGGCGATGAGTGCCTGCTGGCGTACGTCTACACCTATGCCGAGGCAGACATCACCCTCTACCCGACGGTCAACCGTTCGGTGTCAACGGCGGGGATGGAAGCCCTTCGCGATTCGGTCGAGGCCATCGTGGGCATGCCTGTGCAGTATTACCTCGCGGTCGATATGCAAGGTTTCCAGGAATTGATCGATGCGCTGGGCGGCATTGATATCACGCTCGACAAGGAAGTTAATTTTTGTGAAATTGGCCAACCAGTCCAGTACACATTTCCTGCCGGTACACAACACCTTGATGGATTCCGTGCACTGCAGTTTGCGCGAACCCGGTGTGACACGGACGATTACGACAGGATGAAACACCAGCATCAAATTGAGGAAGCGATTTTCACGCAGATCAGCCCAAGCGTGATTCTTGCCCGATTCCAAGACCTGGCGAATGCAACGACGGGGATGGTGCGGACGGACATTCCGCAGTCGATGGTGGGGATCTACCTTGAACTTGCTCAGAAGAGCCGCGAACTTTCCCTTCAGCGAGGGGACCTCACCCCGCCCGAGTTTGACAATATCTACCCCGACTGGGTGCTCGCTCGAGAAATGGTGCAGGGCTTCATCTATCCAGACGGAGCGCCCTAGGGCGCGATGAGGCGTGGTTCGAGAATGCGAATTGAGGTCGGACGATGTTTGAGATAACGAACACACCGCTCGGCTATTCGTGGGGCTCGAAGACGCTCATGGCCGAATTCCGCGGGACTGTGCCGACCGGTGCCCCGGAGGCGGAGTTGTGGTTTGGCGACCACGATTCGTCGCCGGCAGTGCGTGTTGATGACGGTCGCTCGATGGTCGAGTGGCAACGTCAGTCTCGCCATTCAGCGTTCCCGTTTCTCGTCAAAATTTTGGCCGTTGAGCAACCGCTCTCGCTGCAGGTGCACCCTCCCAAGTCGTGTGCCGAGAGCGGCTTTGCGAATGAGCAGCGCGAGCGAATCCCTGCGGATGCTCCCCACCGAAACTTCAAGGACAGGAATCACAAACCCGAAGCCATGATCGCGATCACGGAGTTTCGTGCGTTTGTGGGGTTTAGCTCGACCGACGTCTACCGACCAATCCTCGCCAGACTCGAACAGCTCGGCGTGTCGGGAATCGGTGCTTTGACGACGCCCCCGCGCGACAGCGTTTGGCCATTTGATTCAACGGAAGGGGTTGCGCACCTCGCCGAGTTGTCTGCGGCGCTTCGCCGTGGCATTCCTGGGTTGACCGATGACTCAACGACGGACCGCGCAATCGCCCGTGCGATAGATATCGCTCGGCGTTTTCCCGACGACCCAAGCACTGCGCTGACGCTCGTCCTCAATTACTGCGTGCTAGCCCCTGGTGACGTCATTTTTGTTCCAGCCGGCACCATTCATTCGTACCTCTCCGGACTTGGCCTTGAAATTATGGCAACGAGTGACAACGTCCTGCGAGCTGGAATGACGACAAAGCACGTTGATGTTCGAGCCCTGCTGGAGGCTCTCTCGACGGACTCGACGAACAATCCCTTCCTGGATCCACAAACAGTGGACGGAGTATCCCGTTTCCAGCCTCCCGTTGAGGACTTTGAGTTTGCCGTCGTTGAGGTTGACGGGCCGCGTGACTATGCGATCGCTGGCCCTGCAATTGTTGTTGCTATCGAGGGTGAAGTCGCTCTCGCGGGAAAGCAGACACTGTCGCTTGGACGAGGCTCAGCCGCGGTTATCGAGCGTGGTGAGTCGGTTTCACAGGTATTCGGCAACGGAAAATTCGTCGTGGTGGCCGCCCCAGCACGTCGCGGTTGGCTCAGTTGGCTTCGTCGGTGAGCGAACGCGACACGCCCAACCGCAGTTTGTTCGCCTCCCGACTTGACTAAATCGAATAACAACGGTGTAATTATCGAAATGCGTATTTACAGAAGGACCGCGAATTGAGCAATTACTCCAACGATGTCCCAGGCAACTGGTTCGAAGACCCCATCCTTCGGGGCGTTCCCGGAACCGGCAACGATGCCGTCGGCGACGACAACCCGCTCGGTTGGCAAGTAGACGCGCTGTGCTCGCAGACTGACCCTGAAGCTTTTTTCCCCGAAAAAGGTGGGTCCACTCGCGACGCAAAGCGTATTTGTGCTCAGTGCACCGTGCGTACCGAATGCCTTGACTTCGCTCTCGAAAATGACGAGCGTTTCGGTATTTGGGGTGGTTTGTCGGAGCGTGAGCGCCGCAAGTACCGACGCCGCGGCTAATCGTCGGATAGTCGAGTGACCGTTCGCGAGTCAATCTCCGTCGTTGTTGTGTCGCGTCGGCATCACGACCGACTCACCGACACACTCGCAGCGCTCGAACGCGGTGGGCTGATCAACGACACGGTAGTTGTCAACGCGACGGGATCCCCAATTTCTTCCCCGAGGGGGACAACAGTCGTCGACGCACCGGTGGATGTGTCGCTCAGCGATGCGGTGTCGCAAGCTGTGACGAGCAGACCCAAAGACACGGTGTGGATTCTGCGCGACGACACGACTCCGCGCGATGGAGCTCTTTCCGCGCTCGCCAGTGTCCTCGACACGAGCCCATCGGCCGGAATCGTCGGGCCGAAACAGCTTGACGCCGACAATCCGGGGGAAATTCTCGAAATGGGAGAGTCGCTCTCGTTCAGCGGTCGATCCGTTCAACTCGCTGAACGCGAACTCGATCAAGGACAGTACGACCGCTCGAGTGACGTTCTCGCCGTTGGTGAGGCCGGAATGCTCGTACGACGAGAAGTCTGGGAAGCACTCGGCGGCTTCGACAGTTCGCTTGAAGCGGTCGATGGGGCGCTTGACTTTTGCTATCGCGCACGAACTGCCGGTTGGAGGGTCGAGGTGGTTCCGACCGCCGCGATCGATGCGAAAGACAGTTCACTCGAGGCCTACCTTGGCGAAGTTTCAACTGGCAGAGTGCGTCGGGAAAACGCTCGCGCCTGGGCCTTTCGATTGGTCGCAACGTCTGCACTGTGGGCATTGCCTTTTATTGCCGTCGCGATTGTGGCTGGAGCTTTCGTCCGCGGCGTTGGCCGAGTCATGGTCAAGAAGCCGGCCCCTTTCGCTGAGCTGTCAGGGGCAATTGCTGGGATGGTTCGCATTGGTGCCGTGTCAGCCTCACGGCGCAGTCGTGCTGCGATTGAAACACAACCAGTCGGTGGAGCAAAACTGTTTGTGACGCGAGCAGAGATTGCGCGGCGACGAGCGCTAGAACGTGATGAGGAACGTGCGGCTCGAGAGGAACTTGACTCGACACCGCGACTTCCGTTCGGTCACCTCGGTGTGTGGCTGACGGTTGCGGCAGCGCTTATCGGTGCGATCGTTTCCCGCAACCTGTTCGGTTCCGAGGCGGTGGCCGGCGGTGGGTTGGTCCCCCTCGATGGTTCCATCGTCGACCTGTGGCGCTCGGTTGGTGCAACCTGGAGTGCGGCGGCCGGCGGAAGTGCGACCGCGCCGGACGGATTCGCAGCACTCATCGCGATTATTGGTTCACTGACGTGGTGGAGCCCCAACACGGCCATCGTCGCAGTCTGGATTCTCGCTATTCCGCTGTCGTTCGTCGCTGCATGGATCGCAACCGCGCCGTTCCACACATCGAGTGTTGGCGCGGCTCTCACAGCCACCGTCTGGGCGATGCTCCCCACACTCCACGTCGCACTCGGTGAGGGACGAGTCGGTGCTGTACTTGCCCACATCCTTATTCCGCTCGCTGTTCGAGCACTATGGGGAACCGGAGTGGTTTCAGCTGCGTGGTTCGCACTTCTCGGTGCCGCACTGTGGGTGGCTGTGCCGGCGCTCGCACCCCTCATCGTCCTTGCCGTCATTGTTCGTGCCGTGACGGGGCGTCCATGGTTTGTGCTCGCGATTGTGCCGGCAGTAGCCCTTGAGTGGCCACGAATTCTTGAGGCCGTTGCGTCATCCCCGCTTCGATACTTCGCCGACCGCGGTGTTCCGCTTCCGACAACGCCAGCGGGGACATCATCGCTTGGGCTGTGGCCGCAGGTCCCGGCTGTCCCGTTTCTTGACGCCACTACCTCCGCGATTGTCCTCTGGGCGTTAGTCGCGTGTGTTCTCGCAGCCACCGTCTGGGTCGTTCTCGCAGGAAACTCACAACTCGGGGTGTTGACGGCGCTCGGGTCACTTGCGGTTCTGTGGGCAACGCTTATCTCAGGATTGACTCTCTCGTCTATTGACGGCGAAGGTGTCGGTGTTTTCCTCGGACCGCTCATCGACGTCATCTGGCTTGCCGGGGCAATCGGCTTCGGAAGGGCGGTCACACTGTTGCCCTCGGCGTTTCGGGTGATTTCCCTTCCCGTCGTCGCGGCCGTTGCTGCACTGTCAATCCTCGCCATCGCTGCACCGCTCCTCGGAGAAACTCCAGCTGGGCCTTCTCGAGCACGGACAGTGCCCGCTTACGTCGAGGCTGAGACGAACAGTCGTGAGGGTGCCGGAACTCTCGTGATTGCGGTGAAAGAAAATGGAATTGTTGCCGAGGTCCGTCGCAACTCGGGAACAACCCTCAGCGACTGGACTGCGAGCGTTGCGACTCGAACCACTCTCGGCGATCGCGAAGATGAGATTGCGATTCTCGCCGGAAACCTGATTGTGGAGAGCGGGTTCGATGCGGTTGCTGCAGCCTCTGCGTTGAATCTTGCTTTCATCGTTCTCGACGACGACCCGTCAAGCCCGACCGTCTCGGCCATTTCTTCCCACCCCGGCCTGGCTCAGGTTGGCGTGACCGATTTAGGGGTCTTGTGGACCGTGCTCGACTCAGACGGGCAAAGCGAGCCAGCTCCTGCGCGGAACACCCTGTACATCGCGATTGCTGGGTTAGTTGGCCTGGTGACGTTCGTGCTTGCGATTCCAACGACCCTTCCGCGTCGACGGCGAATCGACGACGAACTTGCCGTCTCAACGGGTGATGACAATGGTTGATATCTCGAGAATCGTTGTCTCGACGCTCACCGTCGGGGCTCTTGGCATCAGCGCGCTCGCTGTCGCACAAGAATGGTCGCCGTTCGCGAGCGAAACCGTTGAACTGTCGACAATCGTTACCCCCGAGGCGGTGACCCGAAATCTCAGCTGTACCGGAGCGGCGATCGCGTCGGTTGCCGACTCGACGCAATGGACCCAGCTCGGCTCTACGGACGTGGCGCTTTCCGGCGGGACAATCGCCGGTTCATTCACGACCGACTCGAATCCAACTGGAGCGATCATCGCTCACGACGGTGACCCAAACGCGGTCGTCGCCGTTGAGTCAATCGAGTTGTTCACGGACAACATGGTTGGTTTTCTCGCAGCGGAGTGTTCTGACGCACTGAATTCGGCGTGGCTCGTTGGCGGGAGCACCGAGACGGGTCGCGACGCGGTTCTGACCATCTCTAACCCAGCCAGAGTTGATGCTCGCGTCGACCTCGAGTTCTTCGGCGCAGAGGGGTTCATCGAAGCGCCAGCTTCTCGGGGAATAATTGTCCCGGCCGGCGCGCAACGTTCGTATTCCCTTGCAGGGTTCGCGCCGAACGAGTCATCTCCCGTCATTCACGTCGTGAGCAACGGTGCACCGGTGTGGGCAACTCTTCAAGTGTCGACGGTGCGCGGACTCGTGCCGGGTGGTCTAGACCGCATCACCGCGGTGGACGAACCGGCGACAGTCCTCAGCATTCCCCTGATCAGGGAGCCGGACGCCGAGGTGATCGGGCCGCTGCGATCGGAACCCGGCTACGGCGACACCGAAACGATGGTTCGGTTGTTTGTGCCCGGTTCGGACGACGCGACAATCACAATGACGTTCACGCCTCACGCCTCTGACGAAGAACCCTTCGATGTGACGACGGAAATCGCTTCGCAGAAGGTCGTGGACATCCCTGTCGCTGAACTTCACGATGGAGATTTCACAGTCACCATCACCTCGACAGCGCCGCTCTTTGCAACGGCACGAGTGTCCTCGCACAACCTGGATACGGAAGTGACGGATGTTGTATGGGCGCCTGCGCTCGCGGCGTCCAATCAGCTTTCCGCAGCGGCAATTCCGTTTCGCGGCACGCTCGCTATCTCCAACCCACAGGACACTGAAGTGTCGGTTGTCGTGACGGCCAACGGCGTCGAGTCAACGGTGATTGTCGGAGCATTCGGCACGACGCCATTGACGGTGAAGGCAGGGTCGGTGTTTCTCCGCTCTGATTCGCCTTACGTCTCCACCATCTTCATCGAGACACCAAACGGCATTGCCGTGATCCGGCCCCGGCCAGCTCCGCTCGGCGCGCAAGCGGTAACCGTTATCGCTCACTAAGCGTGCGGAAAGAACCGATTCGGCGCGAAATCGTAAGGGTCCGTCTCGACGAGTTCCGCGATTGCGGTGATTGTGACGGTCTCGATGTGGTTTCGCCGATGCCAATCGTCGTCTTTGTGGAGTTTCGCCATCCGTTCAATGGGAATACGGTACAAAACGACACGGTTCCCGGGGCGATCCACCGCCCACATTCGGGGTGTTCCATCGGCGAACTCTCCGGAGGGCAACAAACCCATTTCAACGCGCACGCCCTTCATGAGGTCGGCTTGAACATCACACAAGTAGTTGATGACATCCTTGGCAACGCTGATGAAAAAGCCGTTTCGGCCGTCCGTATCAGCTGCCGCAATCCCGCGAACATCGGACCGCGGTGCGCGCCCGTGCCTCGACAACGATGGCGGTATTTCGCTCATTCGCACAGCCTACCGCCAGGCATTAGCCTGAATAGGTGACCGTCAGGCAGTGCCAAAAACCCGGATGTTCTGCGGACGCCGGGTCGACTCTGACGATGGATTACGACGCCAAGACTGCGGTTCTCGGGAAGCTCAGCCCGACACGAGACCCCAGAGCTGTCGATCTGTGTCGTCACCACGCAGTGGCATTTGTCGCCCCGAACGGCTGGAAACTGGTGCGGTATCGTGAACACACGGACGAAAGGTAACGCATGCCGGCAGACGTGAACAGCGTGGTGAAAACCTACGACGTTCGTGGACTCGTCGACTCCGAATTGACCGACGACATTGTTGAGGCGTTGGCAGCTGCTTTTGTTGATGTGATCGGCGCGCACGACACATCAATCGTTGTCGGACACGACATGCGCGATTCGTCTCCTCGGTTTGTCTCAGCATTCACGCGGGGTGCTCGCGCCCGTGGCGCCGACATCATCTCTATCGGGCTTTGTTCGACAGACGAAACGTACTTTGCATCGGGCTCGTGGGATTTGCCGTCTGCAATGTTCACCGCATCGCACAATCCGTCGACGTACAACGGAATCAAGTTGTCGCGAGCGGGGGCACAGTCGTTGAGTGCCGACACGGGGCTATTTGAGGTTCGCGATCGAGCGCGCGAGTACCTACTCAACGGAATCCCGACGGTTGACACGACGGGAACCGTCACGGAGAGGGATGTGCTCACCGACTACGCCTCGTACCTGAGGCACCTCGTTGATGTCGCGCACATCAGGCCGCTTCGAATCGTTGTTGATGCCGGTAACGGTATGGCGGGGTTGACCGTCCCTGCAGTACTCGGCACTTCGGCAGGTTTACCCGAACTTCCGATAGAGGTCATTCCGATGTATTTCGAGTTGGACGGAACGTTCCCCAATCACGAAGCCAATCCGCTCAATCCAGCGAACATCGTCGATCTTCAGAACGCCGTCATCGCGCACGGTGCAGACATGGGGCTCGCGTTTGATGGAGACGCTGACCGGTGTTTCGTCATCGACGAACGCGGTGAGCCGATGTCACCGTCGGCAGTCGCCGCCCTCGTGGCCGTTCGCGAAATCGAGCGGGTAAAGGCGAAGGGGGAGCGTGACGTCACTGTTCTCCACAACCTCATCACCTCCGATGTTGTCCCGCAGACGATTCGTGCGGCCGGTGCGGTGGCAATCCGCACAAATGTCGGACACTCGCTCATCAAAGACATCATGCGTGAAACGGGTGCTGTTTTCGGCGGGGAGCACTCGGCTCACTACTACTTCCGGGACTTTTGGGGTGCCGATAACGGAATGCTCGCGGCACTCCACGTCATCGCCGAACTCGGTCGAGGATCCGAACCGTTGTCCACTCTGTCTGCCCGCTATTCGCCCTACATACAGAGCGGCGAGATTAATTCGGTCGTTGCAGACGTCGACTCTGCGTTCGAGCGAATCCGCGACGCCTTCGCGGGCCGCGGGTTGTTTGACACTCTCGACGGTCTCACGGTCTCGAGTGCCGATCGTTCGGCGCACGAATTGCCCCCGCAGAGTGTCGAGGATCGGGAGTTTTGGTGGTTCAACGTGCGTGCATCGAACACTGAGCCATTACTCCGACTCAACGTTGAATCCGGTTCGCAATCGAGCATGGAATCCGTCCGGGATGAGGTCCTCGCACTTATTAGGCAGAATTGATGTCAACACGAGGAGGTGACATGGCGGAGCGGATTTTAATTGTCGACGACGACCCGGGAATCGGCGAGGTCGTGCAGTTGTTCCTCGGAGTTGCAGGATTCGACACGCGCGTTGCCACCAGCGGCCCCGCTGCAATCGACGCGTTTCACGAGTACAACCCTCACCTCGTCCTTCTCGACCTCAACCTCCCCGGGCTGGACGGCATTGCCGTGTGCCGAAAGATTCGCGAAACGTCTGGCACACCGATTGTGATGTTGACAGCCCGCACCGATACACAGGACATCGTTGCTGGGCTAGAAGCAGGCGCCGACGACTACGTCGAGAAGCCGTTTAATGACAAAGTGCTTGTCGCACGAATTCGCGCGTGCATGCGCCGCCCGACCCCTGTGACGAGTGCAAAACTCATGGTCAGCGACATCGTGATTGACCTCAAGGGGCACCAGGTCACGCGCGGGGGAGAGCCGCTCTCACTCACGCCGCTCGAGTTCGATTTGTTGCACACGCTCGCATCGAGCCCTGACGAGGTGTTTACGCGAGAGCACCTGCTCGAGAAGGTCTGGGGTTATCAGTACAAAGCGGACACTCGACTCGTCAACGTTCACGTGCA
>CAXNHY010000002.1:0-24172 GCA_964202425.1 Microbacteriaceae bacterium MWH-Ta3 | reverse complement strand
GGACGAACCTCTGGTGTGTCAGTTGTTCTGCCAAGAGCACCGCTGATTAGCTACGTTCGGGATGGATAACCGCTGAAAGCATCTAAGCGGGAAGCCGGCCTCAAGATGAGATTTCCATGACCTTCGAGGTCGAGAGGCTCCCAGTAGACGACTGGGTTGATAGGCTGGATGTGGAAGCGAGGACTAAAGACTCGTGGAGCTGACCAGTACTAATAAGCCGATGACTTGATTACTTTCTATGTAACATTCGCGTCCACTTTGTGGTTCTTGATTGACGGTCAAGAACTGCGCACTCAATCTAAAATGAGTGCCGAAGACTGATAAATCAATAGTGTTTCGGCGGCCATAGCGGTGGGGAAACGCCCGGTTACATTCCGAACCCGGAAGCTAAGACCACCTGCGCCGATGGTACTGCAGGGGAGACCCTGTGGGAGAGTAGGACACCGCCGGACTTAATTTAGACAATGGCCACCCCTTTTGGGGTGGCCATTGTTGTTTAACTAGGAGAATTCATGACTGACAGTAACCGCGGCGACCGCGATCGCGGCCCCCGCAAGCCTGGTTCTGGGCGCCCCGGTGGCGCTTCGGGTGGCGCTTCGGGTGGCGCTTCGGGTGGCGCAGGTCGTTCTGGCGCTGGTCGCCCGAGCGGTCAAGGCCGACCTGGAGGCTCTGGCCGTCCAGCGGGTGCCGGCCGTCCTTCTGGTGCTTCTGGCCGCCCAAGCAACGACGGCGAACGCAAGCCGTGGTCGCGCGACGGAAAGCCGAGCGATCGTCCAGCGCGCGATGGCGAGCGCAAGCCGTGGTCTCGCGACAGCAAGCCAGGTGACCGGCCAGCTCGTCCGGCACGTGATGGTGAGCGTAAGCCCTGGTCTCGTGATGGGAAACCCGGTGATGGCGAACGTAAGCCCTGGTCCCGAGATGCGAAGCCCGGCGATCGGCCAGCTCGTCCCGCACGCGATGGCGAGCGTAAGCCGTGGTCTCGTGATGGAAAGCCGAGCGATCGCCCCGCGCGTGATGGTGAGCGTAAGCCCTGGTCTCGCGACAGCAAGCCCGGCGACAGACCATCCAGGCCTGGAGGAGATCGCCCGCAACGGGACTCCCGTCCGTCGCGTCCGGGCGGCGACCGCCCGCAGCGCGATTACGAAGCCAACCCGCTAACTCCGTGGGAACTCAAGCGCCGCGAAGAGCGTGCTCTCGAGCCAGAACTTGAGCCGCAATTCACGGGAACAAACCTGGATCGCGCTGTGATCCGTGACATCTCGACGCTCAATGAGGACAACAAGATTATTGTCGGGAAGCACCTTGAATCCGCTGCCTTTTTCGCGGAATCAGACCCACCCCGCGCGCTTCAGCATGCTCTGGCTGCGAAGCGCCGAGCATCTCGTCTCGCGATTGTTCGCGAAACGGTAGGAATCATGGCGTATGTGAACGAGGATTTCGCTCTTGCACTGGCTGAACTTCGCACCGCTGCACGGATCTCGGGCACGAACGAACAAGTCGCTCTCGTGATTGATTGTTTGCGCGCGCTTGACCGCTCGGAGGAGGGCCTCAAGATGGCACGAGACCTCGATCGCAAGGCGCTCCCTCGGGAAGCTCGAATCGACTTGGCAATTGTTCTGTCGGGTATCCGTCTCGATCGTTTGGAAACTGACCGCGCCTACGCTGAGTTGCAGATTCCTGAACTCGATGCGACCAACGCGACGATTGAAAGCGTCGGCTTGTTCGATGCGAACGCCGAAGTCCTCGAAGAGATGGGCAGAACCGACGAGGCAGCCAAGTGGCGCCGATATGCCCGTGCAACCGAAGCGCATTTTGAGCCCGATGAGGAAATCACCATTCGCACCGAGTACCCACAGGCCGAGGTTGATGTGGATGCGTATGACGCGACGGACGAAACTGTCGCCGATGCACCCGCCGTGGAACCAGTTGCTGACACTGAAACACCCGCGGAGGACGACAAACAGTGACCCCACTTGACGGCACAGATGTTCTGTTCGCTGACCTCGACGGTGTGATTTACACCGGTGAGAATGCGGTGCCGTTCGCCGTTGAATCACTCAATGCCGCTGCGAAGCTCGTTCGGCTGGCGTACATCACCAACAACGCGTCACGAACGCCGACTGCGATAGCTGAACACCTCAACAAACTTGGGCTGACGGTGACGGCGGACGACATCGTCTCGAGCCCCCAGGCAGCGGTGAAAATCTTGGCGACTCTTGTTGACCCGGGGTCGACCATCCTCGTGATCGGAGGGGAAGGACTCATCTCTGAAGTCGTGAACGCAGGTTTTGTTGTCACGGACTCGGCTGATGACGAACCAGCGGCTGTTATCCAAGGATTCGCGCCGACCGTTGGGTGGGTTCACCTTGCCGAGGCGTCGTTCGCCTTACACCGAGGGATTCCCTGGGTTGCAACGAACACCGACTGGACAATCCCCGTTGCACGCGGGGTTGCCCCGGGTAACGGCACGCTTGTTTCCGCGGTGCATTTGGCGGTTGGCCGTTTGCCGGTGTTCGCCGGCAAGCCGGAGAAGGCAATCTTTGACTACGCTGCAGAGCGGTTTGATGCGAGCAACGCGCTCGTCATTGGCGACCGCCTCGACACCGACATTCTCGGGGCAAATCGCGCCGGTATGCGAAGCGCCCTCGTCTTGACTGGCATCGACGGGCCAAAGCAAGTGCTTGCCGCCAGCGAGGACCACCAACCGACCTACATTCTCAGTGACTTGCGCGAACTCTCTCAGCCCTACCCGGAAGCAGTCGTTGTTGAGAAAAACGGTGTGACGACCGTGACGGTTCGGAAGTCCGTTGTCACGATGTCGGGCAACGTCGTGCGCATGAAGAAGCGTGGCTCGTCATCCATCGACCTGCTTCGCGCCGGTGCAACGGCGATTTACCGTTCTGGCCTGCGGATTTACGGGCTCGATGTTGACCCCGCGATATATTCGTGAGTATGGAAAGCGAAGGCGAAGCGATGACTGTGGAGCAGATCAACGAACTCCCGCTGGAGCAGCGTGCTGCCGCGTTCGCCGTTCTCGAACGCGAATTGCGCGAAAAGCTTGACGACCAGCGCTGAATCAGCGGAGTCGACCGAGCGGGAGACGCGCCGCCTCGACACTGAGCTCGTGGCACGAGGGCTTGCCGAAACACGAACTCGAGCAAGCAGAATGATTGACGCTGGCGATGTCCAGGTGAACGGGCGAATCATTTCGCGGCCTGGCCACAAGGTTTCCGTTTCATCAGACATCGAGGTGCGGTCGCTCAAGCGCTGGGTTGCCCGTTCGGCAGAAAAGCTCCTCGCTGCGTGCGAACGCTTCGATATTGATTACCGCGGGCGAATCGTGCTGGACATCGGTGCATCGACCGGAGGTTTCACTGAAGTGGCGCTGGCACGCGGTGCCTCGCGAGTGATTGCGCTCGATGTTGGCCACGGTCAGTTGCACCCTCGAATTCGTGGTGATCACCGTGTTGTCGTGCGTGAGGGAGTTAATGCTCGGTCGCTCACGGGCGAGGAATTCGCGGCGTGGGATGTCGATCGCATCGACGATGTCGTCGTTGACGTCAGTTTCATCTCATTAACGCTCATCGTGCCGTCACTCGTCGCTCTGTTGGGCACAGGATTTCGTTTTGTGTTTCTCGTCAAGCCCCAGTTCGAGGTGGGCAAAGGAAACCTCGTTGACGGAATCGTGCGCGACCTGACACTCCGCAGAACCGCTGCACTCGAGGTGTGCAGAGCCATCGAAGCGACTGGACTCGTCATCTCTGGTGTGGCCGAGTCAGCCGTTGATGGTGAACACGGCAATCGTGAAGTGATTGTGTACGGAGACCCCGCGAACGCCGCGAATGTTGGAGAATGGGAACAGCAGCTTGCAACGATGTGGGAGGAGTGATTCGTGACCCGATCATTTCTTGTCATGGCGCACTCCGGCCGGCCGGAGTCGATCGCCGCAGCCGCGCTTGCCTGCCGTGAACTCATCGCCGGAGGGGCAGCCGCCGTCGTACTTGATTCGCAGCACGCGGAGATTTCGGCACACGACGGCACCGCAGTGTCAGTGCTCGGTCGAGACTTCTCGGTTGAGGACATCGAACTCGTAATCTGTCTCGGTGGAGACGGCACAATCCTCAAGGCAGCTGAGCTCGTCCGCGGGCATGCCGCCCCGATTCTCGGTGTGAACATGGGACACGTCGGATTCCTCGCTGAACTGGAGGCGGAAGAGCTCGAGTCGGTCGTTCACCGCGCTCTCGCTAAGGATTACGTCATCGATGAACGTCTAGCTCTCGACGTCTCGGTGGAGGTGAACGGAAAGTCGGTTCACCAAACGTGGGCCCTCAATGAAGCAAGCGGCGAGAAATCATCGCACGAGCGGATGATTGAGGTCGTCATCGCGGTTGATGATCGACCAATTTCGACGTTCGGTTGCGACGGTGTCCTCATGGCAACCCCGACCGGTTCGACAGCGTATTCGTTCTCAGCCGGTGGCCCTGTCGTGTGGCCGACGGTCGAAGCCCTCATCCTTGTACCGCTCTCAGCGCACGCGCTGTTCTCGCGTCCACTCGTGACAAGTCCAACCTCAACCCTGACGGTCGATGTGCTTGACCGCACCGGCGCATCCGGTGTTCTCTGGTGTGACGGCCGCCGCACCTACGACCTGCTGCCCGGTTCGCGAATCGTCGTCAAGCGCTCCGACACCCCTGTTCGTCTCGCGCGAACACACACGGGGCCCTTTGCTGAACGTCTCGTCAAAAAGTTTTCTCTCCCCACCGAAGGGTGGCGCGGGAGCTCCTCATGATCGATGAGATTTCAATTCGCGACCTCGGTGTCATCAAATCAGCAACCTTGACGCTGACACCGGGCTTCACTGCGGTTACAGGCGAGACGGGCGCAGGAAAGACGATGGTCGTGTCGGCACTCGGTCTCTTGCTCGGTGAACGCGCAGACTCCGGAGTTGTGCGGCACCACGCCGACCGCGCACAGGTCGACGGCAGGTGGCGAATAACCGATAAATCCGTCACGGATCGTGTGGACGAACTCGGCGGAATCGTCGATGACGGCGAACTCATTGTGTCGCGATCGGTTACGTCAGAGGGCCGGTCCAAGGTTGTCATCGGAGGAGTTGCCTCACCTGTCGGTGCGTTGAGTGAAATCGGTGAATCGCTCGTGGCCATCCACGGTCAGAGCGACCAACTTCGTTTGCGGTCGCCGCAGGCCCAGCGGGAAGCCCTCGACCGTTTCGCTGGCGACGCGGTCAAAGACGTTTCCTCCGACTACCGCACGGTGTATGCGCGATGGACGGCGTCAAACGCTCGCCTGGCAGAGCTCGTGCGCGACCAATCATCGCGTCGAGCTGAAGCAGAAGAGCTTCGCACAGCGGTGTCGGAAATCGATGCGATCTCCCCGCTCGTGGGTGAGGACGTCCACCTCAAGTCGGTGGCAGAACGTCTGGCCAACAGTGACGACCTGCGCCGGGCTGCTCACGAAGCCCACGAGGCATTGGCAGCTGAAGATTCCGAGTTTGACGCGGTGTCGCTCGTTGAGAACGCACGCCGAGCCCTTGAACGAGTGGTCGCGCACGACCCGAGCATTGAGACGCTCATCACGAATTTGTCCGAGGCGGCGATTGTCCTTCAGGAGGCATCGCAGGCGGTTTCGCTCTACGCCAACGGGCTCGAGGCAGACATTGACGACCCAGAAGCTGTGCACGACCGAATCGCGCGAATTGCCCAGTTGGTGCGAACGTACGGCCCAACGCTCGACGACGTCATTGCCCTGTGGTCGTCGGCGTCCGATCGGCTTCTCGAGCTCGACCGCACCACCGATGAAATCGACGAACTGACTGCAGTTGTCGCGCACGACCTCGCTGAACTGGGCCGTCTCGCGGACGCCCTTTCGGCTGCTCGCGCTCGCGCTGCGTCGACGCTGTCGGACGCCGTGACTGCAGAACTCCACGCACTTGCGATGCCCACAGCAGAGTTTGTCGTCCGCGTGACGGACGCGCCCGACTTCACCTCTCACGGTCGTGATGTGATTGAGCTCTTGCTGCGGCCGCATCCGGGTGGCGAGCCCAAGCCCGTGACGAAAACGGCGTCGGGCGGAGAGCTTTCTCGTGTGATGCTCGCGATCGAAGTTGTCATTGCCGGGGTCGACACTGTTCCCACGCTCGTCTTCGACGAAATCGACGCCGGCGTTGGCGGTGCGAGCGCGATTGAAATCGGCCGCCGTCTTGCGCGACTCGCTGAGTCAGCCCAGGTCATCGTCGTCACCCACCTTGCGCAGGTAGCGGCGTTCGCCGACAACCACTTGCGGATCACGAAAGACACGAGCGGTGAGATTACCGAATCCACGATCGTTGCGCTCACCGGCGACGAGCGTATTTCCGAGATGGCACGGTTGCTCTCGGGGACAGATTCGGAAGCTGCCCGCGCCCACGCGCGCGAACTTGTTGTATCCGCGAATCTTCCGCGTGGCGCGGCACAATAATTCACTAATCGCTGTCACTCCCTATAGAGTTAAATCCCGTGGTGAGGGATACAGATTTTGACTCCAGAGGGGTCGTAACACGGCACATTGTCGTGACCGGTGGCGTTGTTTCCTCGCTCGGCAAGGGCCTCACGGCAGCTTCTCTCGGTAACCTTCTCACGCGCCGCGGACTGCGCGTTGTCATGCAGAAACTGGACCCGTACCTCAACGTCGACCCGGGCACAATGAACCCGTTCCAGCACGGCGAGGTGTTCGTCACGGACGACGGCGCCGAGACCGACCTCGACATCGGTCACTACGAGCGCTTCCTCAACATCAACCTCGATAGAGCAGCGAACGTCACGACCGGGCAGATCTATTCCCGAGTGATCGAGCGGGAACGAAACGGCGAATACCTTGGCGACACCGTCCAGGTCATCCCGCACATCACCGACGAAATCAAACGTCGCATGCGACTGCAGGCAGAGCTCGATCCAGCCCCTGACGTCATCATCACCGAAATTGGTGGGACCGTTGGCGACATCGAAAGCCAACCGTTCATTGAAGCTGCACGACAGGTTCGCCACGAACTCGGCCGGAAGAATGTCTTCTTCGTCCACGTTTCGCTCGTTCCGTTCATGGGCGCTTCTGGTGAGCAGAAGACGAAGCCGACCCAACACTCCGTAGCTGCACTTCGCTCAATTGGTATTCAACCCGACGCGCTCGTGCTTCGATCCGACCGTCCGGTATCCGCGAGCAACAAGAAAAAGATTGCTCTCATGTGCGACGTTGACGAGGATGCTGTCGTTAACGCGGTCGATGTGCCGAGCATTTATGACATTCCAGGCATGCTCCACTCGCAGGGTCTCGACCAGTACATCGTTGACCAGTTGCGCTTCGACAAAGCCGATGAGGTCGATTGGACGGGCTGGTCAGACCTGCTCAGCACGGTGCACAACCCGCAGGGCGAGGTGACGATCGGCCTTGTTGGAAAATACATTGACCTTCCCGATGCGTACCTTTCGGTTACGGAAGCGCTCAAGGCTGGTGGATTCGCCAATGATGTGGCCGTGAAGATCAAATGGATCCCCTCCGACGCGTGCGAAACGGAAGAGGGTGCTGCCGAAAATCTCGGATCGCTAGACGGGATTGTCGTCCCAGGCGGATTCGGTGTGCGGGGCATTGAAGGTAAGCTCGGTGCCCTCAAATACACGCGCGAAAACAGCATTCCCACTCTCGGCATTTGCCTCGGTATGCAGTGCATGGTGATTGAATACGCTCGCAACATCGCAAATATGCCGGGAGCATCATCGAGTGAGTTCGATCCTGACACGCAGTATCCGGTCGTCGCGACCATGGCGGAGCAGGTTGACATCATTGCGGAAGGCCACCTCGGCGGAACCATGCGGCTGGGGTTGTACGAGGCACGCCTCGCCAAAGGATCACTTGCTGCCGAAGTCTACGGAGCAAACGTCTCACACGAACGACACCGCCACCGCTACGAGGTCAACAACACCTTCCGTGACCAAATCGGCGCCGCGGGGTTGTCGTTCTCCGGGACAAGCCCGGATGGCAACCTTGTTGAGTATGTTGAACTTCCGCGTGAAACGCACCCGTACTACATCGCAACTCAAGCCCACCCCGAGCTGAAGTCTCGGCCAACCGTCGCACACCCGCTTTTTGCTGGGTTGATTGCCGCCGCTCGCGCCCGCCACGTGTCAGATCGACTCGCTGTCGATTACAGCGACGCCGAGTAGGTTCCGTGGAGGTCGCACGCCTCGTCGAGCAGTTCCTCCGCTTCATGGCGCTCGAAAAAGGCCGAAGTGCCAACACCATTGCCGCTTACAGGCGAGATCTTGAACGGTGGTCTGCGCGACTCGGGTCTCGGAGCATCGGGGACGTGACCTCATCTGAGGTGAGCGATCACCTCGCAAAACTTCGAGCTGAAGGACTCGGGTCGTCGAGCATCACTCGTGCTCTCTCGACGATTCGATCATTTCATCGTTATCTCGTCGCGGAAAGCATCACCGTCAACGACCCAACCGGGTCTGTTCTCTCGCCCAACAGGACCCTTCGACTGCCCAAAGCGCTGACAATCGACGACGTCTCGCTCCTCATCGAATCGACGCCAACGGACACGCCGGTCGGGCTGCGCGACAGGGCGTTGCTTGAGCTTCTGTACGCCACCGGTGCCCGCGTGAGTGAGGCGACGTTGTTGTCCGTAGATGACGTTCGGCCTGACGGTATGCGCGACGTCATCACCCTGACGGGTAAAGGCAATAAACAGCGGGTGGTCCCGCTCGGAACATTCGCGCGCGATGCGATTGAGGCATATCTGGTGAGGGGGAGGCCAGCCCTGAGCGCAAAGGGTGACGGCTCTCCTCACCTTTTCCTCGGAGCGCGCGGAAAGCCGCTCTCGAGGCAGAACGCATTCCTTATCCTTCGCGCAGCAGCCGAAAGGGCTGGGATTTCGGCGGTCATCTCCCCGCACACGCTTCGGCACTCGTGTGCAACGCATTTACTTCGAGGCGGCGCCGATATCCGTGTTGTCCAGGAGTTGCTCGGACATTCGTCCGTTGCGACAACCCAGATTTACACTCTTGTGACGAAAGACGCTCTCACGGAGGCGTATCGGTCTGCCCATCCACGCGCGACTTAGTCGCAATGCGTCCACAGGATAGAATTGAGCCATGACCGACTTTCCCGTCCCAGCGCCGTTGACGTCTCACGGTCCCGCGAGAGTCATCGCGCTGTGCAACCAAAAGGGCGGCGTTGGAAAGACGACAACAACGATTTCGCTCGCCGGTGCGCTCGTGGAGTACGGTCGAAAGGTTTTGGTTGTCGATTTTGACCCGCAGGGCGCGCTCACCGCTGGTTTGAGTGCTCACGCCCACGACGTCCCCACAATCTACGATCTCCTGCTCGGCACGGAGAAAGACCCCACAACCGGTGTCGCGTTGACGATTCGTGACGCAATTCAGGCCACGAAGGTCGAAAACCTTCACATCATCCCCGCCAACATCGACCTCTCCGCTGCGGAAGTCCAACTCGTCAACGAGGTTGCCCGTGAAAGCATCCTCAAGACCGTCTTGCGTCCCGTCATGGACGAATACGACGTCATTCTCATCGATTGCCAGCCCTCGCTCGGCCTTCTCACCGTCAACGCCCTCACCGCGGCTCACGGCGTCCTCATCCCGCTCGCGTGTGAGTACTTCGCGCTTCGTGGTGTCTCGTTGCTGCTCGACACGATCGACAAGGTTAAACTTCGCCTCAACCCCACCATTCAGGTGGACGGCATCGTCCCGACAATGTACGACCTCCGCACGCTTCACTCGCGTGAAGTTCTCGACCTCGTCAAGAAGAATCTCGGGGACAAGGTCCTCGAATCGACGATCAGCCGAACCGTCAAGTTCCCCGACTCGACAGTCGTCGGCGCACCGATTACTGTGTTTGCCCCCGACCACCCGGCCGCAGACTCCTACCGCGAACTAGCACGCGAGCTGATTTTCCGTGGAAAGATTGCCTGAAACCGAGGACGGCTTCCGCGTCAATCTGACCAATTTCGACGGGCCGTTCGACCTTCTCATTTCGCTGATTTCGAAACACGAGATGGACATCACGGAAGTGAGTCTCGCAGCGGTCACGAACGACTTCATCGCGTATTTGAAGGACCTGACGGGAACAGAAGAACTCGACGCCGCGAGCGAATTCCTGGTCGTCGCAGCAACCCTCCTTGATATGAAGATTGTCGGGTTACTCCCGGCGGGCGAATATGCCGACGCGGATGATGTGGCAGTGCTTGAAGCCCGCGACCTACTGTTCGCGCGGTTGCTTCAGTATCGAGCATTCAAAGAGGTATCGATCTGGTTCGCTGAGCGGATTGATGCTGAGTCGACGCGCCACCCTCGAAACGTCAGGTTGGAAGACAAGTTTCGAGAGCAGACACCGGAACTCGTGTGGACCACATCGCTTGAGGACTTCCACATGCTGGCGCTGCTTGCCCTCGCTCCGCGAGAAATCCCCACAATCGGCCTTGAGCACCTTCACGCGCCGCTCGTTTCCGTGCGCGAGCAAGCCGCAATCGTTGTCGGCATGGTCCGTTCTGGACCAATGACGTTCCGTCAGCTGATCATGGGCGCCGACCACAAGGGCGTCATCGTTGCCCGCTTCCTCGCAATTCTCGAGTTGTACCGCCAATCGGCTGTGTCCTTCGAGCAGATTGAGCCGCTCGGTGAACTCACCGTCAAGTGGACTGCCGACACCTGGTCGGATGAAAACCTCGTAAGCCTGGGAGCAGAATATGGACAGTGACATCGAACGTCAGATTGAAGCGATTTTGATGGTCGCGGACGAACCGCAAAGCCTTGTCTCGCTGGCAACCGTGCTTGAGCGACCTGTCGCTGACGTCAAGAGTGCACTGACGGCTCTCGTCGCAGATTTTGACGGAACAAACGGGGGAGTGCGTCGGGGTTTTGAACTGCGTGAAGTTGGCGGAGGTTGGCGAATCTATGTTCGTGAAGACTTCGACGAGCTTGTGCGCGACGTTGTTCACTCTCAAAATGCAACGAAACTCTCGCAACCGGCCCTTGAGACACTGTCGGTGATTGCGTACAAGCAACCCGTGACGCGCTCGCAGGTGTCTGGGATCCGCGCTGTCAACGTCGACACCGTGATTCGGACCCTCGTTGGCCGCGGGCTCATCACCGAGGTTGGAACGGAGGCGGAAACCGGTGCAATTCTTTACGGCACCACGGACCTGCTCCTCACCCACCTCGGCATCGACTCCATCGACCAATTGCCGCCTGTTTCCGAACTCCTCGACGACGGGTCCGGCGGCTTCGACGATGCCCGCTGAGCGATTGCAAAAAGTTCTCGCCGCGGCGGGGGTTGCTTCTCGACGGTCGAGCGAGTTTCTCATTGCGTCTGGTCGGGTGTCAGTCAATGGCGTTACGGTAACCGAGCTCGGATCCAGAGTCGATCCAGAAGTCGATCGCATTCACGTTGACGGGAAGCCCGTTCAGGTTGATGTGTCCATGCGTTACGTCATGCTCAACAAACCGACCGGGGTGGTGTCGACCCTCAAGGACGACCAGGGCCGCCGTGACTTGACCGAGTTCGTCAAACAGTTTGAGGAACGCCTATTCAACGTTGGGCGCCTTGACGCCGACACATCAGGGCTCCTCATCCTGACCAACGACGGCAATGCAGCACACATGCTCGCGCACCCGTCGTTTGAAGTTTCCAAGACGTATGTTGCCCTCGTTGAGGGAGACGTTAAGCCGCCAACTCTGCGTGCGATGCGCGACGGCATCGAACTCGATGACGGACCAATTGCCGTCGACGGGGTTGCTGTAAAGGGTCAGCCGTCGCAGGGCATGACTCTTCTTGAATTGACGATTCATTCTGGTCGAAACCGAATCGTTCGTCGATTGTGTGAGGCAGTCGGCCATCCCGTCGTTCAGTTGCATCGCAAATCGTTTGGACCGATTCTGCTGGGCAGCCTCGGGTCTGGCGCGATGCGCGACCTCACTAAGGTTGAAGTGAGCAGTGTTTTGGCTCTTGCCGACGAGTCAGAGGGGGAATCCGAATGAGCGCGAACCGCGTCGACGGCCCTGTCCGAATCGTCGGAACCGGTCTTTTGGGAACATCAATTGGCCTTGTTTTGCGTCGGCTTGGGGTTGGCGTCTCGCTCGTTGATGCTTCTCCGACTGCAGTCGCCCTCGCCGTCGAATACGGCGCTGGGCACAAGGCGACTGAGGCAGATACGCCAGCTCTCGTGGTCGTCGCGGTGCCGCCTGACGTTGCGGCTGCGGTTATTGCTGAGCAACTGGCTCAATTTCCAGACGCCGTCGTCACCGATGTCTCATCGGTCAAGGGGTCGATTGTCGCCGAACTCGAAAATCTAGGAGTTGACGCGACTCGCTATGTCGGCTCACACCCGATGGCAGGACGTGAGCGCGGAGGTGCAACGGCGGCTCGCGTAGACCTATTCACCGGCCGTTCGTGGGTGGTTTGTGCTCGCGACGAGAATCCCCGCAGTGCGGCCGAGGAAGTTGTGGATCTCGCGCTGGCATGTGGGGCGACGGTTGTTGAGATGAGCGTCGACGACCACGACGCTGCCGTCGCTCTCGTCAGTCACGTTCCTCAAGTTGTTTCCTCGGTCGTGGCCGGAACTCTGACAAACGCAGACGCTGATTTTGTCGGGATAGCAGGCGGTGGTTTGCGTGACGTAACTCGCGTCGCTGCGTCAGACCCAACGATGTGGATCCAGATTCTCTCAGCTAATTCAGCTCGGGTCGCCCCACTCGTCCGTTCGATAGGTGAACACCTCACCGCCATTGCCGACTCGCTCGATAGTGGTTCGCCGACGGCAACTCTCGCCGAAACCCTCGCCTCCGGTAACTCGGGGGTGTCGAGACTTCCAGGCAAACACGGCAACAGTGCTCGGTTCGCTCAAGTTCTCGTCATCATCGACGATCAGCCGGGTCAATTGGCTCGTTTGCTCACCGACATCGGTGAGCTGGGAGTCAATATGGAAGACCTTCGCCTTGAGCACTCGCCTGGAGCGCAGATTGGTTTTGCCGAAGTGTCTATAATTCCCGACGCTGAAGACAAACTTGTCACCGCCCTTGAGGCGCGCGGTTGGAGAATCGCCGGCGAGGCCTCGTGACTCGGGTGATTGCCATCGACGGCCCAGCTGGAAGCGGGAAATCGAGCGTTTCACGCTCGGTTGCCGCCAATCTTGGTTATGCGTTTCTTGACACGGGCGCTGCGTATCGCGCACTGACCTGGTTGGCGCTCGACAAGGGAATTGATGTGCACGACAGCACCGCGGTTGAGGCACTCATGGACAACTTCGATTACTCCATTTCGTTGGACCCGGCGATTGAGCGCGTCAGCGTTGGTGGTGTCGATGTCACGAGCGAGATCCGTGACCCGCGAATCAGCCTTGCCGTGAGCGCTATCGCCTCGCAACTGCCGATTCGGTCATCGATGGTTGACATGACTCGAGATCTCGCGCAGTCAACTGACTACCCAGGCGTTGTCGTTGAAGGCCGTGACAACACAACGGTTGTGTTCCCCGATGCAGACGTGCGAGTTCTGCTTACTGCGCGCGAAGATGTGCGCATCGAGCGACGTTCGCGCGAGACAACCGCAGACAGAAGCGTGACGGAGCAATCTATTCGCGAACGCGACGAGAGCGATTCAACTGTCGTCGAGTTTCGCACCGCCGCAGACGGCGTCCACGTGGTGGACTCGTCGGATTTGAGTTTTGACGAAACGGTTGAGGCCATTCTTGACCTGTGTGAAAGGCGTAAACCGTGAGTTCCGACGACGACAACTTTGGCGACGATGACATTATCGAGAAGCTCACCGGCCTGACCGATGAGGACGCGGCGCAGCGCGCTGAGTCACTCCGTCGCGGCCTTGAGGACTACGACCTCGATGACGACGACATCGCCGTCCTTGAGGCGCAGATCGGCGACTCTGACGAAATCATCGAACTCCCTGCGCTACCAGTCCTTGCGATTGTCGGGCGCCCGAACGTTGGAAAGTCAGCTCTCGTCAACCGAATCCTCGGACGTCGCGAGGCTGTCGTCGAGGATGTTCCTGGCGTGACGCGGGACCGCGTTGCTTACAAGGCCGAATGGAATGACCGTAAGTTCACGCTTGTAGACACCGGCGGGTGGGAACCAGACGCACGAGGGATCGACCTGTCCGTTGCACAGCAGGCTGAGATCGCCGTGGAACTCGCGGATGCAGTGCTCTTCGTGGTTGACGCGATGGTTGGAGCAACCGCGACAGACGAACGCGTTGTCCGAATGCTCCGCGCAACCAACAAGCCCGTCATTCTTGTCGCCAACAAAGTTGACGATGCTCGTCAGGAATCTGAGGCGGCTGCGCTGTGGTCACTGGGGCTTGACCAGCCATGGCCTGTTTCGGCTCTTCACGGTCGAGGTGTCGCTGACCTGCTCGACAAGGTACTCACAATTCTTCCGACAATTAGTGCCGTCGCGAAAACGGAAATCGGTGGCCCCCGCCGCGTTGCAATTATTGGTCGCCCCAACGTCGGTAAGTCATCTCTTCTCAACAAGACGGCCGGTGAAGAGCGGGTTGTCGTCAACGAGCTCGCAGGAACCACGCGTGACCCGATCGATGAGCAGGTAGAGCTTGGCGGGAAGGTGTGGCGATTCGTTGACACCGCTGGTATTCGCCGACGTCAGCACATGGCTCAGGGTGCTGATTTTTATGCGTCGCTCCGAACCGCTGCCGCGCTTGAGAAGGCCGAGGTCGCCGTTGTTGTGCTCGACGTAACGGAACCAATCAGTGAACAGGACATTCGAATCATCGACATGGTCCTCGAGTCTGGGCGGTCACTCGTGCTTGCGTTCAACAAGTGGGATCTTCTCGAAGATGACCGTCGCCGTTACCTCGAGCGAGAGATTGACCAGGACTTGGCGCACGTTGCGTGGGCTCCGCGTGTGAATATCTCTGCTCGCACCGGTCGTCACCTCGAAAAGCTCGTACCTGCTCTTGAACTCGCACTCGAATCGTGGGATACGCGAATTCCGACAGGAAAGTTCAACGCCTTCCTTACGGAACTCGCCGCAGCGCACCCACACCCCGTCCGCGGTGGTCGTCAGCCGCGTATCTTGTTCGGCACACAAGCGTCGACTAGGCCTCCCACGTTCGTTGTGTTCACCACCCAGTTCCTCGACCCGCAGTATCGTCGGTTCATCACTCGACGACTTCGCGAAGTGTGGGGCTTCGAGGGTTCACCCATCGAAATCCAGATGCGAGTTCGCGAGCGTCGCGGCCCGAAGCGCTAATCGTGAACTATTTGCCGCCGCCGCACCTCCGCGACCCAGGAGACCAGTGGGTTGTCGGCCCTAACGGTGTCAAAGTCTGGGGAACTTTCGGTGCTGCCGGTGTCCTCGTGTGGAACCGTGAAACTGATTCCGTTCTGCTCCAGTTGCGCGCAGAGTGGTCCCACCACGGCGGGACGTGGGGCATCCCCGGTGGCGCCCTCCGTAAAGGGGAGTCGCCCTACGACGGAGCACTTCGAGAGGCTCACGAAGAGGCAGGCGTTCCGGAGTCGCTGCTCGAGATCGTCGACCAGTTCGTCATCGATCTTGGATATTGGAAGTACACCACGGTGATCGCGCGAACGACCGAGCACTTTGAACCAGAAGAAAATGACCAGGAGAGTATTGAGCTCCAGTGGATTGGCCGCGGTGAGGTGGAGAAGCTTGAGTTGCACCCCCGATTCGGGCAGAACTGGCCGCATCTTCGTGATTTGCTCGCCAAACACCTCAAGTGATGTCGAATAGTCTTGACTCGTAACCAACAAGCGCACAAGGATGTGACCCCGTGACGGAGATTTACCGCGAACGACTTTCACAACTGTTCGACCGCGAAAAGCGACACTTCGAGGAATCGCACCCGAAGTCGAAAGCCGCCTACGCCAACGCGGAACACTTGTTCGGTCGCGTCCCGATGACGTGGATGAACAAGAAGTCCGGCTCGTTCCCCGTTTACTTCGATTCGGCGAACGGAAATCGCATTCGCGATATTGACGGACACGAATACATTGATTTTGCACTGGGTGACACCGGCGCAATGGCAGGGCATTCGGCCCCAGAAGTCGTGGCCGCGGTGACAAAGCGAATAAGTGAGCAGGGCGGCCTCACCACAATGCTGCCGACGGTAGACGCCGAGTGGGTGGGAGCCGAACTTGCGCGCAGATTTGGAATGGAACGCTGGAGCTTCGCGCTCACCGCGACGGATGCAAACCGTTGGGTAATCCGACTTGTGCGCGCAATTAGTGGCCGATCGAAGATTCTTTTCCACTCATACTGCTATCACGGCTCTGTCGACGAGTCACTCATTGTTGTCGGCCCCGACGGCGAGGCAATGAGCCGCCCCGGCAACGTCGGTGAGCCCGTTGATGTCCTCGAAACGAGTCGTGTTGCTGAGTTCAATGACCTTGAAGGGCTCGAGCGCGAACTCGCTCATGGTGATGTCGCCGCTGTGCTCATCGAGCCGGCGCTGACCAACATCGGAATCGTACTTCCGGAACCCGGGTATCACGAAGGTGTCCGTGAACTCACACGAAAGTACGGCGCGCTTCTGATCATCGACGAGACTCACACCTTTAGCGCGGGACCGGGCGGCATGACGACGGCGTGGAACCTCGAACCCGACATTGTTGTGATTGGCAAGGCGATCGGCGGCGGAATCCCCACCGGGGCGTACGGCCTCAGCGCCGATTTCGCAGCTAAAGCACTTGCGCGCGATGACCTCGACCTAATCGACATGGGGGGAGTGGGTGGCACTCTCGCCGGCAACCCTCTCTCCGTCGCGGCCATGCGTGCAACTCTTGAGCACGTCCTCACGGACGACGCCTTGGAGCACATGATTGCAACATGTGATGTCTTCACCGCCGGAATGAACGACATCTTCGACCGATACGACTTGCCGTGGTCAATCAATCAACTCGGTGCGCGTTGCGAATACCGGTTCGCTAAGCCCTACCCGCGCAATGGGGGAGAGGCGAACGCAGCGGCCGATGGTGAACTGGAGGACTTCCTCCACTTGTACCTGGCGAACCGTGGAATCATGCTCACGCCGTTCCACAACATGGCACTGATGTGCCCGACCACTTCGGTGGATGATGTTCGCAAGCACCACGAGGTGTTCGAGTCGGCGATCAAGGAACTACTCGACGTCTAAGTGGCTCGCCCCGCGCTCGCTTGATAGGCTAGGCAAGTTGCCCTCAGGGGTAGCGGGCTGTAGCGCAGCTTGGTAGCGCACTTGACTGGGGGTCAAGGGGTCGCAGGTTCAAATCCTGTCAGCCCGACGAAACAACAAAAGACCGACTTCGTGTCGGTCTTTTGTTGTTACTCGCGCTTCCAGGCGGGCCCCCGCTGTTCGAGAAATCGATACGCAACGCGCAGCGTTGCTGATTTCGAGCGGAGGGGTGCAGCCCGACCAAATGAAGAAAGACCGACGTTACGTCTGCCTTTTGTGGTTTTCAATCACGACTTGCCCCTGCGGTTTAGGCTATGCTATATTTAAGTCACTTTTGGCTCCACCCTTCGAAAGGAAATGCTTTGTCTCGGAAAACCAAATTTGCTCTGGCCTCAGTCGCCGCTGCATCACTTGTATTCGCTCCCACGTTGTTCGTTGCTCCCGCGTATGCAGCGTCCATCGATGTCGCTGGTGCCACGTTCAACTTCGGTAATCCCGTAGGTGTAGACCTCGGCGAAAGCGCCGCCGTTAACGATTCCTTCAACTATACGAACGTTGCAACGGTTGGCGGCGTGCAAATCGACGCAGTCGTAACGCTTATCGGCGCTTCCGCAAACTCGCTGGGTAACCCTGAAAACGGCTACGTGACCCTAAATCAGGACGACATTAACTCTCTCAACGGCGTTACGTCAGAGGCGGTTGACACACCTGGTTGCTACAGCAACGCTGCTTATGGCCTAGATCCTCTATCTTACGATCAGACCCTTTTTGCCCCCAGTGACATTCTTCCTGCGGGTATTGAGTTCCTCGACGAGTACGACAGTGACCCCGAGGATGATTCAGCCATCAAGTCGGACGTCGACCTTTGTACTTTCGAGGACACTACCGACGGCTACGTCTCGATTCGCGTTGACTTCGAAGTGGCCGGCAACCCGGTGACACTCAACAACTTGGCGATTTTTGCGGACGATATCGATGGCGAGCAGTATCTAACCCTGTTTGACCCGAAGCCAACGACGTTCGCAGTAAGTCCAGAATCGGAGCTCGAAATCGTTGAACTCTCCGATAGGGTTTCGTTCAACTCGCCTAATATCGGTTCGGACCGCGATGACCCGACCGCGCTCAACTTCGTTGGAGAAGCTCAGTATGACGGAGTCTCAAGCATCTCGTACACCTTCGGTCTGTTGGACTCAAGTGGCGGAAGCCTTGACATGAGGTTCGATTCGTTCTTCGATATCGACTATGGCGACCTCGCTGAAACTGGTGTAGACACAGCTCCCGTTGGAATCGCCGGGCTCGCCGTTCTTGGATTAGGAGCGGCACTTGTGGTTTCCCGACGGGTTCGCCAAAACCGAACATAAGTCGAAACGTGAAAGGCCGTAACCGCGAGGTTGCGGCCTTTCGCTTGTTAGCCTTGACTCATGCCCATCAAACGTTTGCCATCACGGGGTGAAAACCGCCCGCAAGTGATGCCGACTGCTGAGGGTTGGACGCAGCAGGTGGGCCCAGATGGCCGCCCTTCGCTACAGTTCGAGTCGTCGCGTGGCGCAAAACCACCAGTGCACTGGGCTGACTTGTCAATACAGGAACGCGAGGCGAAAGTTATCGAACTCGGTCTCCCCAGGTTCCGCGCCAAACAACTCTCGACCCATTACTTCACGCACTACACGTCGAACCCTGATCACATGACCGACCTACCGGCTGAAACCCGTGCAGAGATTGTCGGCCAGGTGGTCCAACCAACCGGGCAATCGCCGATGGCGAGCTACCTGTCGTCGAAAAGAATTGTCGTATGTCGAACATTGTGTTTATGAGCACGTGAATCTCATAACTGAAGGCGGGACTGACAGTTGAAAAGCCCCGCCTTCAGATGGCGCCGATACCTAGCGAATGTTTGGGTTGATTCGCGTCGTAACAATGTTGAAGATGCTCGTGTTAGTTGCGCCCGAGATTATTGAATCCGTTACCGTGTCCGTCACTTCAGCGCCTGCGGTCCAATAGCTTCCGTTCGAGTCGGCGGTGGAGCACTTGGTTGAGCTGATCACCATATTATTGCGGGTGTAGTAGAAGCAAACCTTGATAATTCGAAGGTTCGAGTAAACGTTTGCCGCTGCTTTTGCCTTTGCTTGGTACCACAAAAAGGCAACCTCGGTGCTGATTGCATAACTAGTACTCCAGGTTGCTCGGGTAAGCCTGTCCGAATAACTGCGACCCACGGTCACGAGCTCGCCAGGAGTGATTGGGAACTGCTCCAGCACCACTGAGCCATTGCCGGAGTCAACCACGGATTGTAGTTCGGTTTCGCTCAAGGCCGATGCAGGCGTTGCTAGTGAAATCGTTGTAGCCAACACGGCAATTGCACAAAAAACTGATTTTGCAAAACTATTTTTTTTTCGTTTTCCACCTTCATTTAGTGCCGCCGTTTATTCGCCGGCATTCGAAAGGTAGCATTAAATGAGATAAAATCAAGTTAATTGGTCAAGTGACTCCAAACGAGAATGTCGCCAGGTTGACATTCGAGCACTTCGCAGATTGCGTCGAGTGTTGTGAACCGGATTGCCTTTGCGCGTCCGTTCTTTAGGACCGCCACGTTGGCGGGCGTTATTCCGATGCGGTTGGCAAAATCCGCGACAGACATTTTCTTTTTTGCCAGCATCACGTCTAGTTCGATTGTTATCGGCATCAGATGACGACCTCGAGGTCGTCACTTATTTCGGTTGCTTGCAGAAGTAGGGATTTCAAGACAGAAATGAGTAACACGAGCAGCAGACCGACGCCCCCTGACACAAGGAGGATTCCAATGGTCGCCGGATTGCCAGCCCCGTGGATGGTTATGAGGTGGGCCGTTCCCGCAATCGCCAAGACTGCAGCAACCGCAATGGCGATGGAGATCGAGTTAATCCAGGGTGTCGCGCGCCTATCAAAAATTCGATTTAGCAACACCCTTGTATGGAGTGCCCATATGGCAATCAAGACAACCTGACAGCAAACGGCGATGAGAATCCCAATGAAAGTGTACAAAAGCACGCTCGGGGCGAGCTCAGGCAGCTGGTTGGCCAGCTCTGCGACGAATGCCGGAATAACGAGTGCTTGCGCAAGGAACGAAACCAATAACCCAAACGCAAGCGTGGTTTTTAGAATTAGTGCGGCGAAGTTGCTCATCTATCGATTATCAATAGAAAACTATCGTTTGTCAACTGTCGTAGGATTCGAGCCGTCGCGTTGGTAATCTGAAGGCATGCCCATCGACCGATTGCCATCACGGGGTGAAAACCGCCCGCAGGTGATGCCGACCGCTGAGGGTTGGACTCAACAGATGGGTGCGGACGGCAAGCCATCGCTTCAGTTTGAGTCGCCGCGAGGCGCAAAGCCTCCGATTCACTGGGCAGACTTGTCAATACAGGAACGCGAGGCGAAAGTTATCGAACTCGGTCTCCCCAGGTTCCGCGCCAAACAACTCTCGACCCATTACTTCACGCACTACACGTCGAACCCTGATCACATGACCGACTTACCGGCAGAGACTCGTGCCGAGATTGTTGTCGCAACACTCCCGCCGCTTCTCAACGAGGTTCGCCGGCTCAAGACTGATAACGGCGACACGATCAAGTTCTTGTGGCGACTGTTCGACGGTGCTCTGGTCGAATCGGTCCTCATGCGATACCCCAACCGCATTACGCTGTGCGTGTCGTCGCAGGCCGGGTGCGGCATGAACTGTCCGTTCTGCGCGACGGGACAGGCTGGACTCACGCGAAACATGTCGGCGGCGGAGATTGTCGACCAAGTGGTACAAGCGAACCGCGCCATCGCAGACGGAGAACTTCCGGGCGTCGACGGCGACCGACGCGTGTCAAACATTGTGTTTATGGGCATGGGGGAGCCGCTAGCGAACTATGCCCGAGTCATGAAGTCGGTGCGAACAATGCTCGCACCGCAACCAAACGGACTCGGAATGTCGGCACGCCACATCACCGTGTCAACCGTTGGCTTGGTCCCTGCGATGCAGAAGCTAGCCGCTGAAGGGCTTCAGCTCACCTTCGCCTTGTCGCTTCACGCTCCAGACGATGAATTGCGCGATGAAATGATTCCCGTCAACTCGAGATGGAAGGTTGACGAGGCCCTCGACGCAGCTCGCGCATATTTCGATGCGACGGGTCGACGTGTCTCAATCGAATACGCGCTCATCAAGGACATGAACGACCACGCGTGGCGTGCTGATTTGCTGGCGAAGAAACTCAACGATCGCGGAACCGGTTGGGTGCACGTCAATCCAATTCCCCTCAATCCGACTCCCGGTTCGGTGTGGACAGCTTCTGAACCAGCGGTCATGCGCGAATTTGTCAGACGAATCGAGGACGCGGGAATCCCCACAACGCTTCGGGACACTCGAGGCAAAGAAATAGACGGTGCCTGCGGCCAGCTAGCAGCCGCAGACACCGCCTGATTGTTGGCTTAGCGCCCCTGCGGGCGAATTGATCGCGTTGGCTGAGCGTTGCGCGCACCTCGGAAGTTGTTGTTTGATTGGCCGGAGCGCTCAGCAACCTTGTTCTCGGCGATTGGACGACCCGATCGGTCGCGGTTGGCGCGCTTGCGTTGAGCGTTCGCCCCGGTTGATGTTCCACGAGGCTGCTGCTGCGTCGCAACACGCGGAGCTGGCTTAACGTATTCGGCAACGTCGCCTACCAACGCGGTGACGGAAGCCGATTTCGGTGTGACCGCCTCGGGCGTGACAGTTATTCCCGCCTTGCGAAGGAGGTCGCGCAAATCCTTTTTCTGAGCCGGAAGGCAAATGGTCACGACGTCTCCAGCCGAGCCGGCCCGCGCTGTTCGCCCTGAACGGTGCAAGTATGCCTTGTGTTCGGTCGGTGGGTCGACGTGGATAACGAGTTCGACATCATCAACGTGTACGCCGCGAGCGGCGACGTCAGTTGCAACAAGAACGCGAACCGCGCCAGAGCTGAAAGCGGCAAGGTTGCGATCACGCTGAGGCTGTGAAAGGTTTCCGTGCAGGTCAACAGCCGGAATGCCCTTGTCGGTGAGGAGCTTCGCGAGCTTCTTGGCGTGATGCTTGGTGCGCATGAACAAGATGCGACGCCCTGTTCCCGATGCGAGAGTCTCGATCAGCACTTTCTTCACCTCTGCGTCTTCGACCTCGAAGACGTGGTGGGTCATCTGGACGACGGGCGAGTTTGCCTCGTCAACCGAGTGAAGGATTTCGTTGTGGAGGAACTTGGCGACGAGCTTGTCCACGCCGTTGTCGAGCGTCGCACTGAACAGCATGCGCTGACCATTACGCGGTGTCGCCGTGAGGATTCTGGTCACTCCGGGGAGGAACCCGAGGTCAGCCATGTGGTCAGCCTCGTCGAGAACAGTGATCTGAACTGAGTCGAGGTGAACGAGCCCCTGCTTCATGAGGTCTTCGAGTCGACCGGGGGTTGCGACGATGATGTCTACGCCGTTGCGAAGCGCTTCAACCTGGCGGTTTTGTGAAACGCCGCCGAAGATAGTCATCGACCGAAGTTTGTAAGCGTCGGCGAGCGGCTGAAGCGTCGCCGCGATCTGGGTCGCGAGTTCGCGGGTTGGCGCAAGAATCATTCCAGTGGGGCGACCCGGCTTGCGCGAGGAAGTTCCGACGGTTTGCGCGAGGCGAACGACCATGGGAATCGCGAACGCTAGCGTCTTGCCGGAGCCGGTCTTGCCGCGCCCGAGCACGTCGCGTCCCGCGAGCGTATCGGGCAGGGTGTCGACCTGGATTGGAAAGGGGCTGTCCTTGCCGTCTGCTGCGAGAACAGTGACGAGGGCGGTGGGCACGCCGAGCGTGCTGAATGTTGGGGTTGTCATTAGAGACCAGTTTCATTACAAAGATCTCCGCACCACAAAAGTTGTGCGGGAATCGGGATGGCGATTGCGCCGAGCGGCACATTCGTTCGCCGAAGAAAAGATGTCAACCAGCGTTACTGGTGAGGGATGCGTAATTCGACGCTCACACCCATTAAGTCGGGTGCGCTACTACAAGTGTACCTCGCCGACGGCTAACCGTAGAGCAGTGCTTGCATTTCCTCGATTTCGAGCGTCTGCGCCGCGATAACGTCGTTGGCGAACGCGAAGACATCGGGGTTGGTTGTTGTCGCAATGACGTCGTTTGCCATCGCCACCGCACCCTCGTGGTGGGCGATCATGTGCGTGAGAAACAGCACATCGAATTCATCGTTACGGGCCATCTCCAGTGCACGCATGTCGTCGTCGGAAATCATCCCGGGCATTGCCATCGAGTGGCCCATGTCTTCAGTTGCACCAGCCTCGGCTAGCCACGACTTCATCGTCGCTATCTCTGGCTCCTGAGCGTCACCGATTCGTGAGGCCAAATCGAGGATGATGGAATACTCGGTGTTCGATTCGGCGAGGGTGGCCAGGAGCACGGCCTGCTCGTGGTGGGGAATCATCATTTGCGCGAACATCACATCGCTATCGGAGAACGCACCCTGTTCCTCTACGACTGCGACGGGAGTAAGCAAACTCACTCCTTCAGCACATCCCGCGAGTGAAAAGGACAGCGCAATCAGGGATGCTGGAGCGAGGAGTCGACGGTTCATGGTTCAAGCGTAAACGCTAAGCGGCCGTCGCGCGAAGAATGGTAAGGTAAACCTTAGTTCGGCTATCCGGAAATACCGGCCAGACGAAACCAAGGAGCTAAGCCATGCTGGCTAATTTTCTCATCGGACTTCGTGAAGGCCTCGAGGCCTCGATCATTATCGGAATCCTGATTGCGTTCGCCGTTCGCACCAATCGTCGCGATGTCATTCCCGCCATTTGGAGTGGAGTGGCGGCAGCGCTGGGGCTTTCCGTGATTGCAGGGCTCATCCTCCTTTACGGTGTCAAGGAAGCAAGCGACTACGTCGAGGTCTTCCTCGCAGGCGCCTTGTCCGTTGCGGCAGCTGGACTCATCACGTGGATGGTGTTCTGG
>CAXNHY010000001.1:0-45310 GCA_964202425.1 Microbacteriaceae bacterium MWH-Ta3 | reverse complement strand
GTTCGCGGTGCATACAACCGCATGAGCAAACTCAGCGATGCCGAACGCGCGCTCGGCGTTGTGGCGGCATCGGCCGGAAATCACGCTCAGGGAGTCGCGCTCGCAGCGCACGAACTGGGAATTCACGCGACAATCTTCATGCCGGTTGGGGTCGCGCTCCCGAAACTGCAAGCAACCAAGGCGTACGGCGCCGATGTCGTTCTTCGAGGTGTCATCTTCAATGAAGCACTCGAAGCAGCCAAGGATTTCGCAGAGAAGTCGGGCGCAATCTTCATTCCGCCTTTCGACAATCACGATGTGATTGCTGGGCAGGGAACCGTTGGGCTTGAAATCTGGGACCAGGTTCCCGACGTTGAAACGGTCATCATTCCTGTCGGCGGGGGCGGGCTCATTGCCGGCGTTGCGTCCGCGATGAAGCAAAAGGCAGCAGAAGAGGGAAGGCCGTTCCGCGTGATCGGGGTTCAGTCAGCGCAGGCCGCCGCTTACCCTCCGTCTCTCGAAGCCGGGGCTCCTACGTCAATCACGGTCAAGCCAACAATCGCCGACGGAATCAGCGTTGCCAAGCCGGGTGCTCTGCCGTTCGCCATCATTCAGGAAACGGTCGACGAGATCGTCACCGTCAGTGACGACGACATTGCAAGGGCTCTCCTCATGCTCCTCGAGCGGGCAAAGCTCGTCGTCGAACCAGCGGGTGCAGCGGGTGTCGCAGCGATCCTCGCCGGCAAGATCACGGCAACCGGACCGACGAACGTAATTCTTTCGGGCGGCAACATCGACCCGAAGCTCATGGAACGCGTGATTTCACGAGGGCTCATCGCGTCAGGGCGATACCTGCACATTCGAATCCCACTTCCCGACCGCCCAGGTCAGTTGGCGCGAGTCGCAGAAATCGTTGCAGGACAAAACGCGAACGTTATTGAAGTGCTCCACACGCGGCACGGAACCGACCTTCAAATCAGCCAGGTCGAACTGTCGGTTGATATCGAAACCCGTGGCCCAGACCACTCAGACCAGGTTCTCGATGCGCTTCGTGCAGAAGGCTACGAACCTCGCGTCGAAATCTAGCTAACCGACGAACGGTTCGATTGACAGAATCTCGACGGCGATGATGGCACCCGTCGGCGCTGTGAAGGTTGTTGCATCGCCGGCTTCAAGTCCGAGGATCGCTTCGCCGAGCGGACTGTGCTCGCTGTAGACATCGAGGTCGGTGTCTCCCGCAATCTCGCGTGAGCCAAGAAGGAATCGCTCCTCGTCTCCGTGAATGTGCGCGGTGACAACAGTGCCTGGTGCAACGCGCGACGCGTCCACGGGCTCAGCTCCAACGTGGGAGTTCTCCAGCATCGCGGTGAGCTCACGGATGCGGGCTTCGATTTTGCCTTGCTCGTCTTTGGCAGCGTGGTAGCCGCCGTTTTCCTTCAGGTCACCCTCGGAGCGAGCGGCTTCGATTCTCTTGACGATCTCCGCACGACCGGTCGACGAGAGCGTTTCGAGTTCGAGCGCGAGTCGATCGAACGCTTCTTGCGTCAGCCACATCGATGCCATGGTATTCCCCCTAATTGGACGTAGCTACAAGAATAATGTCGACTACCCAGTCGAATTGACGGATTAGAAGGTCGTTCGCCAGCAGGAATACACTTCAATCCCGCGTGTTTCGCCGACGGCCCTGACCGTCTCTCGATGAGTCGATGTCGAGGTCGTCGACGCTGGCAGATTGACGATCCGCCATCCGTTGGTCGACATGGATGGCGCTACGGTTCGAATGGCACACGACACCTCGGTGCCGACGGGGGCGGTGACGTTCCACGTCACGCTCGCTACTGTGCCGCCTGTCTCAGATTCAAACGCCACCCATTCGAGACCGAACGACCGGTCAGAACTGAGAGCCCACACCGACCAACCCGCGAAAGAGACCAACAGCGTGACGGCCAGAATCCACACAACCCGGAAGTCGCGACGGCGGTGTATTCCGTATCGCGATTCGTAGTCTGTCGGTTGTGTCATGGTTGCTCGGTATCCTGTATTTAGGCTACGCGAACGGAGAGAACCATGACGACACTGCTTCACGCTGCGGTAGAAATCGACCCGAACGGGGTGACCCCCGGCGTCGTCGGCTTTCTTGCCACCGCGGGTGTTGGAATCGCTGTCATGTTCCTCGCACTCGACCTCGTTCGCCGCATCCGTCGATTGCGATACCGCGAAGAAGCGCGGATGAATGTCGATGCTGAGCAGGCCGTTGACGAGTTGATCGAGTCGATCGATAAGGAAACCGGAAACTCATAATGTCGTTGCGCGAGCGCGTCAAGGCTGTTCTTTACGGACTGTATGCCCGTCGCCTCAGAGCACAGCTTCGAACGGTGGAACCACCTCGGCACGTCGGCATGATTGTTGACGGCAATCGGAGATGGGCCAACCGCCAAGACGGCGTTTCCGTCGCAGAAGGCCACCGCGCCGGCGCAGACCGAATGCTCGTGTTTCTCAACTGGTGTGACGAAGCTGGCGTCAAGGTTGTCACGCTGTATTTAATGTCAACGGACAACGTGACGAATCGAAACTCTCAAGAGATCACCGACCTCACCGAGATCATTGCCGACCTTGCGGCCGACCTCGCAGAAGTCCCCGACTGGAAGATCCACCACGTTGGTGATGTGGCACGAATTCCTGATCAGCTCGCCGACGCACTCACGCGTGTGACAGCCGAAACGGCCAATCGAGACGGGCTTCACATCAATCTCGCCGTGGGTTACGGCGGTCGCCACGAAATCACCGAGGCAGTGCGCGACATCATCCGCGAACACGAGGTCAAGGGGAGAGGCATTGACACTCTCGCGGAAGACATCACCCTCGAGAACATCGCCGCTCATCTCTACACGGCTGGACAGCCCGACCTCGACCTCGTGATTCGAACTTCGGGGGAGCAGCGCATCTCCGATTTCATGCTGTGGCAGTCAGCGCACACCGAGTTGTACTTCGTTGAAGCGCTCGGCCCTGACCTTCGCGAAATCGATGTTTTGCGCGCGCTCCGTGACTTCACTCGACGCCAACGACGCTTCGGCTCGTGAACACTTTGTAAACGTTTCCCCACTCGGCGTGTCATTCGTTTCACGCGACACGCGCGGGCTTACGGTGAATGGCATGAACTAAATCCGTGGCGTCAAGGCCACACCGGGCCGAAACTCCACTGGTTTGAAACCAACAGTCGAACGGAGCTCACGTGCCTTCCACTTCTTCGCCGAAAGTCACAGCGAAACGCAAATCGTCAACCGCGCAGCGAACCTATGTTCTTGACACTTCGGTTTTGCTCTCTGACCCGCGCGCACTGTTTCGATTTGCTGAACACGAAGTGGTCCTTCCAGTCGTAGTTGTCTCAGAACTCGAGAAGAAGCGGCACGACCCAGAGATTGGCTATTTTGCCCGCCAAGCGCTGCGCTACCTCGATGATCTTCGTGCGAAGCACGAACGACTCGACATGCCGATTTCAGTTGGCGATGGTGGAACGCTTCGGGTTGAACTGAATCACACGAGCGATGCAGCTTTGCCATCTGGCCTTCGCCTCGGCGACAACGACACGCGAATCCTCTCTGTCGCACTCAACCTGTCGCAGGAGGGCAACGACGTTGTCGTCGTCTCGAAAGACCTCCCCATGCGCGTCAAGGCGTCGAGCATTGGTCTCGCGGCCGAGGAGTATCGGGCTGAGCTCGCAACCGACTCGGGTTGGACAGGCTCGACCGAAATCTCCCTCTCCGGATCTGACATGCAAAAGTTCTATGACGCCGAGTCGATCGTCACACCGGTGGCGAACGACCTTCCCGTCAACACAAACCTCATCATTCACTCGGAGCGAGGCAGTGCTCTCGGTCGTGTGATGGGCAAGGGGCTCGTGACACTCGTCAAGGGCGACCGCGACGCGTTCGGGTTGCACGGTAGAAGCGCAGAACAGCGTTTGGCGATCGACATGCTTCTCGACCCAACAATTGGCATTGTTTCCCTCGGTGGTCGGGCAGGAACAGGAAAGAGCGCGCTTGCACTCTGCGCCGGACTGGAAGCCGTGCTTGAGCGCAGAGCGCACAAGAAGATCATGGTGTTCCGCCCGCTGTACGCGGTGGGAGGACAGGAGCTCGGGTTTCTGCCGGGCGACGCGGACGAAAAGATGAACCCGTGGGCGCAAGCCACGTTTGACACTCTCGGATCAGTTGTCAGTGACAACGTCATGGAAGAGGTTTTTGAACGCGGACTCATTGAGGTCTTGCCTCTCACTCACATCCGCGGGCGCTCGCTCCACGACGCGTTTGTCATTGTCGACGAAGCCCAGTCGCTTGAGCGGAACGTTCTCCTCACGGTTCTCAGCCGTATCGGGCAGAACTCGCGCGTTGTCCTCACTCACGATGTGGCTCAGCGCGACAATCTTCGAGTCGGTCGTCACGACGGAATCGCGAGCGTCATCGAGGCGCTCAAGGGGCAGTCGCTCTTCGGGCACATCACTCTTCAGCGCAGCGAGCGAAGCGATATTGCCGCACTTGTCACGGACCTACTCGACGACTACGAAATCGTGTGACGCGCGTTGCGTTAGGTTAGCCCTAACAGCGAGAGGGCTCCCGTGCCATACCAGTTAGCCGCCTCGGCGGAAATGCTTTACACGAATCTGCCGTTCGTCGAGCGTGTCGAGAAGATCCATGCTCGCGGGCTCGGGGTCGAGATTTGGGATTGGACAACCAAGGACCTCCACGAACTTGCGGAAACGGGGGCGACCTTCCAGTCGATGACCGGCTACATCGAAGGAGACTTGCTCGAAGAGGATGGCATCGAGCGGTTCCTCGAATCCGCTCGCGAATCAATTGAGGCATCACGAATCATCGATTGCGCCAGGCTCAACGTGCACGGAACAGGGTTGGACAGTAACGGCCGCGCAATTCGCCAGCGCCATTCGATCACCGCCGCCGAACGCGTGACGGCCCGCGACACACTCTCGAAACTGGCTGATCTTGGGGCCAAATTCGGGGCAACGTTCATGCTTGAGAATCTCAATCTCCTTGTCGACCACCCGGGCACGCCGTTCGGGCGGGCGGAAGACACGATCGAGCTGGTGTCGAGCATCGACAGCCCACACCTCCAGCTGAACCTCGATTTGTATCACGCTCAGATCGGTGAAGGAAACCTAGTTGAACTCATTCGCCAGGCCTTTCCGTGGATAGGCGAGATTCAAGTCGCGGATGTTCCCGGCCGGCTAGAGCCAGGCACGGGGGAAATCAATTACTCACGAATCGCCCACGAACTCACGTCACTCGGATTCGACAGGGTCGTAGGTCTAGAGGGCTGGGCATCCGGTAAATCCGGTGCGGCACTCGACGCATTCGTCAACGTCTTTCGGGAGTAATGCGGAGCCGGGCTGGGCTAGAACTGGTCGAGGAACCGAATCCGTTTCGCTTCCATGATGACCTTGAGCCGGGCGATTGCAGATTTCCCCATCCCGTGCATTGCCGCTAGCTCCGTCAATGAGATCTTTCGAAGGTCAGACACCCGGTAGAGCTTTGCGTCAACGAGAGCGCGACGCGCTGGAGAGCTCAGTCCAATTGCCCGCCACTCGACGCCGAGCGATTCGTAGTCGGGCGTGCTCCCTGTCCACGCCACCGCGTTCCGTGCGCGGGGGCGCTTCGGCTTCGGCTTGTTGGACATGCTCCCAGTTTAGGTTTTGGCTGACAGGTTAGCGCAAAAGAGGATGTACTTCGCGGATAAAGAGGTGTTTTTCCCTTCAAAGGGTGACAATAACCCAGCAACCATTGACATAATATAAGGCATGACCGTCGAGAAAGTACTGAGAATCGGAGTGGTTGACGACCACCCACTCGTACTTGCTCAAATTGAAACCATCCTCAACGAGTTGGATGACATGAAAGTCGTCGCGACAGCTGAGTCGGTAAGCGAAGCCAAGAAGTGGTTCGTTCCAGCTGACCTCGACGCCGTGGTACTCGACATTGACCTTCCTGATGGCAATGGAATTGGCCTTGGCATCACAATGTCGAAGGAAAACCCGGCTATGGGTGTTGTGTTCTTGTCGGCAGTCAACGAATTGGACGCCTTCCTTCAAGTACCAGAGGCGACGCGATCGAAATGGGGTTACCTGTCGAAAGCGACAACTCGGTCTGCAACGGTGATTGCACGTGCGCTTCGGTCAGCCGTCAACGGCCAAACCGTCATTGACCCGACTCTTCTTGACCGAGTTGATATATCGAAACCACAGGGTGTTTCCAAGCTCACTAAGCGCCAGCTCGAAGTTTTGCGGGGGGTCGCAGAGGGAGACAGCAACCTCACTATCGCTCAGAATCTCGATATCTCTGAAAATGCCGTAGGAAATCACCTGATTCAGGTATATGAAACGCTGGGTATCCCTGAGGGGAAGAACCGTCGAGTTACTGCCGTTCTTGAGTTGCTGTCTCGCGACAACAACAGAGAAACGCTGCGCTAACGATTACCATGGTGAGGGCTTTTTCACAGGCGTCTCTCTCCGTTCAGAGGCTTTTCGGGCCTGACGCGCTCAGCCAGCCGGTGATTCTCACGGTGATGTTTCTTCTTACGGTAAACCGGCTGGTAACAGTGCTTGCGACTCGTCCCGAAGAATTTCTCGGATACTTGGCGGTGGTCTGCGTCATGGGTATGGTCGCATGGATTATCTTCAGCATTTGTGGGTTCGTCGTCAACCGCATTGCTCCCCGAGTATCACTGACACGAGCTGTGCTTGTCATCGCGACATACGTTGTGACTGGATTCTCCCGAGAAATTATGCTAATCGCCGCGCCCGGCTCAACTGTCGCCTTCATCACTGATCAATCTGCTCGACTCGCGACGGCACTGATCACGTCAGCGGTGATGTTTACAGTTGTCGCTAACTTTGTTGGAGCTGCCCGCAGCCACGCTGCCAGTGTTGCCGAGGTCAAGCGCGTCAAGGCTCAATTGGCAGAAGCAATTGAGTGGTCGGATAGGGCGTTGGAAAAAACCCGTCGAGCACTTATCGATGTCGTTAGTGGCCAGTTGCGCAAGGCTTTCGCACCATTTATCGACAGCAAGGTCCGCGAAAATAGGGTTGCAAGCGATCAACTCAGCGAGTTAAGGCGCGTGACCGAGGCCGTGATTCGGCCAATGAGCGCAGACCTCTCGGGAGCAACGCCCCGCTACAGGGGCGGCGAATTTGAAATCTCACCGGTCAGGGTGAGTATCTTTTCGACGTTAGATATTGCGACTCGAACGAACCCGTTCCGCCCCGGTTTATACATTTGGGCAAGTATCCTCATCGATGCGCCCGTCTTCGTCTCGGTACTGAACTGGACGGAACGATTCTGGGCAATCTTCGTGATTACTGCTTTGGGTCTCGTCCACCTTGCCTCGCAGTACACCCTCGTGCCGTACATATCGAAACGTCGCTTCCGCTGGCGCATTTTCATTGTCGGGGCCGTTTACAACCTGAGCCTTCTGCCCATCAGTGTGTTCATGTATTTCGTATTGGGGGGATCGTCATACGCAATGTGGGCTGCTGGCTTCAGCTTTGTTCTCGGGTGGGTTTTCTTCGGCACAAGTGCGGCGATGGGTGGGTTTGCGCTCGCACGCCAAAAAGCGTTGGCCGAGTTCGCCGCCTCCGCGAAGCTCCTCGAATGGAAAATCGCGCGGATCAACTGCCAAGCGTGGGTTGAACAACGAAACCTGGCCACCTTTCTTCACGGAGAGGTACAGTCGCTTGTCCTCGTCGCCCAGTTGCGAATGCAACGAGCGATCGACGCTGATGACGACGTGGAGACGGTTGTCGCAGAAGTCCAGGACTTGCTCCGAGACGTTCCTAGTCGAATCGGAACACCGCAAATGGGTGCAACGCTCGAATTGTTTCGCGAGGTATTGAACGACCGATGGGGTTCATTCCTCGCGCTGGAGTTCGAATGTGCCGACAATACTCGACGCGCCATCAACTCTGACCCGATTTGTCTTGCCGTGACAAGGGAGATTCTCACGGAGTTTGTCGTGAACGCGGTCAAGCACGGACGGGCGGAGCACGTGAACCTGGTGCTCACCGCAACAGGGGATCGCGTCGAAATGTGTTTAACAAACTCGCGTGTGAACGTTGAAGGGGACGATAACTTGGCTGCGACGATGGGAGAAGCCACGAAGGGCACGCGTGCCGCGAGTTCGAGGGGTGGGGTCGGTTCTGAACTTGTCGAGTCGGTGCTAATCGATAGGCATCTCACCGTCACACCGACGGAATACCGACTCACCGGGGCAATCCCGTTGCAGAGGGATGCTGGTGCCGCGAAAACTCGCAAAAATGTGGACGTACCGTCCGCAGTCGCGTAAGACTTATGCGCGATCGGGAATTGAGACAAAGTAGGGGACGCCTTCCTTCTGCTGCAACTGTTCGGCCGACACAGCACTCGTCGTCTTGACCGGGGGAGACCTTGGCTCTAGCGCACCGCTGCTGAGAGACAAGTGTTCTTTGAACTGTCGAAGCGATTCGCGAAGGTCATCCCCGTAATTGTCGGCCACAAATTTAGCCTAAAGTTTCGATCGTGTCACAACGTGAGGCGTGACCGCTGCATTGCTCGACGCGAGGGAATTTGAGGTGAAAATCCCTTTCGTCAGGTGACGAACCCACCGATAAACCCGACTAAGTTGAACGAGACAGTTTGGCAATCAGTGAAGGAACGGTCTGAGTTCGACCTTCCGATTGCAGGCTCGCGAGCCTGCCTCTGCCAAACTTCGCGCCACCTCCAGGGTGTCCGCATTGACCAGCCAGAACCCACTCATGAATTCGTCACCGGTGACAAACGATCCGGGAGTCTCGCTGTGTGCGCCGTTTCGATTGTCAAAGACTGTGGCTGTTGACGGGCCACCAATTCCCGCCGCAAAGATCCAGTGCCCGTTCGCTTCGAGAAATGCGTTGAATTCATCGATTGCCACGGACTCATCTCCCGACGCGGTCCCGCTTTCCGAATCAATGACAGAGATGATGTAACGCACGATTAGCCTTGTGGTCCGCGCGATCGGGCGTGAGTTCGACGACTCCAGATTGCCCACGCGGTAGTCGACCACAATGCCCATAGGACGAGCGCCGGCTGGAAGAATAGCCGAATGAATCGTGCGTTGTCCGTGTCGAGGCCAAATGCGTCAATTCCGTTGACGTACTGCGAGATGTTCCCTGGGAAAATCGCGATAAAGAATAGTGCGGTCGCGAGGCCAACCCACTTCTGTAGCCGAACGAGAACAATCAGCGAAAGACCGAGAGCAATTTCGACGACACCCGAAGCGAGGACAACGAAGTCAGCATCGAGTGGAACCCACGGCGGAACTTGCGCTTGAAATTCAGCGCGCGCGGACGTGAGGTGGCTCCACCCGGCGAAGGTGAGAGCCACACCCAGGGCTGTTCGAGCTGCAGCCCGAAGCCACCACCCAATGGACCGCGAGCTCATGCGACTAGTCGACGAAGAGTGGAACGAGTGCTCCGGAGAACACCTGCCACGCGAGAACGCTCTTGGCAACGAGGCTCAGCGTGATGTACATGCGCTCGCCGCGGATGTAGCTCTTCCACGCTCCGACCTGCTTGTACTGGAGCCACTGGTTGAGCGCAAAGGTGTTGAAGAAGAGGAAGAGGGAGATGATGATTCCGATGACGAATCCGGGAACCTCAGCAGCACTTTCCGATCCTGGCTGAAGTGTGTAAACGAGCACGATGAGCCAGGGAACGATTCCGGTGATACATCCGAAGATGAAAGGAAGGAGTTTTCCGTTTCCGGGCTTCTCGTACTTCTCCTGAAGTGCACCGAACATGATCATTGAGGCGTTGACGGCGAAGATTCCGAAGAGCGCGCCGAAATCGGAACTACCCGTGAGCTGGGCAATAAGCCAGATCATCACTGACGAGCTGAGTGAGTACTCGGTCCATCGGAAGTAGTTGTGATTGTTTTTCAGCCCACGGCCATAACGCTGGAAGACGCCAGGCGACGAGATGAGGAAGTGGAAGAACGCAGAAAGGAACAAGAATGTGACGACGCCGAGACCGAGGTCTACCTCGAACAGCACGACCCGCTCAGTTGGCAGGTTCACCCCGGGAGGGCCGGTCATGTAGTCAACCGTGACGGGGAACAAGACGGGGGAGCTGATCAGAGTGAGCGCAAAGAGGAACGCGAGCCCCTGAAGAAGGTGGACTAGTCCGGCAACGATGTTGTAAGCCCGGAGCCGACTAATCTGCTGATCGATGGTTCGTTCAATTCGTGCCACGGTGGTGCCTTTCGTTAGCCAGCTACGCCTGGTTTGGTCATGGACAAGAGATTGAGCGCGGTGTCCAATTGTTCGAGGGTGATGTCCCCTCTCTCAACATAGCCCAGTTCGATGACCGCGTCTCTGACGGTGATTCCCGCCTTGACCGAGTGCTTCGCGATTTTTGCGGCTGCTTCGTATCCAATGATGCGGTTGAGCGGTGTCACGATGCTGGGTGACATTCCCGCGAGCGCTGCGGCACGCTCCACATTTGCTTCCAGCCCAGTCACGGTCTTGTCGGCGAGCACTCGGCTGGAATTCGATAGCAATCGGATGGACTCGAGGAGTGACGTTCCCATGACGGGGATAGCAACGTTGAGTTCAAAGGATCCCGATGCACCTGCCCACGCGATGGTGGCATCGTTTCCGATGATTCGTGCACACACCATGAGGACTGCCTCGGGAACGACAGGGTTGACTTTGCCGGGCATGATTGATGATCCGGGCTGAAGGTCGGGAATGTGAATTTCGGCGATTCCCGTGTTGGGCCCTGAGCCCATCCAGCGGATGTCGTTGCAGATCTTGGTTAGTGACACCGCAATCACGCGGAGTGCACCGGAGGCTTCGACGAGTCCGTCACGTGCGCTTTGCGCTTCGAAGTGGTCTTTCGCTTCACTTACGGGAAGGCTGGTCGTCGAGGCGAGTTCTTCGATGACGGCGGCAGAGAAGCCACGAGGGGTGTTGATTCCGGTTCCAACTGCGGTGCCACCGAGTGGGACTTCGGCAACTCGCGAAATCGTCGACTCGATCCGTTCAATTCCCAGTCGAATCTGGCGAGCGTAACCCCCGAATTCCTGACCGAGGGTGACAGGTGTCGCATCCATGAGGTGTGTTCGACCTGGCTTGACGTGCCCAGCCCACGCGGACGCTTTCGCATCAAGAGCCTTCGCGAGATGGTCGAGGGCTGGAAGGGCGTCGTTGAGAAGCGCCGATGTCACCGCGAGGTGAACGGATGTTGGAAAGACATCGTTCGACGACTGTGACGCGTTGACGTGATCGTTCGGGTGAACGGCGTCGCCACGACGTGTCGTTGCAAGGCTCGCGAGTACTTCGTTCATGTTCATGTTCGACGACGTGCCCGAACCGGTTTGGTAGGTGTCGACGGGGAATTGGTCGTGGTGCTTGCCGTTGATGATGTCGTCGGCAGCGCCAACAATGGCATCCCGAATATCTGCTGGAATGATTCCAAGCCGCTCATTGACAACCGCCGCTGCACGCTTGATTTGGGCGAGTGCGATGATCTGCGCCGCTTCCAGCCCGCTGCCCGAAATCGGGAAATTCTCGACCGCGCGTTGGGTCTGAGCGCTGTAAAGGGCGTCGATGGGCACGCGCACCTCGCCCATGGTGTCGTGTTCAATCCGATATTCGCTCACGCGGTTCTCCTCGTTATTCGATGTCGCCAATGACGACAGAGGGCACGACGTGGCCCTCCTTTAAGTTGTATGTGGCTCCGACAACTGCAGCCTCTCCGGCGGCAACAGCCTCTGCGATGAGTTCACTGGTTCCCAAAAGTTCGCCGATCGTGTCGCGGAGGTGCTCTTCACCGACTTCGTCAACGCTGATGTCGTCGATATTTGTCGTTGCATAACTGATCATGACGCGGTTGATGGCTGGTTGGATGGTGTCCGTGAGCGCCTTGATGTTTGGCGGAAGAGGTGTCGCCAATTCTCGCCGAGAATCAACGGCAGCCTTCACCGCACCACAACTGTCGTGGGCGAGGACGAGAATGAGGTTTACTTTGAGGACAGCCACCGCGTATTCGAGTGAACCGATAACGGACTGTGAAATTGTTTGTCCTGCGTTGCGGACAACAAAGAGTTCACCAAGTCCGACATCGAAGATGATTTCAGCCCCGAGGCGCGAGTCTGAGCAGCCGAACAGCGCGGCGTAAGGGGTCTGGCCATCGGCAACGATGTCTCGATGGGCGCCGTCCTGGTTGGGGTGTGCCGGAGAGCCCGTGACGAACCGACGATTTCCGTCCGTCAACAGTTTCCATGCGTCACGCGGAGTCCTGGGTGATTCGCTCATCGTGAGGCCTCCAAGGATTGCAGTGCGCGAAGTGCAACGAGTTCAACTTCCGAAACCGGGGCTGTACCCGACACCATCAGATTACCGCTTTCACCAATGTCACTGAGGAGATAAATCGTCGCTCGGTTACCGGCGTCATCGATCTCGCTTCGGTCAAACACGGTCCACGTTTCACCGCCTATATTGACCTGAGTCGGGGTGACGTCATCGAGTTGGGCTGCGATTTCGGGCGCCGGGTCTCCCTCGAATTGTTCGACAGCAACAAACCCGTTCGTCGGCGAAATGAAGCCGATGTACCAGAGGGGGTATTGACCACCAATGAGTTCAGCGCGGTTCGACCACCAGTCGCCGTCGGATTCAGCAAACTCGGGGTTAGCGAGCTTTTCGTTCTCTGAAACGGTCGTCCACACTGAGCCCCAGTCGACCTCGTTCCTGTCGAGGTTTGCTGGTCGAACCGTGATGAGAACGAGCAGGAGAACAATGGCGAGTGACGCTCCGAGCGCGCCGATAAGTGTGAGAGTGTTCTGGCGGTTTCGGCGACTTCGCGCGTCGCTCACTCTGCCGACTTTCGAGCAGCCTCGAGTCGTGCGCGGGCACCGACCAGCCACTCCTCACACCGCTGTGAGAGCGCTTCGCCTCGCTCCCAGAGCGTGACGGATTCGTCGAGAGACGCCGTCCCCTTTTCGAGTGTGGCCACAATTGCCATCAACTCGTCGCGGGCAGCCTCATAGCTCATGCTCGCGGGGTCGGGAAGTTTCTCAGCCATGTCTCAACGATACCTTTCAGTCGGTTACAGTCGCCGAAATCGACCCATCAGAAACTTGAACAGTGACGGTGTCGCCTCCTTCAACTTTTTCTCGTTTGGAGACGATGGAGCCCGCCGCGTCGCGAACAATCGCGTAACCACGGTCGAGGGTGTTTTGCGGTGAGAGAGTCCGCAGTTGTGACGCGAGTCGATGGACTGTATCGGTTGCCCTTTGCATCGCTGAGTCGAGCAGAGTGAATCCGCGATGCCGGTAATTGATGAGGTCGCTGGTCGCTCGCTCGATGTAGGCGAGCGGGCTCGTCATGACGGGCCTCGATGCGAGTTGCGTGATGCGGTCAATCTCGTGCGCGAGCGTCGTCGTGAGAATTGAGCGACCGCGGGCCTGGAGTTGGGTTACGGCATTGATTTCTGCAGCGACGTCGGGAACAACCCGCTTAGCCGCGTCGGTCGGTGTCGACGCACGGAGGTCGGCAACATCGTCGAGGAGCGGGCGGTCATTTTCGTGCCCAATCGCCGAGACAATGGGTGTCACGCATGCGGCCGCAGCTCGAACAATTCGTTCGTCGCTGAAGGCCACAAGCTCCATGAACGCACCGCCTCCGCGGGCAATGATGATGACGTCAACGTCAGGGTTGGCGTCGAGTTCAGCAATAGCGCGGGGAATTTGGGTGACCGCGGCGTCACCCGAGACGCCCGTATGGATCGTGACGAACTTCACATCCGACCAGCGAAGTCGCGCGTTCGTGATGACGTCCTTCTCGGCGTCGGAGTCTTTAGATGTGATGAGCCCAATCCCGAGAGGCAAATATGGCAGCGCGACCTTGCGAGATTCGTCGAAGAGTCCCTCTGACTGAAGTTGAACTCGCAGTTTCTCGATCGAGACGATGAAATCGCCGAGGCCCTTATTTCGAACCGCGGTCGCGACGAACTTGATTTCACCGTTCTTCGGCCAGAGGTCGAACCGTCCGAACATTCGGACTTTGTCGCCGCTGGCGAATTGTTCACCGGATGCAGCGACAGTAGAGGCGTCGAGTTTTCCTTCGAGCTTGGCTGTTTCGTCTTTAAGCGTGAAGAACACGATGGACTGCCACGGCCGCCATTCAGCGATTTCACCTTCGAGCCAAAACTCGCCCCATGCCGAAATCTTCTGGCGCGCAAAGCCGGACGCCGCGCTGATGGAGAGCGGCTCTTCTTCTGACAGTCCTGCGGTCATGAATCCACCGTACCCGCGAGTTTCGCCCACCGCACGATACGGTTGAAGCACTGTGCGAGGGGGTGTTGAGGTGCGACCACTGACGTTTGTGTATGACGACACCGGCGCACTCAAGAATGCTTCTCGCGACGTCACGGAACTGCTGGACGATCTCCTCGTCATGGCGGAAGCCACCCAGTTTGAGGATGACCCGATTGTTCTCGACGCGATGCCAAGCCTCGACCACGCCGATGATTTCATGGACCGGGTCATTGCGATGCTCACCGACGTTCACGTTGTCTTCACAATGTCGGCGCTTGTCGGGGAACGTCTCGACACGGTGGCGGCTCTCGACGAACCGCTCACTCGTGCAACGTTGAAACTCGCGAACCTTCGTCGAAATCACGAAGCGTTCGATGGCCACTACGAGTGGGATTCGGACGAGAACGGACTCATTGTGGAGTGGGTTTCGGAGAATGCGACTGTGCGTTTGCACGTTCCCGATCCCCGCGAGGGCAACGACTTCACCCTTGTCGTGAAGGGGCCGTCTGGTGATTTTTCGTGGTCGTCGTTTGCTGACATTGCGGCGGGTGGGTAAAGGCATGACCGAAAAAAGTCACAACTTCTCCGGCTGGTATCGGGCAGTCCTTCTCCTCTTTGCCATGCTCGGTCTGACCAACGCGTCACTCCTTGCCCGACTTCCAGAGGTTCGTGACGCTGTCGACACCACCACCGCTGGCATCGGATTCATCTTGCTCGGGTTTGCCATCGGGTCCCTCGGCGGACTTGCTCTCGCTGGCCGGATTATCGAACGCGTTGGAATCCGACCAATTGTCCTGTGGGGTTTTGTGGCATCTGGTTTTGCCGTGTTGGCGCAGGCACTGGCAATCGCCGTCGGGTCGGCAGTTGGACTTTTTCTCGGATTCCTGTTCCTCGGGCTCGTCGGTTCCGCAACAGATGTGGCCATCAACGTCAGCGGCGCAGCGCTCGAGCAGTCCATGGGGAAAACTGTGATGCCGATGCTCCATGCTGGCTGGTCTGTCGGAACGTTTGTCGGCGTCGGTATCGGGGCAATCGCGACGACTGTTCATTTCCCACTCGTAGCGCAATTAATCATTCTTGCAATCGCAACGACAACGGTTGGTGTGATTGCTACACGAACGCTGCCGTCAGCATCGAGTTCTACCCAGCGCGAGCAAGGGGAGGCATCCGCACCCACTCCGCTGTGGAAGTCACCGCTGGCTCTCGCGCTCGGTGCGGGGATTTTTTCGATAACGCTCGCCGAGGGCGCCTCAAACGACTGGCTTGTATTGGCAATTGTTGACGACTACGACGAGTCGCGGACGAGTGGAGCCATTGCCTATGCGGTCTTGATGGCTGCCATGATTCTCACGCGAGTCACCGGTGGTTGGATTAGCGACCGTCTGGGTCGTGCCCGAACGCTGCAGGTTTTCGCCGCGGTTGGCGCGGTGGGGATCGTCTTCGTCATCCTCGGCGACAACCTTCTGCTTGCTTATGCTGGTGCCGCTATGTGGGGGGCTGGCGTCGCGCTCGGTTTCCCGTTGTTCCTCTCGGCTGCTGGGGAAGGTGAACACGCAGCTAGGCGCGTTTCCTTTGTCGCGTCTGCCGGGTACATGGCATTCCTCGTTGGGCCACCGGTTCTCGGTGTCATCGCCCAGGGAAGCGACCTCTTGACAATGTTCTGGATCCTCGCAGGGTCCACCTTGGCTGCAGCGTTCTTTGCCCGCGCCGCCGGCGGTCGTCAGCCCGCATCGCGTCAATCTGCCTAGACTGGAACCGTGGGCGCAGTCAACATCGGCAAGACCTCAGTGACGCTGGGGTTTCGTCATGACGCGCGCACCACGCCGCTCGTTGAATCGGTCACGGGTGTCGAGAAGAAGATTATTCTCGCCGCACCCCGCGGTTATTGCGCAGGGGTGGACAGGGCGGTCGTCGCTGTCGAAAAGGCTCTTGAGCAATACGGCGCCCCGGTGTACGTCCGCAAGCAAATCGTGCACAACGTCGAAGTTGTCACAACTCTGACTGAGCAGGGTGCGATCTTCGTAGACGAGGTTGACGAGGTCCCGACGGGTGCGAACCTTGTGTTTAGCGCCCACGGTGTTTCACCGAAGGTCAAGGCCGATGCGGCCGCCAAGGACCTTCACGCGATTGACGCAACCTGCCCGCTCGTCACGAAAGTTCATCGGGAGGCTGAGCGTTTTTCCCGACAGGATTACCACATTCTTCTCGTCGGCCACGAAGGCCATGAAGAGGTCGAAGGAACAATGGGGCACGCCCCTGACCAAACAACACTCGTCAACGACCCTGACTCCGCCGACACAGTCGTGGTGCCAGAGACGGACAAACTGATTTGGCTTTCTCAAACGACGCTGTCTGTCGACGAGACGATGGAAACGGTTCGCCGACTTCGCGCCCGATTCCCTCACCTTCAGGATCCTCCGAGCGACGACATTTGCTACGCGACCCAAAACCGCCAGGTTGCGGTGAAGAAGATTGCGCCGTCGTGTGACCTCGTCATTGTTGTGGGAAGCACGAACTCGTCCAATTCGGTCAGGCTTGTCGAGGTTGCGCTAGAGCACGGCGCAAAGGCGTCGTACTTGATCGATTACGCGAATGAAATCAAGCAGGAGTGGCTCGAGGGCGTAGAGACGATCGGCCTCACGTCAGGTGCAAGTGTGCCGGAGTACCTCGTCGACGAGGTGCTCGCCGACCTTCGACCAGCCGGGTTTGCTCACGTCGAAACGGTCACGACCGCCACCGAAGACCTCATGTTCTCGTTGCCGAAAGAACTCCGCGGTGACGATCGATCGCTCGGCGGACGGCACAGCTAGATTCACAGAACCGCTCGGTACACGCGGAGCGATTCCCTCTACTTGATGGCGTGACCGGCCGAGCCGAGCTGCTTCGCGTAGTCGACAACGCGGGAAGCCATCGCAGTTTCCGCGAGCTTGCCCCACGACCGTGGGTCGTACACCTTCTTGTTCCCCACCTCGCCGTCGACTTTGAGGACCCCGTCGTAGTTCTTGAGCATGGTGTCCGCGACAGAACGCGTGTAGGCGTACTGCGTGTCGGTGTCGAGGTTCATTTTCACAACGCCGTTGCGCACGGCCTCGAAAATTTCGTCCTCGGTCGATCCGGAGCCGCCGTGGAAAACGAGGTCGAGCGGTTTCGCGTCGGTCCCGTATTTTTCGGCCAACCCAGCCTGAATATCCGCGAGGATTTCGGGACGAAGCTTGACATTGCCCGGCTTGTAAACGCCGTGGACATTCCCAAATGTCAGTGCTGCCATGTAGCGGCCATTTTCGCCGAGGCCGAGAGCTTCGACGGTTGCGATGGCGTCCTCGAGTGTCGTGTACAGGTTTTCGTTGATGTCGTGGCTCACACCGTCTTCCTCGCCACCGACGACTCCGATTTCGACTTCGAGGATGGCGTTGATGTTGCGAGTCTTGACGAGGATTTGCTTCGCGATTTCGAGGTTTTCGGCGAGGGGAACAGCTGAGCCGTCCCACATGTGCGACTGGAAGATTGGTTCGCGGCCAGATTTGACTTCATCTTCACTCGCGGCGATGAGCGGGTACACAAACCCGTCAAGAGCATCCTTAGGGCAGTGGTCCGTGTGGATAGCCACGGTGATGGGGTACGACTTCGCGACCTCGTGCACATATCGTGCCATCGCGAGCGCACCGGTGGCTCGAGCCTTGACAGTGTGCCCAGCGAAAAAGTCGGCTCCGCCCGTCGTCACTTGAAGGATTCCGTCTGAACCGGCTTCGGTGAGGCCCTGGAGTACTGCATTGATCGTCGACGATGACGAGACGTTGATGGCGGGAAACGCGAAAACGTTGTGTTTCGCGGTGTCGAGCATCTCGGCGTACTGGTCTGGTGTTGCGACGGGCATAGTTCTCCTTGAGTAGAGGCAACCGATGAGCCCAGTCTAACGGCGGGGTCATCGGACTAGGCTGGGGGAGCAGCCACCACTGACGACAGAACTACTCTGAAGCAACGAGGGACACCATGGACAAGCCGTTTATCCACCCCGATCGAAACCTCGCGCTGGAACTCGTTCGAGCAACGGAAGCGGCAGCGATCCGCGCGATGCCGTTCGTCGGGCGCGGTGACAAAAATGCGGCGGATGGCGCAGCGGTGGACGCGATGCGAACATTCCTTGGCACCGTCAATTTTCGCGGAACAATCGTTATCGGTGAGGGCGAGAAAGACAACGCTCCGATGTTGTTCAACGGCGAGGTTGTCGGAAACGGCAGTGGCCCGGAGTGCGATATCGCCGTCGACCCAATCGACGGAACAAGTTTGACGGCCGCCGGTCGCGGGCACGCCATCTCGATGCTCGCGGTCGCTGATCGCGGAACAATGCTCGATGCGTCGAGTGTGTTTTACATGGAGAAGTTGGTCTCGAGCGCTGACGCAATTGGCGTGATGGACATCACCCAATCTCTCGGTGACAACATCCGCGAACTCGCCCGCAAGAAGAACAAACCCGTCGGCGAAATCAAAGTTGCGATTCTCGACCGCCCTCGCCACGCGGAGGCTATTGACGAGATTCGGTCTGTCGGGGCACACACTCGCTTGATTCTCGACGGTGATGTCGCTGCCGGGATCAATGCAGCGCGCCACGACAGCCGACTTGATCTCTGCTACGGAATCGGCGGTAGCCCTGAGGGTGTCGCGACAACGTGCGCGATCAAGGCCCTCGGCGGATTCATTCAAGGGCGATTGGCGCCAGGGTCAGACGAGGAGCGCGAACGCGGCGCGGCGACTGGACTCAAGTTTGACTACGTGTATTCCGCAGACGAACTCGTCGCGGGGGACAACACTTTTTTTGTTGCGACAGGTGTGACCGACGGAGAGCTCGTGCGTGGCGTTCGTCACGACGGCGATTGGTTGCGGACAGAGAGTGTCGTGTTCAGGGCTCGATCTGGCACAATCCGGCGAATCAGTTCCGACTATCTCGCTGAGCGTTGGTTGGGCTGAGAGGCCAGTTCTGATTCAACGGTCGAGTTGCGTACGAGCACAACAGCTGACCAGGCCGTCCCGAGTCCGGTCAGCGCCAGTGCGCCGAGTGCCACGTCCCAGTTTCCCGTGACCGCTCGCGACAGCCCCATCAGCGGAGGTGCGACCGCAGCAACGGAGTACGCGACGAACTGAGTGAACGAACTGAGTTGCAGTGAAGCCGCGGTTGATTCGGTGCGCAGGTTGATGAGCGCGAGCGCGAGCGGGAAGAGCAGAGGCCCTGTTCCGAAAAGAATCACCCAGAGGTACGGCGCAACCGTTGGCGCGAGGAGCATCCCACCGAACCCTGCACTGATGAGCATGCCTCCCACCGCAGTCAGCCAACCAATGTTTTTCACTCGAGCGGCCACAAGAGGCATCACGACCGACATCGGTGTTCCTGCAAAGGCGAAAATTGAGAGCAAGACGGCAGCCTCTAGTTCACTCATTCCAGCGGCGTCTTTCGCGATGTCGGGAAGCCACGCAAACATCCCGTACCCCGTGATACTCGAGACGGAAAACGCGACGGCGATCGCCCACGCGGTCGGTGAACGTCGGAGGTTGAGCGGCGGCCCAGTGCGCGGCGGCTCGATGTTCGTGGTCAGTTGTTTGGTGTCGCGGATGTGCATCAACCAGGGGATGAGGGCGAGCGCGGCGAAGACCGCCCACAGCACCATCGTCAGCCGCCAGGAAGCTGCTTCGCTGAGCGGCACCCCGATGAGTGGCGGCAAGACGGAACCCAACGACACGAAGGCGATGTAGGTCGCCGACATCGTGCCGATGTGATGGGGAAAATACTTTTTGATGACCGGTGGCAGCGACACGTTTCCCATGCCACTGCCGACGAGTGCGATTGCTGACCCGAGAGCGAGGATTGTCCAATCCGTTGCGACACTTCGCAAGAGGTGGCCGGCGACAATCGTCAACACGAGCACGACGAGGTTCCACTCGAGCCCTATTCGCCTGGTGAGACTTGGTGTGATGAGGCCGCCGATGACAAATCCGATGGGTGGCAACGAGCCGAGAAGCGCGCGGGCGTCGATTCCGAGAGGTACATCGCGACTGACGATGTCGTAGATGGGGGAGAGGCCAGAGACGGCTGCCCGAAGGTTTGCCGCGATCAGAATAACCCCCGCGATGGCGACGAGGCTGTCGCGCAGAGCGTGGCTAGGCTTTGTCGTTGTCCTCATCAGTGTCCATTGTGGACGCTTCCGGGATTTCTCCTAAATCGATTTCGATTTCGTCGAACTCACTGTTGTCGAGATTGTTGTCGAGCGCGAGCGGTTCGGGGAACCGATCGACCTTGATTTCCCGCGGCTCTTTGTCGATGGCGGTGAGCTCTTTGAGCCCCTCCATGTTGATTCCGGGGAACTTCTTTGCGGCGCGCAGAACACCTCCCTCCATTTTGGCGACCAGATCGTTATACGCCTGGACGACAGTGGAGAGGTGGCTGCCCATCTTGGAAACGTCCGTGGCCGCTTGCCCGAGACTCTTGAAAAGCGCTTGACCGAGGTGGACGATTTTGACCACTTCTTCGGTTTGAGAGTGTTGCCGCCAGATGTATGCGACGGATTTGAGTGTCGTGAACATTCCGTTGGGCGAGACGAGCGCAACGTTCATTTTGAGGGCGTCTTCGTAAAGGCTCGGGTCTGCGCTCAAGGCTTCCGCAAGGACAGCCTCACTGGGAAGGAACAGGATGACGTAGTCGGCGGTGTCGGAGAATTTCTCCCAATACTTCTTGTCGGCGAGTGTCTTCACGTGACCACGAACGTGTTTGGCGTGTTCCTTCAACAGGGCCTTGGCATCGCCGCCCTGTTCTGTCAGTTCCATTGCCTCCATGTATTTGACGAGCGGAACTTTGCTGTCAACAACAATGTGGGCGTTCTCCGGAAGGTTGATGACCATGTCGGGGCGTGCAGCGGCAGAGTCGTCGTCTCCCGCTTTGTGAACCTGTGTCGTGAAGTCGACGTGTTCAACGAGTCCGGCGGCTTCGACAACTCGTCGGAGTTGCGTTTCGCCCCAGTGGCCGCGGACGTTGGCGTTGCCGAGCGCTGATTTGAGCCCGAACGTGACCGTTGTGAGCTTGTCTGCGTCTTCGCGCGCTTGCTTCAGCGCTTTGTCGATCGCATTGAACTGGGTTCCTCGCTCGTTTTCCATTGCGCGAACGGAATCGCCGAGTTGCTTGAGCATGAGTTCAACGGGCGCGAGTTGCTTGAGGACTTCGTTTTCATCTGCCTTGCGGGCTTCCTCAGCAGTGCGCATTTGAGTGAGTTGAGCCTTGAGGTCGTCAATCTGGAGGGCCTGGGCATCGCGGGTGGCCGTCAGGCCGGCGACCGCAGCTGGATCGTTTCCGCCGAGGGGTGCGCGGACGCGGGCAACAAGCCAGCCGATCACTGCACCGGCTGCGATTCCGATGAGGAGAAAAATGTAAGGTTCCATGACAGCATTCTGACAGCGACCACCCACACATAACGTGCGACGGGCGGTCATCGTTTGCCCTCGCACCAACTTTGTCCTAACATAGTCACTAGAAGCGTTTAGACGAGAAATGAGGTGACACGATGGCGGTGCCGTTTGATGTCATCACCATTGGTCGCGTCGGGGTCGACATCTACCCACTCCAGGTGGGCGTTGGGCTTGAAGACGTCACGTCGTTTGGAAAGTTTCTCGGAGGGAGCGCGACCAACGTTGCCGTCGCAGCTGCTCGACACGGCCTGAAGACAGCCGTCATCACTCGAACCGGCGACGATCCGTTCGGAAAATTCGTGCACAACGAACTCGTCCGCCTCGGGGTGAGCGACTCGTTCGTCTCGTCCGTGAGTGGCCTCAACACTCCCGTTGTGTTCTGCGAGATTTTTCCGCCAGACGACTTTCCCCTCTACTTCTATCGCGAGCCAAAAGCACCGGATCTTGAAATCAACTCAGACGAACTCGACCTCGATGCCATCCGAGACGCACGAATTTACTGGTCAACCGTCACGGGGTTGAGCCAAGAGCCTTCTCGCGAAGCACATCACACGGCGTGGGACGCCAGGGGCCGTGCGCCACTCACGATTCTCGACCTCGACTATCGAGAAATGTTCTGGGATTCCGGAGAATCTGCGCATCGTGAGGTTGACCGCGCGCTCGACAAAGTCACCGTCGCCGTCGGCAACAAAGAAGAGTGCGAGATTGCGGTCGGCGAAACCGACCCCCACCGGGCGGCTGACGCATTGCTCAATCGCGGTATCGAACTTGCGATCGTCAAACAAGGGCCCAAGGGTGTCCTTGCCAAGACAGCTGAGACGACCGTCGAAGTTCCTCCCTATTTCGTCGATGTGGTCAACGGCCTTGGTGCTGGTGATTCGTTCGGAGGTGCGTTGTGCTTCGGGCTCCTCCAGGGCTGGGATCTTGAGCACATTCTCCGATTCGCCAATGTCGCAGGGGCTATCGTTGCCGGCCGCCTCGAATGTTCAACAGCAATGCCCACCACAGACGAAGTTGACGCCATTCTCAAGGAGATTGCCTAATGGTCACTCTAGATTTCGACGCGCTCCGCGAGACACGCGCGACGAACCCCAGCCGCCTTGCGGAGGTCTATGCGAAGCGGACCCGCCGTCCGATTGTCGAGGGAGACGGTCGACTCATGATTGTCGCCGCGGATCACCCAGCTAGGGGAGCAATCGCGGTCAACGGTAACGCCACAGCGATGGCTGATCGCTACCAGCTCCTCACAAACCTCGCTGAAGCGCTGTCGCGCCCAGGCGTTGACGGGGTGCTCGGCACCCCTGACATCATCGACGACCTCGCGCTTCTCGGTTTGCTCGAGAACAAGATTGTTGTGGGCTCCATGAATCGCGGCGGGCTGCGCGGGGCGTCATTCGAAATGGATGACCGATACACCGCGTACGACATGCCAGCAATCGACCGCGATGGCCTCGACTTCGCCAAGAACCTTGTTCGGATCAACCTTGCCGACGCTGGCACGGCCGACACCCTCGAAGCGTCGGCGCTCGCCGTGAGTGACGCGGCGGAACTGGGGATCCCCATCATGCTCGAACCGTTTATGAGCGAATGGGTAAACGGCGAGATCAAGAACAACCTTTCGACGGATCAGGTCATCCTCTCCGTCGCGATTGCCGCCGGACTCGGAAACTCGAGCGCATACTCGTGGCTCAAGCTGCCGGTGGTCGACGACATGGAGCGAGTCATGGCCGCGACTACCCTACCCACGCTGTTGCTCGGGGGCGATCCAGGCGAAAACGTTGATGCACTCATCGAGCAGTGGGGAAACGCACTGCGCCTTCCCGGAGTGCGCGGGCTCGTCGTCGGTCGCTCAATGCTGTACCCGCACGACGGCGATGTCGCACGCGCGGTCGATGTTGCTGCCACACTTGTACACGGATAGTTCACACCCAAAGGAAAAAACATGACAACGAACACCGTCCCACACTGGATCAGTGGAAAACGCGATCCCGGAACCTCCGACCGCACGGCTCCCGTCTTCGATCCTGCCCTCGGCAAGGAAACGAAGCGTGTGGTTCTTGCGAACCACGCTGATATCGACAAGGCCATTTCGAGTGCGAACGCCGCGTTCCCCGAATGGCGCGACATGTCGCTCGCCCGTCGTCAAGCCATCATCTTCAACTTCCGCGAGTTGCTCAACGCCAAGAAGGGTGAGCTCGCCGAAATCCTCACCGCCGAACACGGCAAGGTACTCTCCGATGCTCTCGGTGAAATTTCCCGAGGACAAGAAGTGGTCGAGTTTGCGTGCGGAATGACCCACTTGCTCAAGGGCTCGTTCAGCGAGAACGTGTCGACGGGTGTCGACGTGTATTCGATTCGTCAGCCGCTCGGTGTTGTCGGAATCATCTCCCCGTTCAACTTCCCCGCGATGGTCCCGATGTGGTTCTTCCCCATCGCCATCGCAGCTGGGAACACCGTTGTGCTCAAGCCTTCCGAGAAGGATCCGTCCGCCGCAATTTGGCTCGCCGAACTTTGGCAAGAAGCCGGCCTTCCCGATGGCGTTTTCACGGTCCTCAACGGCGACAAGGAGTCCGTCGACGGGCTCCTCACGGACCCTCGCGTTCACGCCATCTCGTTCGTCGGCTCGACGCCGATTGCTCAATACGTATACGAGACTGGCGCTAAGCACGGAAAGCGCGTTCAAGCGCTCGGTGGTGCGAAGAACCACATGCTCGTCCTTCCCGATGCCGACCTCGACCTCGTTGCTGACTCGGCCATCAACGCCGGGTTTGGCTCTGCCGGTGAACGCTGCATGGCAATCTCCGTTGTTGTCGCGGTCGAGCCTGTCGCCGACGCACTCATCGAGAAAATCGTTGAGCGTATGCGTGGACTCAAGATTGGTGACGGTCGCCGCTCGTGTGACATGGGACCGCTCGTCACAGAGCAACACCGAGACAAGGTTGCGTCGTATATTGACATCGCGATCAACGACGGTGCAACGGTTGTCGTCGACGGTCGCGGTATCGAGGTCGACGGTGACCCCAACGGTTTCTGGCTCGGACCCACCCTCATCGACAACGTCCCGACAACGTCGAAGGTGTACACGGAAGAAATCTTCGGACCCGTCTTGTCTGTCGTTCGAGTGAAGACGTTCGAGGCCGGAGTTGAACTCATCAATAACGGTGCTTTCGGAAACGGAACGGCAATCTTCACGAACGACGGTGGAGCTGCACGCCGATTCCAGAACGAGATCCAGGTCGGCATGATCGGAATTAACGTTCCGATTCCCGTGCCTGTCGCGTACTACTCGTTCGGCGGCTGGAAGGCATCACTCTTCGGTGACTCGAAGGCTCACGGCGTTTACGGGTTCAACTTCTTCACACAAGAGAAGACGATGACATCTCGTTGGCTCGACCCGAGCCACGGCGGTATCAATCTCGGGTTCCCGCAGAACTAACGCACCGGGTTAGGACGTGATCGGGCTAACCGATCCACCGTCGATTTCTCGACGGAAGGCGATGAGCAGGTCGTGAACGGATTGCGGCCCGATTCCCAGCACCTGCTTGGTGTGCGCGTTTCCGAGGCTTGAATCTTTGGGGACTGGCGCGGGGAACAGTTCACTGGCTGGCGGTTCACCCTCTCGGATCAGCGAACGAGGGAGGTCGAAGACGTCGCACGCGGTGTAGGCGAGTTTGAGTCGCGTCACGGCGGTGTCGCCAACGAGGTGCAGAGTCCCCGTCGCGTTGCGTTCGACGATTCGACCGATCTGCGCCCCAACTTCAGAAGCAAGCGACGGCGTGGTGACGGTGTTCACAAAATCCCCTCCCCAGACGACGAACTCGTCACCGGCCCGAAGAGCTCGCACGAGCGTGTCAACGAAGTACCCGAAGCCGACGTCTTGCAGTCGCGGGGCTTCAGCAATTCGGTGTCGACCCATCACTCCAGCGATTCGAGCGACAGCCCCGCGTCCTTCGAGCGCGCTGTGAACGGCCTGCTCACCGAGCCCTTTGAGGTACCCGTAGTAGTTGATGGCGTTGCCGGCATTTGTCTCTGGCTCGAGATGCCCGGTGCCGTCCATGACCCAGTCGCTCGAAATGAAAATGTATTTGCTTCCGTTGGCGTCGGTGACGCGACCGAGTCGCTCCGTGACGGCAACGTAGTTTTCGTAAGCTGCCGGTCGGTCGTCCATGAGGCGGATGAAATCGTTGGCGATGGCACAGTGCACCACGGCGTCACAGTTGTCGGTTGCTGCGGAGAGCGACTCGACGGACGAATAGTCGACGTCAAGGAGAGTCCACGGAGCGGAGTGTCGCGACGAGTCGCGCGTCAACCCCACGACCTCATGACCAGCCGCGAGGAGCGCCTCGGCGATATTGCTCCCGACGAAACCGGTCGAACCCGAAATTGCGATGCGTGCCACGAGGATCTCCTTGTTGGTTACCTGACTATATTGTAGGTTTGTCCTAACAAACATCGTCGAAGGGATTGTCGTGAGCGACTTCAGAATCGGACTGATCGGATCGGGCCGCATTGGTCAGGTTCATGCCGGAAGCATCGCCGACACGAAAGGTGCGACCCTCGCGTGGATTTGTGACCCCTTCATCGACGGGGCCAACACGCTCGCGGCCCAGTTCGGCGGAAAGACGACGACCGACCCTGAAGAAATGTTTGCATCAGGCGACGTCGACGCCGTCGTTGTTGCCTCGCCAACACCAACTCACTTGGACATGATTGATCGAGCCATCGACGCTGGCGTTCACGTGTTGTGCGAAAAGCCCATCGACCTCGACATCGCCAAAGTCGAGAAGCTCCGCGACAAGGCGAACGCGGCAAAGGTCAACATTGCGATCGGGTTCAATCGCCGATTCGATCCCCAGTTCGAATCAATCAAGAATCGCGTGCAATCGGGAGATGTCGGAAAACTCGAGCAACTCGTCATTTTGTCCAGAGACCCGGGCCCAGCCCCTCGCGCCTACATTGCTGTATCAGGCGGGATTTTCCGCGACATGACGATTCACGACTTTGACATGGCGCGCTACTTTGTTCCCGACATCGTCGACGTCTTCGCTGCTGGAACCAACGTTTTCAGTGATGACATCAAAGCTGAGAACGATTACGACTCCGCGACGGTGACCATGCGCGGTCGTGGGGGCGAGATCATCGTGATTGTCAACTCTCGCCACTCTGCGTACGGATACGACCAACGATTGGAAGCGTTCGGCGACGAAGGAATGCTCTACGCCGACAACCTCACGGACACCTCTGTCAAGCGGTATTCCGGTGCAACCACAGAGGCCGCCGAACCGTACATCGACAACTTCCTCGTCCGATATGCCATCTCCTACCGCCGCGAACTAGCGCTATTTCTTGACGGGATCCGCAGCGGCACCAACGTCAACCCAACGTTCGATGATGGTCGCGCAGCGCTCATCCTCGCCGATGCTGCAACGGAGTCAGCGCGGACGGGAAAGACAGTTTCGGTCGACGGCCGCCTTTAGCTCAAACCGAAATGTATCGGTTCGGTAACAACGTCCAATCGGACTTTGTCGGCAGACTTTGATATGACATAGTTACTTTGTCGGTCATTGACATAGATGGTCGACAGCAATAAACAACTCACAAAAGAGAGGCATTACATGTCTTGGAAGAAAATCTCAGTGATTGCGGCCGTTGCGTCGCTCTCGCTCGCAGGTTGCGCTGCTACTAGCGAGCCTGCTGCAGAAGGTGGCGACAACTCCGCCATCAAGATCTGCGTCTACACCCACGGTGACGGCGGAACCTTCTGGTCAGTCGCACAGGCTGGTGCCGAAAAGGCAGCTGCCGACCTCGGTATCACTGTTGACTACCCGGGTTCGACAAACGACTCGGCCAAGCAGGCTTCGACCATCGAAGCTGGTATCGCTGGTGGATGTCAGGGAATCGCAGCTTCGGCTCCGGACCCAGATGCCATCAAGGACGCCATGCTCGCAGCTGCAGACGCTGGAATCCCCACGGTCACCATGAACTCCGGATCCTCGGTCTTCAAGGACCTCGGTGCATTCACGCACGTTGGTCAGGATGAGATTGTTGCTGGTCGTGAAGCTGGTTACCGCTTCAACGAGCTCGGCGCAACCAAGGTCCTCTGCCCCATCCAGGAAGCTGCAAACGTTGGTCTGACCGACCGCTGCAAGGGCCTCGCTGAGACCTTCGAAGGCGAAACTGTTGACTTCAACCTCGACGGTGGACTCGCTGACCTCGCTGGTTCGGCTGCCAAGCTCCAGGCTGCACTCGAGGCGGACCCCGCCATCGACGGCATCTTCGCGCTCAACGCTGACATCGCAACCGGTGCAGCACTTGTCGCTTCGGACGCAACTGGCCGTGGCGCAATCATCGGAACAGTCGACATGTCGGCTGACGCACTCCAGGCAATCAAGGATGGAACAATGGCATTCGCCGTTGACCAGCAGCAGTACGCACAGGGCTACATGTCCGTCGTGCTTCTCTTCTTGAACATCACCAACGCTCACGAGCTTGGCGGTGGCCTCCCCATCTACACCGGCCCCGGTTTCGTTACCGCGGACAACGTAGACAAGGTCATGGAGCTCGTAGCTGCAGGAACCCGCTAGTCTCTAGCAATCGGATGGCGGCTGGTGCATCTCTGATGTATCAGCCGCCATTCATCTAAATTCACTCTTCTCAATCAGAAAGGCGGCGACCGACATGACGACACCTAAACTCGATGAACGAATGGGCAGAGTCTCATTCTTCACAACTGCCCTGCGACGCCCCGAATTCGGTGCCTTGATTGGCGCCCTCGTAATCTTTACGGTTTTTGCGCTCGTTGACACGACAGGTCAATTCGCCCAACTCCAAGGAGCCGCCGGTTGGACCAAGTTCGCCGCTCCCGTTGGAATTGTTTCAATTTTTGTTGCTCTGCTCATGATCGCAGGAGAGTTCGACCTTTCCTCTGGAGTCATGGTCGGCACCGCCGGTTTGCTCATGGGCAACCTCGTCAGTGAAGTCGGCATGGGCGTGTGGGAGTCGATGCTCGTCACCATGATGTTCGCCGCCATCGTCGGACTCATCAACGGAATCCTCGTTATTAGAACGGGGCTACCGTCCTTCATCGTGACTCTCGCGACCTTCTTTGTCTTGAAGGGCGTCAACCTCGCGGTGACCAAAATGCTCACCGGTACTGTTCGAGTCGATGGAGTCGACGAGGGTGCCGGCTTCGAAGAGGCACGCTTGTGGTTCGCAACCAAAATCGATGTCGGAACGGCGTCGTTCCAGATTTCCGTCGTGTGGTGGATCGGGTTCACCATTTTTGCAACGTGGCTGCTCACGCGGACAACGTTCGGCAACTGGATTTTTGCGTCGGGTGGAGACCCCAACGCAGCGCGTAACGCGGGTGTCCCCGTTGCCCGCACCAAAATCACGTTGTTCGTCCTCACATCCATGTCTGCCGCGCTCGTTGGTGTGATGGTACTCCTCGAGCTCCGCGGGATGCAGGCCGGGCAGGGTGTCGGACAAGAGTTCTACTACATCATCGCGGCCGCTGTCGGTGGAACGCTCTTGACGGGTGGTGCTGGTTCGGCTATCGGTGCAAGCATCGGTGCCGCCATCATGGGCTTCGCAGCAATCGGTATTCCTTATGCTCTGTGGGACCAGGACTGGGTGTCCACCTTCCTCGGTGTCATTCTCTTCCTCGCGGTGTTCGTCAACACGATTCTCGCGAAGCGCGCGTCAGGAGCACGCAAATGAGCGCAAAAAAGGTAGCGCCGATGCTCGAACTCAAGAAAGTTGGCAAGTCGTTCGGAAACGTCGTCGCACTGCGTGACGTTGATCTCGAGGTGTACCCCGGCCAGGTCACGTGTGTTCTCGGCGACAACGGAGCTGGAAAGTCAACCCTCATCAAGATTCTTTCCGGCGTGCATAAGGCGAGCGAAGGTGAATTCACTCTCAACGGTGAAGTCACCTCGTTCAACTCGCCGCGTGACGCGATGGCCAAGGGAATCGCCACGGTGTTCCAGGATCTCGCGACCGTCCCACTCATGTCGGTGTGGCGAAACTTCTTCCTCGGAAACGAACCGACGAAGTGGTGGCCGTGGCTCGGAATTCTCGACACCAAGAAGGCGAAGGCAATCGCGAAGGCTGAACTCCTCAACATGGGAATCGACCTGCGCGACACCAACCAGGCGATCGGAACACTGTCGGGCGGAGAGCGCCAGGCCGTAGCTATCGCGCGTGCCGTGTACTTCGGGGCGAACGTGCTCATCTTGGACGAACCAACGTCAGCCCTCGGTGTGCGCCAGTCGGGCATCGTATTGAAGTACATCCTCGCCGCTCGCGAGCGCGGGGTTGCGGTTATCTTCATCACCCACAACCCACATCACGCTCACCTCGTCGGTGACCACTTCTTCCTCTTGAACCGCGGTCGCATGACCGCGCGTTTCCAGCGGGAAACGGTTCACCTCGACGATCTGATTCAAGCAATGGCCGGTGGGGCAGAGCTCGACACTCTGACTCACGAAATCAGTGTCATCCGCGAAGGTTAACAACACGCTATTCGAGCGGCGGTGGGGGAAACCTCGCCGCCGTTCGTCGTTGGATGAGCCCGTTACTTTTCGACGAGCGTGACTTCGAAGGAATACAGGTCGGGGCGGTAATAGTGCGAACCAAACTCGATACCTTTACCCGAACTGTCAAACGCCGCGCGTTCCATTGTCAAAAGAGCGGCCCCGCGGTCAATATCAAGGTGAGCCGCTTCTGCCGCGTTCGAAGTGCGAGCACCGATCTTCTGCTTGGCCACTCGAATGGCGACGCCGCGCATCCTGAGAATCTCGTAAAGGCCGAACTCGGCCAATTCAGATTCACTGATGTCGGCGAATTGCTCGGGTAGCCAGTTCTCAAGCACTGCGACAGGGACGCTGTCGGCAATTCGGAGCCTTTTGATGTGGAGAACGGTCGAGCCAACGGCGACGCCAAGGCGGTCGGCTACCGAGTCGTTTGCCTTGTCGATTGCGTAGGAGAGCAACTTCGTCGTTGGTTTCTGATTGCCGTGGCTGAGATCGTCGAACAGCGACGTCAGTTCGACTCCTCGTGTGACACGGCCGTGGACAACCTGAGTTCCGATACCGCGCCTGCGGACAAGGAGGCCCTTGTTGACAAGGTCTTGGATTGCTCGACGGATCGTGGGGCGACTGAGATTGAGTCGTTCACCGAGTGCGACCTCGTTCTCGAGTCGAGCACCGGCGGGAAGCAAGCCGTCCATGATGGCCTTTTCGATTCTCGTTTCCACTTGGAAGTACAGCGGAATCGGGCCGTTTCTGTCGAGGTCAGAAAAGAGCGTTGCCATAACTGATTCGCTCACGGCCGCTCCCTTCTATGACATTCCCTGCGCGTGTCATATTGTACTGACAATTTGCCAAACACGACCTTTGTCACCCGATACGCTGGCAGGATGCCCAACCTTCGCCGTTCACTGCCAGCAGTGATAGCAATGCTCATGTGGGCGACCAATTTCGTCTTCTCTCCTGCCGTCCTCGAGGAGGTCGGTGCAATTCAACTGACGGGTGCACGCTGGTTTATTGCTCTCGTCGTTCTCGTGCCACTCGCGTTCGCGCTGGAAAAGCCAGAATGGGCAACGATTCGCGGTGAGTGGAAGACGCACGTCGTGCAGTCGCTTCTCGGGTACGTCGGCTATACCCTCTTGTTGTACTTCGCTCTCGGCATGACATCACCGGTGACAGCAGCAGTTCTCGTAGCGCTCAACCCAGCCACAATCGCGATTGCCGCACACTTTGTGCTCAACGACCGCGTCTCGCGTACCGCTCTCCTCGGGATTGCGGTGTCGTTCATTGGGGCTGTCGTCGTTGTGCTGGGGGGTCAGTCGATATCTGAGATGTCACTCGGTCTAGGGGACGTTCTCTTGCTCTTGGCCACCCTGTTGTGGACCGGATATTCGATGGTCGCTCCCCGCGTGGCCACCCCTCCCATCACGGCAACGACGGTGCAGGCCGCGATTGCCGCGATCATCATGATCCCCGTCATGGCCCTCGATATCGCCGCAGGAAATGACAGTTGGCTGAGCCTCGACAGCGTTGGCTGGATTGGCGTTGTGTGGATCGGGTTGATTCCGTCAGCTGGAGCATATTTCTTGTGGAATATTTCGTCTGAGTGGATCGGCCCGTCGCGCACAGGGGCCTTCCTCAACCTCATTCCTGTCTTCACGGCGATTCTCGTCCTCTTCCTTGGAGGAAGCGTGACGGTCTGGCATCTCATTGGAGGCGCTCTCGTTCTCCTCGGCGTTAGCGTGACGGGGCGACAACCAGCGACCCCGCGGACAACGGGCACCTAGGATTGAGCGGTGGCACTCACAATCGGAATCGTCGGACTTCCTAACGTCGGCAAATCAACCCTCTTCAACGCTTTGACGAAGAACACGGTTCTCGCGGCGAACTACCCGTTCGCAACAATCGAACCGAACATCGGTGTCGTCAACCTCCCCGACCCACGACTCGAGACGCTCGCGGCAATTTTCGGCAGCGAACGAATCCTCGCAGCGCCCGTCTCATTCGTTGACATCGCCGGAATCGTCAAAGGCGCTTCGGAGGGTGAAGGGCTGGGAAACCAATTCCTCGCAAACATTCGCGAGGCCGACGCGATTGCCCAAGTTGTGCGTGGCTTTGCTGACAGCGACGTTATTCACGTCGCAGGCAAGGTCGATCCAAAAGACGACCTCGAAACGATCAACACCGAGCTGATTCTCGCGGACCTTCAAACTCTGGAAAAGGCGATTCCTCGCTTTGAAAAGGAAGTCAAGGGAAAGAAGATGGAGCCCGAGGTTCTCGCGGCGGCTGAGGAAGCGAAGCGAATCCTCGACGGCGGAACCCCACTGTCGAGCGCGAAGTTCGACTCGTCGCCAATCCGTGAACTCGGTCTTCTCACGTCCAAGCCGATTCTGTACATCTTCAACGTTGACGAAGAAGTGCTCACGCACGACGAGCGGAAAGCCGCTCTCGCGGAACTCGTCGCCCCGGCCAAGGCCGTCTTCCTCGATGCCAAGGTTGAAAGCGAACTCATCGACCTTGACGCAGAAGACGCACGTGAATTGCTCGCGTCGACTGGACAAACCGAGAGTGGGCTCGATCAGCTCGCCCGCATTGGCTTCGACACTCTCGGACTTCAGACCTATTTGACGGCAGGGCCCAAAGAGTCGCGTGCATGGACGATTGGTAAGGGCTGGAAGGCTCCCCAGGCAGCAGGCGTGATTCACACTGATTTCGAAAAGGGATTCATCAAGGCCGAGGTAGTTTCTTTCGCCGATCTCGTCGAGTGCGGTTCAATCGCTGAAGCCCGCGCGAAAGGCAAGGCCCGCATCGAGGGCAAAGATTACGTCATGAACGACGGCGACGTCGTCGAATTCCGTTTCAACGTTTAGGAGAACACAATGTCGACTGCACTCATCACCGGAGCTAGTTCGGGAATTGGCAAGGAACTCGCTAACGCACTCGCGGAGCGTGGGTACGAACTAATCCTTGTCGCTCGTCGCAAAGAACGACTCGCAGCGCTCGCGAAAGAACTCACATCAACGCACAAGACCACAGTCACGGTTTACGCGATGGATCTCTCGACGCCGGGTTCCTCGGCTGCGCTGGAAACGAAGGTGCTCGCAGACGGGCATTCAGTCGACGTCCTCGTAAACAACGCAGGCTTTGGAACTAACGGACGGGTGGCCGACGAAAACCGAGCTCGGGTCGCAGAAGAAATTCAGCTCAACATCGGGACACTCGTCGACCTCACCATCGCGTTTTTGCCCGGCATGGTGAAGCGCAAATCGGGTGCCGTCGTCAACATCGCGAGCACGGCGTCATATCAACCCGTCCCCGGTCTGGCGGTCTACGCCGCAACCAAGGCGTTTGTTCGCTCGTTCTCCGAAGCAGTCTGGGGCGAGGTTCCCACCGGTGTCAAGGTGTTTGCCGTGTCCCCTGGAGCAACGGCAACTGAGTTTTTCGATGTTGCAGGGACAAAGACAGCTGGCAACCTGGCGACCCCGGCCGACGTCGTTCGCGTCATTCTTCAGCAGCTTGATTCCGAGAAGCCAGCACCGTCGACGATTGTCGGCTGGCAAAATCGAATCATGGCGCGAGTCTCTCGAATCGTCCCGGTTAAGGCGGCAATTGCCGTAGCTGGTTCGTTGTTCCTCCCCAAGAAATAGGATTGTCGGCATGGAACTGAGCAACATCAACTGGCTTGCGGTCTTTGCCGCTTCGATCTCATCGTTTGCAGTCGGAGCAATCTGGTTTGGACCGAAGACGTTCTACCCCTCGTGGATGGCCGCAATGGGCCGTAAGGTCCCAACCGAACGGGTCGAGATGTCTACTGGATCAACAGTTCTCATGTTCGGCGGGACCTACCTCGGTGCACTCGTTCAGGTTGCAACCCTTGCCGTGATCGTGTCGCTCGCCCGAACCGTTGACCCAACACTCGGCGCACTCGGTGGCGCGGCGATTGGTGCTCTTCTTGGTTTCGGAATCGGAGCTGCCGCTTCGTTCAGTCACCGCCAGTTCGCACAGCAGAACCACAAGCAGGTTCACGCGGTGTGGGTGTGGCTCATCGAGGTCGGGCAAGACATCGTGTGCCTCACCGTTGCCGGTGCCATCATCGGAGCTTGGATCTAAAGCTCATGACAGAAAAAGTCCAAGGCCCCAAGAGCTACTTCCCGTCGATCGAGGCGAAGTACGGTCAGCCGATTGATCACTGGATGACGTTGCTCGACGAAAACGCGCTCGAGCTGACGCACATGAATCAGGTCGGGTGGCTGAAAGACAATCACGGCTTTGGGCACGGGCACGCCAACGCGCTTGTTGCTGTGTTCCGCAAGGAGCGTAACCTTTGATACGTCGTTGGGGACTGGCGACCATAGCCGTATCGGCGTGTTTCCTCGTCACCGGGTGCGCGCCAGAACCCGTGAATGTTGTCGCGGTTCCGACCCAGACCCCGTCCCAGACCCCGACTGCTGACGCTACGACACCAAGCGAATCAAACGTCGATCTGGACAAGGAATTCAGGAAGATTGTCGACGCGAGTTGCGACAAGGCGTCCGACGTCGGAGTGACGGAAACGCTTGTTGGCCAGGATAGACGGCTGGTGTGGGTGCCGGAGAGCGAGGCCTACAACGATTTCACAGCTGCAGCGGTCAATGACACAGAGGGTATCGCTCCAATCTGGTCATCCGAGGTATTCGCCGTGTGCATCGATGCCATCAACTTTTCCATGTTGGAGGAGGGCGGGTCGACATACGCAATCACTGTTTCGGGTGATCTCGCTGCTGGGACGCTACATTCCGAATACACCCTCGAAAACTATGGAACCTTCATTACCGACTATGTCATTGTCGACGGACTGATCATCGGGGTGACGTCCGAAACTCCCGCATCGACAACGGTGAAAACTATTCGCTACGGGATGCCCTCGATGAGGGACATCGAACACTTCCGCGAAGCAATCGACGAGTTCTTGGCATCTGAATAGGCAGGTTGACTCACATCGAAAACAGGGCGCTTGTGTACTTCGTTGAGCGGGAGTTTCGGCACGACGTCTCGCGCGTGTGGAGTGCATGGACGAATGCTGACGAACTTGAAGCGTGGTACAGCCCAACCGTTCTTTCCGTTGTACCCGGCTCAGCAGTCTCGGAGGCGCACGTCGGTGGGCAGTGGGCGATTGCCGTTGATGTGCCGATGAACGACATGGTTGCGTACTTTTGGGGTCGATACTCCGATGTTGTGCCCATGTCGAGACTCGAACATTCACTTTCCTATTCGCAGGATGAAGCGGAATTCATCGCGCGCGATGACGGTGCGCCGTTTCACACGATTGTGATTGACGTCGAGGAAACTGGCCCTGGGACACGCGTGAGGTTCTCGCAGTTCGGTGAAATGCCAGCCGAGCAGGCTGAAGCGAGCCGCGAAGGAATGGAGAGCTACTTCGACTCGCTCGAGGCTTATCTCGAGCGCCAGAACGGCTAACTCGACCAATAGGCTTGCGTGGTGCCCAAAACCATGAAGCAGTACCCCGCGACCGTGTGGTTCGTGACCGTTTTCACGATGTTTTTCGGTCGCGGTTTCTTGTACTCATCGTGGTCAAGTCGTGGACCGGAAGTTCAAGAGCGACTCGGCATCACGATCTCTGACATGGGAATCCTGGCAACTCTTCTTGCCGCGGGTGCGATCATCGGAGTGTTGGGTTCGGGACGACTCGTGGCGCTTCGCGGCTCGAGGGTCCTCGCAATTATGACGTTCGTGGGTATGCCATCCGCAATGGCGCTTGCCATTATCGGTGTCGCGATCGGAAACTTCCCGCTCACCGCGGTGGCGTTGTTCGCCTACGGTTTACCGTTCGGAGCCGCAGATTTCGTCTCGAACGTCGAAGGGTCTGAGCTCGACCGCAACGCGGCAAAGAGCCGATTGCCCATGTTGCACGGCGGCTATTCAATCGGAGTTTTGGCCGGTGCGCTCTTCACGAGCGTTCTCATCGTGGCGAACGTTCCACTTGAGGTTCAGGTCGGTGTGACCCTCCTGGCCGTTGGGGCTTTCGCCGTGTATCGAGTCGCGGGGATACCAGCAGGCCACGGAAAACCGGTTCATGACGTCACGGAGACCACCGAGGTTCGACCCAAACTCACGCCAGCTGCAACCAAACGCGTGTCGGTTATCTCATCGATTGCTTTTGTGTTCGTCCTCGCCGAGGGTGCCGCGGCAATCTTTATCCCGCTTGCGCTCGTTGAAGCTGGTCGCACTCAGGCCGAAGCCGCTTTCGCATACACGCTGTTCTCGTTGGGAATGGCAGTCTCACGAATCGTCGGGGGGCGCATTGTCGACCGCTTTGGTCGAGCAAAGGTTGTTCTCTATTCAGCAATCCTCGCCGCTGTCGGTGTCGGCCTGTTCTCGTTGACGCAGTTCGGACCGTTCGAACTGGTCGGTGCACTCCTCTGGGGAATTGGCAACTCACTTCCGATTGCCATGGCCGTATCGGCAACGACCGACAATCAGAAAACCGCGAGCCGCTCGCAAAGCATCCTGTGGACGTGGGTGTACTTCGGAAATCTGGGGGTCGGTCCGATTCTCGGTGGAGCGAGTGCCGTCATCGGAATCTTTGGAGCCTTCCTCATACCCGTTGCTTTCCTGATTTACAGCGCAACGGTGAGCGGCGTGACCAAACCGGATCCCGAGGTCACCCGCACATGAGGCCTGGGCTCCGAATTGTCCTCAGCATGTTGAGCGCCGCGCTCGTCGGCACGGTGATTCTCTTCATGCCTGTGTCACACAGCGGAGCCGTCGACATCTCAGCACTCGATGCGGTCTTCACTTCGGTTTCGGCACTCTGCGTGACGGGCCTGACCACTGTTGATACGGCAATTGCGTGGACACCCGTTGGGCACGTCACGATTTTGGCCCTAATTCAATTGGGTGGTTTGGGAATCATGTTCCTTGCGTCAGCTGTCGCACTGTTTATTGGTCGACGCCTGACCCTCTCATCGCGCATGGACGCCGGCCAAGAGAACAGTTCGCTGAGCTCGTCTGACATTGTTCGCACGATGAAGGGGATCGCTAAGCTCACGTTCACCATCGAGGGGATACTCGCAGCGATTCTCACTGTGCGGTTTTACGAGGCGTATGACCACGACTGGGGCAGCGCACTGTGGCACGGCGTGTTCCACTCCGTGTCCGCTTTCAACAACGCCGGTTTTGCGCTCTACAGCGACAGCATGACCGGGTTCGCAACGGACCCGTGGATCACGGCAACACTGTGTGTGGCCATTATCCTCGGGAGTTTTGGATACCCTGTCCTCGCGCAACTCCGCAAAGAGTTCCGGCACGTACATCGCTGGAACATGAACACCAATCTGGTGATTTTCATGTTCGTCATCCTGTTTTTCGTCGGGGCAGTCGCTTTTGCCGCCTTTGAATGGAGTAATCCCAACACTCTCGGACCGATGCCAATCATCGACAAGATTCAGACAGCGTTTTTCCACTCCGTTCAGGCCAGGTCTTCTGGCTTCAACACCGTCGACCTCGCCAAAGCGAACCCAGAGACGCTGCTTGTCCTCGACATCCTCATGTTCATCGGGGCCGGTCCAGGTGGAACTGGCGGTGGGATCAAGGTGACAACGTTTGCCGTCCTGATGTTTATCGTGTTCGCCGAGCTGCGTGGGGACAGCGTTGTCAACATTTTCGGAAAGCGTCTTTCTCGAGCCGTTCACCGCGAAGCCATCACCATCGCGCTTTTCGCGGTTGGCGCGGTGATGGCAGCAACGATCGCCATCGTGTACATCTCCAAAGAGCGGCTTGACTTCGTGATGTTCGAAGTGATTTCGGCGTTCGCCACTGTCGGGTCGAGCACTGGTCTGTCCGCGAGCCTCGACCCCGTATCGCAGACTATTCTCGTGGTGTTGATGTTTGTTGGTCGCATTGGACCACTCACTATCGGCGCATCGCTTGCGTTGAAACAACGACCACCGCTGTATCAGTTCCCGAAAGAAAGGCCAGCAATTGGCTAAGAACAGCATCTTCACCGGAGTGAGCGGCAGTCGAATCGCGAGGGCGGACAGCGTCGCCGTCATAGGGTTGGGCCGCTTCGGCCAAGAACTCGCTATTGAGCTCATGAATACGGGTACCGAGGTCCTTGGAATTGACGCACGCGAGGATGTCGTGCAACGCCTCAACGGTCAGCTGACTCGGGTTGTGGTCGCAGATTCAACTCGCGAAGAGGTCTTGCGGGAGCTATCCGTCGACCAGTTCGAGCGCGTGGTTGTCGCAATTGGGTCAGATTTGCAGGCCAGCATCCTCACAGCGTCGATGCTCGTCAGCCTCGGGATTCCATCAATTTGGGCCAAGGCACTAAACGACGCCCACGGACGAATTCTCAGTCAACTTGGCGTTCACCACGTTGTTTACCCTGAGAAGGAAATGGGTCGTCGCGTGGCCCACCTCGTGCGAGGTGCAGCTCTCGATTTCCTCGAAATTGACAACGACTATGTCATCGTCAAGATGACCGCAAACAGTGAGCTCGTTGGACGTACGCTCGGGGAATCGCGTGTTCGATCACGGTTTAATGTCACCATCCTCGCAATTCGACACGATGACGCGGTGTGGCTCCCGGCGGATTCACTGTCAGAACTGGTCGACGGCGACGTCATTCTCGTTGGCGGTTCGACCCGCGCAGCAGAGGAATTTGCCCAAATTGTCTAACGACCCGGGCGCAGGTGTTGCCGAAGTTGACGCCTACATCCAGGCGCTGCCTGAGCCCAAGCGCTCGACGCTCGAAGAGGTGCGCCGGCGAATACTGGCCGTCATCCCGAACGCGACCCAAAAGATCTCATATGGAATGCCAGGGTTCGTGGTGAATGGCAAAGTCGTTGCCGGCATCGCAGCGTTCAAGAACCACTGTGCGTTCTTGCCGCACAGCGGTCGGGTCTTTGTCGGGATCGAGAGGCACCTCGAGGGTTTCACTCGAACGATGTCGTCGCTGCACTTTCGAGTCGACGAACCCTTGTCACAAGAGCTCATCGCCGTCCTTATCGAGGAGAAGATGCAAGTTCTCGAAGCCGATGGTTGGACTAGGCCTTAAATCGGGCTCGAGAAACGCTAATCGGGCAGAGCCAAAACGCGCCCGCGGCGTTAGACTGACAGCACAACTCAACACGACCGCTCAACACTGCGGGAGAGACCGGCTAGCCGGTCACCGAAGGAGCAAGCCTCCCCGCCAAACTCTCAGGTCCGCGTACCGCAGTGCCAGGTCACTCTGAAAAGCGAGGTTAACTCCTCCGCCGTCGGTGAAAGGGCTTATGCCCGAAACTCTCAGGTCCCGAAACAGAGGGGGAGTCACGCAGACGTGCCGCGTTTGTGCGATGACACCCGGAGGATTCATGACACTCACGCAATCACCGCTTGATGCAATCCATCGCGAACGCGGAGCGTCTTTCACCGATTTCGCGGGATGGGACATGCCCGTTCGGTACACCTCTGACCTCGCTGAGCACCACGCGGTCCGATCATCTGCTGGCATTTTCGACTTGTCTCACATGGCCGAGATTTACCTCACGGGCCCAGGAGCCGCCGCCGCTCTCGATTACGCGCTCGCCGGAACACTGTCGTCGATTCCGCTTGGCCGCGCAAAGTACTCGCTTATCTTGTCAGAGGCGGGGACGGTTGTCGATGACGTCATTGTCTACCGACTCGGGGAAGAAAAGTTTTTGGTTGTCGCGAATGCAGGAAACCGATTCCCAGCAGCCGCGGCGATTCGTGATCGCGCAGAATCTTTTGATTGCGTCGTTGAGGATCGGTCGGAAGAAGTTGCCCTCATTGCGGTGCAGGGCCCGAACGCTCTTGCGATTCTTGAGGCAACCCAGGGTTTCTCGGCGGAGGGGCTTGCCGAACTCGGTTACTACAGATGCCTGCCCCGTGAATTCAACGGCGAGTCCGTTCTCGTCGGCCGCACCGGCTACACCGGAGAAGACGGTTTCGAACTCTACATCGACAACGCGCACGCCGCTGATTTGTGGCGTGCACTCGAAGCTGCAGGTGCGGAATTTGATTTGCTCGCCTGCGGGCTTGCCTGCCGGGACACGCTTCGACTCGAGGCGGGAATGCCGCTGTACGGTCACGAACTGTCGCTCGACCTCAAGCCAGTCCAGGTCGGAATGGAAAAGGTTGTCGATATGTCAAAGGACAATTTCGTTGGCCGAGACGGTGTGATGGCCGGTGTCTCAGCTAACGCGCCGCGACTCGTTGGGCTTCAGTCGGAGGGCAAGCGAGCGGGGCGAGCCGACTACCCGGTTCACGCAAACGGGAGGACAATTGGCGTTGTCACCTCGGGTGCGCTGTCACCAACCCTTGGTTTCCCCATCGCCTTTGCGCTCATCGAACCAGATTTTGCGGAGCTCGGCACGACCGTCACCGTCGATGTCCGCGGAACAGAAATACCAGCAGTTGTAGTACCTTTACCCTTCTATTCTCGAAAGGCCCGCTCATGAGTATCCCCGCAAACCTTCAGTACACCAGCGAACACGAATGGATTCGCGTCGAAGGCAGTGTTGCCGTCGTTGGAATCACACAGTATGCAGCTGACGCTCTTGGCGACATCGTGTACGTCGACCTGCCCAAGGCTGGAACCACAATTTCAGCCGGCTCCATCGTCGGTGAGGCTGAGTCGACTAAGTCTGTTGGCGAACTCTTCGCCCCGGTCTCAGGTGACATTGTCGAAGCAAACCAGGCCGTCATCGACTCGCCCGAGTTGGTCAACTCCGACCCCTACGGCGCCGGATGGTTGTTCTCCGTCAACTTCTCCTCGATCGGTGACGTCATGTCAGCGGACGACTACGAAGCAATGATCGCCGAGTAAGAACATGGCCGACTTCCGTTCACGACACATTGGCATTACGGGCGATTCACAGTCCGTACTTCTCGACCGACTCGGTTATGACTCGCTCGACGCGTTGATGACTGCCGCGGTACCCGGCGGAATTCGCCAGGGTGATTTTGCCTCACGCATTCCTGCAGCTGCCAGTGAACGAGAAGCGCTCGCAGAGTTGCGAGCGCTCGCAAACGAAAACACGGTCAACCGAAGCCTCATTGGTCTCGGATATTACGAGACAGTCATGCCGTCGGTCATTAAACGGAACATTCTGGAAAACCCATCGTGGTACACGGCGTATACGCCTTACCAGCCCGAGATTTCGCAGGGACGGCTCGAAGCGCTCATCACGTTCCAAACCATGGTGTGCGACTTTACGGGCATGGGCACTGCAAACGCGGGCATGCTTGACGAAGCGTCTGCTGCTGCTGAAGCGATGCTCATGGCGCGACGAGTCTCGGGCAACGCCTCCACGACATTCCTCGTTGACGTCGACGTCTTCCCGCAGGTTCGCGCAGTGTTGGAAACGCGTGCTGAGCCGATCGGTGTTGAGCTTCGATTCGTTGATTTTGCCGCCGGTGATGGAGCAAACGCGATCGCCGACGGTGCGTTCGGGGCATACCTTCAGTATCCCGGTGCATCAGGACGAATTCGCGATATTGCCGGCGACCTCGAGGCAGCAACCGCCGCCGGAATTGTGACCATTGTTGGCAGCGATCTTCTCGCGCTGACGCTGTTGCGTTCCCCAGGATCGATGGGAGCAGACATCGTTCTTGGCTCCTCGCAGAGATTTGGTGTCCCGCTCGGTTTCGGTGGCCCTCACTCAGCGTTCTTCGCCGTCAAAGCCGGCCTCGAGCGCCAGATGCCAGGACGATTGATTGGAGTTTCGCGAGACGCTGACGGAAAGCCCGCGTATCGTCTGACGCTTCAGGCGCGCGAACAGCACATCCGCCGTGAAAAGGCCACCTCAAACATTTGTACGGCCCAGGTTCTCCTTGCAGTTCTCGCGGCAATGTACGCCGTGTATCACGGACCGCAGGGGCTCCGCGAGATTGCTGTCGCCGTCGCGGAACGGGCCGCGAGGTTCGCGCGCCGTGCTGCGGCTGCAGGCCACACCATTGTTCACGACACCTTCTTCGACACTGTTCAGGTTCGAGTCCCAGGCAAAGCGTCGACTATTGCCGAATCAGCACACTCGAGTGGAGTGTTGCTTCACGTCGTCGACGCAGACACGATTCAACTGTCGTTCGACGAGCTGTCCATTGGTGATGCAACGGGGATTCTTGCGGGCGGAGACGACGTGTTGCTCGACCCGATTTTCGGACTTGCGCCCGAGAAGTCGACGACATCACCGACACTTGTCGACACAGCCATCCAGGCGACCTTCGTGCGTAGTGACGAGATCCTCACGCACCCCGTGTTCCACTCGTACCGAAGCGAAACCTCAATGATGCGTTTCCTCAAGCGCCTCGCTGACAAGGACTATGCACTCGACCGCGGCATGATCCCGCTCGGATCGTGCACGATGAAGCTCAACTCAGCGACAGAGATGGAAGCCGTCACGTGGCGTGAGTTCGGCGGGCTGCACCCCTACGCACCCGTGAGCGACGTCGGCGGGTACCTTCTCCTCATTTCCCAGTTGGAAGAGTGGCTCGTCGAGTTGACGGGTTACGACACGATCAGCCTTCAGCCCAACGCTGGATCGCAGGGTGAACTTGCCGGCCTTCTCGCTATTCGCGGCTACCACCTTTCGCGCGGAGACGCACACCGCGTCACGTGCATCATCCCGTCGAGCGCCCACGGCACCAACGCGGCATCCGCAATCCTGGCCGGGATGAAGGTTGTCGTTGTTGCGTGTGAGGAAAACGGTGACGTCGACATCGCCGACTTGAACGCGAAAATCGAGGAGCACCGCGACACTCTCGCAGCCCTCATGGTCACCTACCCGTCGACTCACGGTGTTTACGAACACGGAATCAAGACCATAACCGCGGCGGTCCACGACGCAGGTGGTCAGGTCTACATCGACGGCGCAAACCTCAACGCGCTTCTCGGGTTCGCCCGCTACGGCGACATCGGGGGAGACGTTTCGCACCTCAACCTCCACAAGACGTTCGCCATTCCTCACGGCGGCGGCGGTCCCGGTGTTGGCCCAGTTGCCGCGAAAGCTCACTTGGCTCCTTTCTTGCCCGGGCACCCGATGGCTCAAGCGGTCAATCACCCAGCGTTCGATTCAGCGACGGGGAAGCCGGGAGAGTTCATCCACGCCGGTGGGCCAATCGCGGCAGCGCCGTTCGGTAGCCCGAGCATTTTGCCCATTTCGTGGGCTTATGTGCGGATGCTGGGGTCGGATGGCCTTCGCCACGCGACGGCAGCCGCTGTTCTTTCAGCGAACTACGTTGCTGCTCGACTTCGTGAGCACTATCCCGTCCTGTATTCGGGCGAGAACGGGCTCGTTGCTCACGAGTGCATCCTCGATCTCCGCCCACTCACGGCGGAAACGGGCGTAACCGTCGACGACGTCGCCAAACGACTCGTCGATTACGGTTTCCACGCACCAACAATGTCGTTCCCAGTGCCGGGAACTCTGATGGTCGAACCAACAGAGAGTGAAGACATCGGAGAACTTGACCGATTCGTTGAAGCGATGATCGGAATCAAGCGCGAAGCAGAAGCAGTCGCCCGCGGTGAATGGCCCGCTGACGACAACCCACTCGTTAACGCACCGCACACAGCTCAGTCGCTCCTTGTCGGCGAGTGGAACCACTCCTACTCACGCGAAGTCGCTGCGTACCCGTGGTTGGGGATGGATTCTGACCTGCCTCGCACCGAGCGAACGAAGTACTGGCCACCGGTCCGTCGAGTTGACGGAGCATACGGTGACCGCAATCTCGCGTGCGCGTGCCCTGATCCGTCAGCGTTCGCCGACTAGGCGAAAACGTCGGGAAACAGTGCGAGCGCGGTCGGGTATCCGACAAACGCGACAGTGTCGATCGCGACGTGTGCTGTGATGAGCGGCAGAAGTCGTTTCGTGCGCAGGTAAATCGCCCCGAAAATCAGGCCCATTGCGATGTTTCCGAGGAAACCACCGAAACCCTGGTACAAGTGATACGTTCCGCGGAGTACGGCAGCTGACACAACAATTACCCACGGTGTCCAGCCGAGCTGACGCAAACGCGTGAACAAATAGCCGACAACGACAATCTCTTCGCCGAGCCCTGCGCGAAGTGCCCACAGGAGCAATACGGGAACTGTCCACCAGTGGGCGTCGAGTTCGGTGGGGACAATAGTGACCCCCAGGTTGAGTACTTTGGCGGCAAGGTACACACCAATTCCGGGGATGCCTATGGCTGCAGCAAGACCGACACCCGCGAGAAGCTCCCGACCAACCAGGCGCTCGCCGGGATTCCAACCGAGGCCGATGTCGGCAAAGTGGGGTTTTCGGTCACGCCACACGAGCCACAACACGAGGGCAACCGGCGCCAGTCCGCTCGCGACACCGAGAAGTTGAAAAATGAGATCGAAGAATTCCTGCTGCGCCAGGGGCCGGTTCAACGTCGCTGTTTGAGCGCCGAGAGGTGCTGTATCGAGCAATCGATTGACAATTCGCACAACCGAATACAGTGCCGACATCCCGTAAGAGAGCGCGAGAACAATAACGATTTCCCACTTAATTCGTGCCATTTTCTTGTGTCCCCTCCACTTTCGTGCTCAGCACGGAAGGCGTTTTCGTTACCGAACCGTATCCATCGTGGTTTTACTCTCAACGCTATCGGCAATAGTGTTGGATTCATCACGGCGTGGGTCGCAAAACATGTGACGCAAAAAACCACGCTTCCTAGGAGGTAAACAGTGAAATCTAAGCGAATTCTCGCTTCGGCAGCTGTCATCGGAGCGGGCGCACTTGTCCTCTCTGGATGTGCACTGCCTTACCAGTCCGAGGTCATCGAAGGTACGTCCATCACGGTCGCCTGGAATGACATCGCGTCTGAGTTCAACGCGTCGTCGGCGAGTGGCAACAACGTTGCAAACTTGCTTCCCTCGTATGTTGCCAACTCAGGCTTCAACTACTACGACAACACCCCTGCGCTCTTGACGAGCGAAGAGTTCGGTTCGTATGAGAAGACCAGCGACGAGCCCCTCACGGTCAAGTACACCATCAACGACGCTGT